>CAZKSD010000043.1:0-13786 GCA_964555315.1 uncultured Dechloromonas sp.
CGCCGGTGCTTTACCAGCGGCGCGACGACTGGCCGGAGCAGGACTGCCTGATCGAGTGGCTGCGGCGCAACGCGACCTGCCGCGAAATTCCCGCCGACTGCCTGCTCAGCGGCGCGTTGCAGGAGAGCCTGAGCGTTCTCTGGAAGCAGCAACAGCCGCCACGACCGGCCGCGACCGGCGCCACCGAGGCGGCGGCAAGACTGGCGGGGCTGTCACTTGCCGAGGGTTCGTCCAGGCGAATTGCCCTTCCCCCGTCCGACTCGCCGCCAGCGTTCAGAAACGCCAGCCGAAGCGCTTGAGCAGTTCGCCCGTCTCGCAGACCGGCAGGCCCATGATGCCGGTATAGCTGCCGGCCATGTATTCGACGAACATTCCGGCGCGACCCTGGATGCCGTAGGCGCCCGCCTTGTCCATCGGCTCGCCGCTGTGCACGTAGCGACGGATTTCGTCGTCGTCGATGTGGCGGAAACGCACTTCGCTGATCGACTGCACGTATTCGGTCCGCCCTTCATGGGCGACGGCGACGCCGGTCAGGACGCCGTGCGTCCGGCCCGAGAGACGGCGCAGGATCGCCGCCGCGTCGGCTTCGTCGACCGGCTTGCCGATGACCTCGCCGGCCAGTTCCAGCGTCGTGTCGGCCGCCAGCACCGGGCGCAGCGGCAGGCGCCGCTCGAGGAGAAGATCGATGCCGTGTTCGGCCTTCGCCCGGGCGACGCGTTCGACATAGGCGAGCGCCGCTTCGCCGGCATGCACCCCTTCGTCAACCTGCGGATCGGTGCGCAGGCCGCCGCGGAAGATGATGGTGTCGAAGGCCACCCCCATCTGGGTGAGGAGTTCACGGCGGCGCGGGCTGCGCGAAGCGAGGTAGAGACGCATGATGGATTCTAGCCCTCCCGGTGATAGGGGTGGTTCCTGAGCACGCTGGCCGCCCGGTAGAGCTGCTCGCACAGCACCAGCCGGGCCAGGCCGTGCGGAAGCGTCAGGCTCGACAGGCGCACGCGGTCGTCGGCCTCGCGCTTGAATTCCTCGTCGAGTCCGTCGGCGCCGCCGATCAGCAGGGCGACGTCGCGGCCATCCCGCATCCAGGCCGCAAGCCTTTGGGCAAGTTTGAGCGTGCTCAGGTCGTCGCCTTTTTCATCGAGCACGACGATGCGGCAGGCGGCCGGCAGGGCATCGCGGATGCGCCCCCTTTCGGCGGCGAGCAACTGCTCGCGGGTTTTCGCGCCGCGCAGTTCCGGCTTGATTTCGGTGACGGCGGCCGGCAGTTCGCGCGGCATGCGCTTGAGGTATTCGGCGCAACCGGCGCTCACCCAGCCGGGCTGGCGGTGGCCGACGGCGAGCACGTTCAGCTTCATTTGGCTGCGGCCTGCTCCATGGCCTTGCGCCGCTGCGCCGGCGTCGTCTTCCACAGCTCCTCGAGGTTGTAGTACTGGCGCACCGTCGGCTGCATGACATGAACGATCAGGTCGCCGAGGTCCACCAGCACCCACTCGCCGCTTTCCTCGCCTTCGATCGACAGCACCTCGACCCCCGCCGCGCCGGCCTTTTCCTCGACGTTGCGGGCAAGCGCCCGGACCTGGCGATTGGAGTCGCCGGTGGCGATGATCATCGAGTCGAACAGCGAGCTGAGCCCGGTGGTGTTGATGACTTCGATATTCCTGCCCTTGATGTCTTCGAGGGCGGAGACGACGAGTTCCTGCAGCTTGCGCATTTCCATCGGGGGTTAGAGCCTGTCTCGGTAGAGTTGATGAAGCCTAATGTAGTCGAGAACGCTGTCCGGCAGCAAATAGCGGGGCGACTCCCCGGCGGCGAGCAGCTTGCGGATCCGCGTCGCCGAAATCGCCAGTTGGGTCATCGCGAAGGTGGCGATGCCGCCGGCCGGCGCCGCCCGCAGGCCGCCGGCATCGGGCAGGCGGCGGTCGGCGAATTCGCTGGCGAGTTCGTGCGGCAGGCTGGCGACCTCCACCGGAAAGCCCGGGCGATGCGCGACGGCAACATGGGACAGCGCGAAGAGATCGCGCCAGCGGTGCCACGCCGTGAGGCCGGCGAAGGCGTCGGCGCCGACGAGCAGGACCAGTGGCCGATCGCCGCCGAGTTCCGCGCGCAGGCGTTCCAGGGTAGGCACGGTGTAGCTCGGGGCAGCGGCCGCGACCTCCCCGGCATCGACCGAAAAACGGTCATTTCCCGCGGTCGACCGCAACACCATCTCGAGGCGCTGCTGCGCCGTCACCTGCGGCGCGCCGCGATGCGGCGGCTGCCCGGCGGGAATCCAGCGCACCCCGCCGAGGCCGAGCTGGCCGATCGCCTCCTCGGCCAGCCGCAGGTGACCGAAGTGCACGGGGTCGAAGGTGCCACCAAATATGCCGAGCGGTTCAGACAATTTCAGGTTGGCCGAAGATGTCGCGGTAGCTGGCGTAGAAGCTGGCGTAGACCGTCGAGAAAACGCACAGCGCGATCACGACCATCAGCGGCAGGACGATGAAGCTGCCGATCGAACCGCCCTCGCCAGCGGAAAACACCCCGGCGAGCAGGGCGAAAAGCAGCCCCGGCAGGATGCCGGCAACGATGATCAGGGCAGCGCCGAAGGCGAGAAAGGCGCGCCAGTTGATCCAGCAGGCGACAAAGCTGAAGAACAGCGCCTTGCCGACGCTCTGTCCATGCCAGGCCGCGAGCACCGGGGCGAACCACCAGGCCATCAGCACCGGCGTCATCAGCGTCATGACGAACACCGACGGCAGGAAGAAGCCGCCGCTCTCGAGCGCCTCGCGGTCGGCGGGCTTGGTCGACAGGATCAGGCGCAGCAGATCGCCGCCGTCGAGCAGCGCGGAAAGCGACAGAATGGCGAGCGTGCAGCACAGATAAAGCGCACCGAGGGCGAGCAGCACCCGGGGATTCTGCCTGATTCCGCCGAACAGCGTCGGCAGGCCGATCGGCCTGCCCTGGTCAAGGTCGCGCGCCGCCTGCATCAGGCCGACCGTCAGGCCGGGAATGACCATCGACGCCGCCACGGCGCCGATGATCGGGACCAGGTTGAGAAAGATCACGGTCAGCCAGTAGCTGACGACCAGCATCGACAGCAGCGGCGGGTTGCGCCGGAAGATCGCGAACCCGGCATCGAGCCAGCGCCAGCCTGCCGCCGCCGGAAGCTTCTGCGCGTGCACCGTCAGACCTCCACGAAGATGTCGCGATACGACGCGTAGGCCGCCCCAGAGAACACTGGGACCAGGAGCAGCATGCCCAGCAGCAGCGGCGCCGTGGCGATGATGTCCTGATACGAGGCATAGGTCGCCCCGGACAGCACCGTGATCAGCATCGCCATTCCGAGCAGCAGCGGCGCCATGGCGATGAACAGCGCGATGACCAGCATGACGCCGAAGACAGCCATGGTCAGCCAGTTGCGGGCACCGGCCCTGAAGCTCGCCTTCATCGCCGCCAGCGGCTCCATGTCATGCATGAAGATGAGCAAGGGGGCGAACCAGGTGGCCATGATGACCGGGATCGACAGGATGAAGACGGCGATGCTGGCAAGCATTACCGCACTGAGCGCGATGCCGAAACCGGCGAGGCGGCCGGTGATCACGCTGCCGATGGCACCGCCGCTGAGAACCTTGAAGGCGATGGCGGCAAGGCCGAAAATCCCGGTCGCGAAAATGACGCCGACGACGATCAGGCGCCCCGAATTGTGCTGGAAGCCGGCGAAGAGATCGGCGATTTCCGCCTGCCCGCCGTTCTGCTGGTGGTTGCACATGCACACGATGCCGGCGGCAAAAACGGGCAGCAGCAGGGTCACCGCGATCTGCCCGAAGACCGGCACGAGGTTCGCGGCGAATAGGAGAACCATCAGCACCGCCGTGCTGCCGATCCAGACGCCGAGATTGCCGACAAAGATCGCCCATCCCTCGCGCAGCCAGACGAAACAGTCGCCCGGGTCGACTTCCCGGGTAGCGCCGGTGAAAGCTCGCGGGACCACTTGAATTTGCGCAGTTCTCTCCATACCGGGATGCTAACGGTGCACGCTTTCCTGAGCAAGGCAAAGACGCCGCAGGAGTTGCCCGAACTGGTCCGGGTCCTTGATCGTTACCACAGCCCCCGGGCGCGGATGGCAGCGCGCATCGAGCCGCAGCAGCCAGAAACGCAGCGCCGCGGCCCGGCGCAGCGCCGGCCAGGCGGCTTCCTCGCCCGGTGTCAGCGGCCGCAGCGCGCCGTATCCGGCAATCAGGGCGGCGAGCTGGCCGGCCTCGGCGCACCAGTCGTTGGCCGCCACCGCCAGATCGAAGAGCAGGCTGTCGGCGCCGGCGAAATAGAAGTCGAGCACGCCGGAAAGCTCCCCGCTGTCCTGCCACAGGACATTGTCGCGGAACAGGTCGCCATGGACGATTCCGCGCGGCAGTCGCGAATAGTCCTGCGCCGCCTGGAAATCGAGCTCGGCGAGCAGTCGACCGCGCTCGTCGGCGGACAGCGCCGGGACCAGCCGCCGACCGGTCCGCTCGCTCCAGTCATGGCCGCAGGGATTGGGCAAGGGCGACGGAAAATCGGCGCCGGCCAGATGCAGGCGCGCCAGCATTGTCCCCAGCGCGTGGCAGTGCGCCGCCGTCGCCTCTTCGACGCAGTGACCGGGCAGGCAGTTGCACAGAGCCGCCGGCTTGCCCGCCAGCAGCCGCCAGAAGCGTCCGTCGGCGGTGGCCAGCGGTCGCGGGCAGGGAATCCCGCGCGCCGCCAGATGATCCTGGAGGGCCAGGTAGAAATCGAGTGCGCGCGGCGCCAGGTGCTCGAAGATGGTCAGCACCCAGCGGCGACCGCCGACGGTCACGAAGTAATTCGAATTCTGCATGCCGGCGGCAATGCCGGCCAGCGCGCCCGGGGTTCCTACCCCGAGCGGCGCGAGCCAGCGCGCTAGCGCGTCGGGCTCGACCGTGGTGTAGACGGACAAGCGGCTACCAGGTGAAAATCCTCCACATCGCCGGCGACACCACGGCGCCCGGATTGTCCTGGCGGACGAAATTGCCGTCGCCCTGCTGATCGACGAGATAGTACTCGGGGCCTACGGCCGGAGTCACCCTGACCATATAGACCCGGCCGTTCTGACGGAACTCCTCGCGCGTCTCGGTTTCGGTCTTGACGATGGTGACCTGCGGCTCGAGCGCCGCGTCGAAGGCTTCCATGCCCGGCGCCGGAGGCGGAACGGCGGGCAGCGGCTGGAGATTGCCCTGCTGAGCCCAGGCAGGCAGCGATGCCAGCAGGATGACGGGAATGAGATGGCGCATGGTGTGATCCTTGAATATCTGCCGGTGATTCTATTACAGGTTGAGCATCAACTCACGTTCGCCGGGCAGCGGACCGAACGGACGCGCCTCGTAGTGTTTGAAAATCGCCTCGACGGCCTGCTCGGGCTCGTCGATCACCTGAATCAGATGGATGTCCGCGGGATCGACCATCTTCTCCGCGACCAGGGTGTCGCGGAACCAGTCGATCACCCCCTGCCAGAAAGCGGAGCACATCAGGATCAGCGGAATCTTCCTGGCCTTGCCGGTCTGGATGAGAGTGAGCGCTTCCATCAGCTCGTCCAGCGTGCCGAAACCACCGGGCATCACGACGTAGGCACTGGCAAAGCGGACGAACATGTACTTGCGCGCGAAGAAGTGGCGGAAGGTCTGCGAAATGTCCTGATAAGGATTCTCCTGCTGCTCGTGCGGCAACTGGATGTTCAAGCCAACCGAAGGCGACTTGCCGAAATAGGCGCCCTTGTTGGCCGCCTCCATGATGCCGGGGCCGCCGCCCGAGATCACCGAGAAGCCGGAATCGGAAAGCAGCCGCGCGGTTCTTTCGGCGAGATCGTAGTACGGCGACCCCGGAGCGGCGCGTGCGCTGCCAAAGATGGTCACGGCCGGCTTGATCGCCGCCAGACGTTCGGTCGCCTCGACGAACTCTGACATAATGCCAAAAATCCGCCAGGATTCACGGGCCGAGGCCGACTGCAGCAAGGCTTCGGATTCCACGCCCATCACCAGTTTCTCGCTTCCCGTCACTGCTCATGCCTCTCTTGTTGTTGGTGGACGGCTCGTCCTATCTCTACCGCGCGTTTCACGCCCTGCCCGACCTGCGCAACCAGGACGGCGAGCCGACCGGCGCGCTCTACGGCGTCCTCAACATGCTACGCCGGCTCGAAAGCGACTACAAGGCGGACTACAAGGCCGTCGTCTTCGACGCCAAGGGCAAGACCTTCCGCGACGACTGGTACCCCGAATACAAGGCCCACCGCCCGCCGATGCCCGAGGATCTGGTCCGCCAGATCGAGCCGATCCATGCCGCGATCAAGGCGGCCGGCTGGCCGCTGCTGATGATCGACGGCGTCGAGGCCGACGACGTCATCGGCACGCTGGCCAGCAATGCCGCGGTCGACGGCGTGGATACGCTGATTTCCACCGGCGACAAGGACCTGACCCAACTCGTCGGCCCGCGCGTGCGCTGGTACAACACGATGAGCAACGAACTGCTCGACGAGGCCGGCGTCGAGGCCAAGTTCGGCGTCGCGCCGGAGCGCATCGTCGATTACCTGGCGCTGGTCGGCGATCCCGTCGATGGCGTGCCGGGGGTCCCGAAATGCGGCCCGAAGACCGCGCTCAAGTGGCTGGAGCAATACGGCTCGCTCGACGGCATCATCGCCCATGCCGGTGAGATCGGCGGCGCCGTCGGCCAGAACCTGCGCGACCACCTCGGCTTCCTGCCGCTCGGCAGGAAGCTGGTCACGGTCGCCTGCGACCTGCCCGATTTGCCCGCGCCAAAGGCGTTGACCGCAAGCGAACGCGACAACGACACGTTGCGCGAACTTTACCGGCGCTACCAGTTCCGTTCCTGGCTGGCCGAGATCGACGGCGCGGATGCGGTAGCCGGGATCCCGGCGCAAACGGTCGGCGTGCCCGACGCCGCCCCGCCAGCCCCCAAACTGACGACCAGTTACGAGACGGTGCTGACCTGGTCGCAGTTCGACGCCTGGCTGGCGAAGATCGAAGCCGCCGGACTGACCGCGCTCGACACCGAAACGACCAGTCTCGACCCGTTCGCCGCCCGCATCGTCGGCGTCTCGCTGTCGGTGACGCCGGGCGCAGCCTGCTATATCCCGCTCGCCCACACCGCCCCCGGCGCCCCCGACCAGTTGCCGCGCGACGCGGTGCTGGCGAAGCTCAAACCCTGGCTGGAAGCGGTCGACCAGAAAAAAGTGTTGCAAAACGCCAAGTACGACCAGCACGTCCTGGCCAACCACGGCATCGCCCTGGCCGGCGTCGCCCATGACACCATGCTCCAGTCCTATGTCCTCGAATCGGACAAGGGCCACGACCTTGGCCAGTTGTGTACCCGCCACCTCGGCCTCGCCACCATCGCCTACGAGGATCTCTGCGGCAAGGGGGCAAAGCAGATCGGCTTCGACCAGGTCGACATCGAGCGCGCCGCGACCTATGCCGCCGAGGATGCCGATGTCACGCTGCGCGTCCATCGGGCGTTGCACCCGCGGTTCGCCGGGGAACGCGGTCTTTCCTGGATCTATCACGACCTCGAGATGCCCGTCCGCCAGGTCATCTGGCGGATGGAACGGACCGGCATCCTGATCGACGCCGCGACGCTGACGCGCCAGAGCCATGAAATCGGCCAGAAGATCATGGCGCTCGAAGCGCAGGCCTGCGAACTCGCCGGCCAGCCCTTCAACCTCGCCTCGCCCAAGCAGCTCGGCGAAATCCTGTTCACCAAGCTCGGCCTGCCGGTCAAGAAAAAGACCGCCTCCGGCGGCCCGTCGACCGACGAGGAAGTGCTCTCCGAGCTGGCCCTCGACTACCCGCTGCCCAAGCTCCTGCTCGAACACCGCAGCCTGGCCAAGCTCAAGGGCACCTACACCGACAAGCTGCCGCGGATGATCAATCCGGATACCGGCAGAGTGCACACCCACTTCTCGCAAGCCTCGGTCGTCACCGGACGCCTCGCCTCCAGCGATCCCAACCTGCAGAACATCCCGGTGCGCAGCGAGGAGGGGCGGCGCATCCGCACCGCCTTCATCGCGCCCGCGGACTGCAGCATCGTTTCCGCCGATTATTCGCAGGTCGAACTGCGGATCATGGCGCATCTCTCGGGCGACGAGCGCCTGCTCGAAGCCTTCGCCCACGGCGAGGACGTCCACCGCGCCACCGCCGCCGAGATTTTCGGCGTCACCCCGCTCGAAGTCGGCCCCGACCAGCGCCGCGTCGCCAAAAGCATCAACTTCGGTCTGATCTACGGCATGAGCGCCTTCGGCCTCGCCCGCCAGCTCGGGCTGGAACGCAGCGCCGCGCAGACCTACATCGACCGCTACTTCGCGCGCTACCCCGGCGTCGCCCGCTACATGGAAGAAGCCCGCGATTCGGCCCGCCAGCACGGCTACGTCGAAACCGCCTTCGGCCGCCGCCTGTGGTTCCCGGAAATCCGCTCGAGCAACGGCAACCGCCGCCAGGGGGCGGAGCGCGCCGCGATCAACGCGCCGATGCAGGGGACGGCCGCCGACCTGATCAAGATGGCGATGATCGCCGTCAACACCTGGCTGGAAGAGTCGGCGCGGCAATCCCGCCTCGTCCTGCAGGTCCATGACGAGCTGGTGCTGGAAGTGCCTGACGACGAACTGACGGAAGTGCGCACCCACCTGCCGCGGCTGATGGGAAACGTGGCGACGCTCAAGGCGCCGCTGGTCGTCGAGGTCGGCATCGGGCCGAACTGGGAGGCGGCGCATTAGCCCCGCCACCGGCCGGGGGTCTCAACCGCCCGCCGATTTCTCCGCCTGCACCTGCAGGCTGTGCAGGCGGGCGTAGGCGCCGTTCAGCGCCAGGAGTTCGGCATGCCTGCCGGATTCGCACAACCTGCCTTCGTGCAGGACGACGATGCGATCCGCATTCTCGATGGTGGACAGGCGGTGGGCGATGATCAGGGTCGTGCGCCCGCGCATCAGTTCGTCGAGGGCCGCCTGCACGTGGCGTTCGGATTCGGTGTCGAGAGCCGACGTCGCCTCGTCGAGAATCAGGATCGGCGCATCCTTGAGGATCGCCCGGGCGATGGCCAGACGCTGCCGCTGGCCCCCGGAGAGTTTGACGCCGTTTTCGCCGATCATCGTGTCGATGCCCTCCGGCAGCACGTCGATGAATTCGAGCGCATGGGCGGCGGCGGCGGCGGCGCGGATCTGCTCGCGCGACGCTCCGCGCCGGGTTCCGTAGGCGATGTTGGCGGCGATGGTGTCATTGAACAGGACCACGTCCTGACTCACCAGCGCGATGTTCGCGCGCAGGCTTTCCAGCCGGACCGCGGAGAGGCGATGCCCGTCGACCCGGATCTCCCCCGTTTCGACCCCGTAGAAGCGCGGCAGCAGGTTGGCGACCGTCGTCTTGCCGCTGCCCGAGGCGCCGACCAGCGCCACGCACTCGCCCGGCCGCACACTCAGCGACAGGTCATTCAGCGCCGGACGCTCGGCGCCGGGATAGGTGAAGGTGACCTGGTCGAAGTCGATATGTCCTTGCGCGCGGCCGAGTTCGACGCTTCCCGTGTCCTCCTCGGCGGCTTCGTCGATCAGCGCGAAGACGCTCTCGGCCGCGGCAAGCCCGCGCTGGATCGGCGCATTGACGTCGGTCAGCCGGCGCAGCGCCGGCAGCAGCATCAGCATGGCGGTGATGAAGGAGACGAAACTGCCGACCGTCGTCTGGTCCTCGGCCGCCTGCCTGAGCGCCACGCCGATGATGATGGCGAGGGCGACCGCGGCGAAGAAATGCACGATCGGACTCTGGCCCGCCGAAGCGAGGGTCGCCCGCATCGCCAGTCCCCGCTGTTCGCGGACGGCCTGGCGAAAGCGCTCCCGCTCATAGGCCTGGCCGCCGAAGATGCGCACGACCTTGTAGCCCTCGATCGTTTCCTGCAGGACCTGGGTGATCCTGCCCATCGCCTGCTGCAAACCACGCGAAACCTTGCGCAGCCGGCGACTGAAGAAGCGCACGGCAACCGCGATCGGCGGCGCCATGACCAGGGTGATCAGCGTCAGTTGCCAGTTGAGATAGAACAGCCAGCCCATCAGGGCGATGATCGAGAGCGAATCCCTGATCAGCGAGGTGATCGCCGACGTCGCCGCGCCGGTCACGTTGGTGACGTCGTACATGACGCGCGACATCAGGTGGCCGGAGAGGTTGTCGCTGTAGTAGCGCATCGGCAGATGGACGATGCGGGCGAACATCGCCTGGCGCAATTCGGTGATGACATTGTTCGCCACCCAGCTCATGGCGTATTCGCCGAGGAAGCCGAAAATCGCGCGGACCAGGAAAATCGCCAGAATGATCAGCGGATAGATCAGCCAGGCCCAGCCGCCCTGCGACCGGGCGAAGCCGTCATCGAGCATGTACTTCATCATCGCCGGAAAGACCGGCTCGGCCAGCGACGACAGGCCCATGCACAGCATCGCCGCCAGGAACACCCGCCAGTACGGCCGGACATAGCTCAACAGCCGGGAATACAGCGCACGACTACTGGTCATGTCTCGGGCCATGCAGATCCCTGAAGGGCAAGGTGAAGCGCGATTATACCCGCCCGTCCGGCTTCCCCCCAGCGCCGGGAACGGGGCCGGCGGCATGCCGGCGCCACGGCGGACTGCGCCTGCGCGGGCTCAGCGGCCGATGGCGACGGTCGTCAGCGACCCGTAGGCGATTGCAAGTCGCGGCCATTCGCCGGGCGGCAAGCCGCGCCAATGCGCGAGCAGGACGCGGATGACCCCGGCATGGGTGACGATGACCGACTCCGGGGCGTCGAGCCCGGCGACGAAAGCGAGCGCGCGGCGCTGCAGCGCCAGCGGCGACTCCCCGCCCGGCGGCGCATAGCCGCCGACGTCCGCCGCCCAGGCATCGAGTTCGGCGCGCGGAATGGCCTCCCACGGTCGACCTTCCCACAGGCCGAAATCCATCTCGCTCAGGCGGTCGTCGATCGCCGGGTGCGGTTGCAGCAACTCGGCCAGTTCCCGGCAGCGCCGCAACGGGCTGGTCCATACCGGCAACCCGCCCGGCAGTTCGCCCCGCAGCCGCGCCGCGACGGCGTCGGCGTTCCTGGCCGAAACGTCGAGTCGACCGTAGCAGACGCCGGCCGCGACCGCGGGTTCGGGATGGCGGACGAGATGGAGGATCATGCGGCGACCGCCGCCGATTCGTTCCGGCGCGAAGAACTCATGATCCGCCGCCGGTCCTCCGCCAGACCAGGCAGCGGTTGTTGGACGGCATGGCGCGGTCGTCGACCAGTTCGAGCCCGGCCGTTCCGGCCAGGCGGTTCACCTTCTCGAAGTCGCGGATTCCCTGGTGCGGCGCATCTTCCCTGAGCCGGCGATCGAACGCCGCATTGCTGGCGCTGGTGAAGCGGCCGCCGTAGTTGAACGGGCCGTAAATGGCGACCTTGGCCCGGTCGGCGAGAACGTCCGCCAGCCCGGCGAAGAGACATTCGACGGCCGCCCAGGGCATGATGTGCAGCGTGTTGGCGCTGAAGACCGCATCGAAGCGCCCTGCGGGCCACGCTCCGGTGACGTCGAGTTCGAGCGCCGGCGGGGTGTTGGGAAGGCCGGCCTCGTCCAGCCACGCCTTGATTCCAGGCAGGTTCTCGGCGCGGTCGGAGGTCTGCCAGAGCAGATGCGGCAGGCGGGCGGCGAAAAAGATCGCGTGCTGGCCGGTGCCGCTGCCGATTTCCAGCACCGCGCGGCGGTCGCCGAAGTGATCGCGAAGGACTTCGAGAATCGGCTCGCGATTCCTTTCGCAGGCGGGGGCGCAGGGCTTTTCCATGGACGGCATTATCACTGACAGGCACCCAGTGTAGCGCCTGCGCCCAGCGCCGGGCCGCCTTCAGTGCGGCCAGACGGCAAGCAAGCCGAGATAGAAGGCGATTTCGCTGACCTGCTGCGTCGCACCCAGGCAGTCGCCGGTGTAGCCGCCGAGCCAATGTTTGAATTTGGCGGCCAGCCAGAGGGCGGCCAGCGCCGCCAGCGCGCAGCCAGTCAGGGCTTTCTCGGTCGGCAGCCAGGCCAGGGCAACCACGACGAAGAGCAGCGCCACCAGCATCGCGCCGCCGGAAATCCGGGTCGCCAGCGGCTTGGACTTGGCCAGCAGATCGTCGCGCGCGTAGTCCATGGTCGCCAGCAACGCGGTCGAACAGAAGCGCGACACGGCGTGGCCGGCAAGCAGCGCGAGGGGGACCAGCGCGCGATCCAGCGAATTCAGCAGCGTGAACTTGCCGAGCAGCGCCAGCACCAGCGCCACCACGCCGTAGCTGCCGACCCGCGAGTCCTTCATGATTTCGAGGATGCGCAGCTTGTCCCAGCCGCCGCCGAGGCCGTCGACCGTATCCGCCAGCCCGTCTTCGTGGAAGGCGCCGGTCGCATGGATGGTCGCCGCCATCGACAACAGCACGGCGACCGGCTGCGGCCAGAGAAAGGCCGCGCCGACGTACACCAGCGCGCCGATGCCGCCGACCAGCAGGCCGACCGCCGGGAAATAGCGCGCCGAGCGCTTCAGCGCCTCGCTCGAATGCCCGACCCAGCCCGGCACAGGCAGGCGGGTGAAGAAGCGGACGGCGCCGAAGAAGTACGCCAGCTCGCTGCGGAGCATCAGGTCTTTTCCGAAACCCCGGCCGACGCGAAGCTGGCCATGTCGTTGAGGAAGCCCGCCGCCGCCCGCACCAGCGGCCAGGCCAGCGCCGCGCCGGTGCCCTCGCCGAGGCGCAGGCCGAGGTCGAGCAGCGGTTCGACGTCCAGCGCCTGCAACTGCGCCGCGTGGCCGGGTTCGGCGGAGCGGTGGCAGAAGACGCTGTAGTCGAGCAGCGCCGGCGCCAGCCGGGCTGCGGTCAACGCCGCCGCACCGACGATGAAGCCGTCGATGAGCAGGGTCATCCGCGCTTCCGCCGCGCCCAGCATGGCGCCGACCATCATGGCGATTTCGAAGCCGCCGAATTCGGCCAGCACGTTCAGCGGATCATCGTTGCCGCCCGCGCTGCGGTAGCGGGTCAGCGCCTGTTCGAGCAGCGCCTGCTTGCGCGCCAGCCCGGCATCGTCGAGCCCGGCGCCGCGTCCCACGCACCCGGCCAGCGGCGACCCGGTCAGACAATGCGTCAGCAGCGCGGCCGACGCCGTGTTGCCGATCCCCATTTCGCCGAAGCCGACGAGATTGCAACCGTTGGCGGCAAGATTGCGGCTGATCTCCGCCCCGCGCTCGATGGCCTGCGCGCATTGATCCATCGTCATCGCCGGCTGTTCGATGTAGTTGGCGGTGCCGGGCGCCACCTTGGCGTTGATCAGCCCGTTGCGCCGGCCGAAGTCGTGCGCCACGCCGGCATCGATGATGGCGAGGAAGATCTCGTTCTGCCGGGCGAAGACGTTGATCGCGGCGCCGCGATTGAGGAAGTTCTCGACCATCTGCCAGGTCACGTCCTGCGGATAGGCCGAAATCCCCGCCCTCGCCGCACCATGATCGCCGGCGAAAACCAGCAGGTGCGGCTGGTCAAACTCGGGGTCGAGGCGCTGCTGGATCAGGCCAATCTTTTTGGCGAGTTCTTCGAGTTGACCGAGCGCGCCGAGCGGCTTGGTCTTCCGATCGATCTTCTGCTGCAAGGCAGCGGCCAGCCCCTGGTCGGGGGCGGTGATGTTGAACTTGGAATGCATCCGATTCTTCCCGTTAAAAAACGCAAAAGGGCCTCGCGGCGGCGTTCATGGAACGCGACCGCGAAGCCCTGTCCACAGGCTCCCTGAACCCGATTCGATACGTCT
>CAZKSD010000044.1:0-13417 GCA_964555315.1 uncultured Dechloromonas sp.
TCGGGGGCGCCCTCAAGAAGAGCGGCGAAGCCGTGCAGAAGAAAGTGGAATGATGAAAAGGTTCGTTCGCCTGGAACGGCTGGTCGCTCTGCTCGACCGCGGCAATGTCGATGCCGACGCCATCATTCCCAAGCAGTATCTTCTTCAGCAACTGCTTCAAGAACGGCATCCTGCCGATCGTGCCGCCAGCCGCCGAGGTCGCGGCGCTGTTCCGCCAGGTCGAGGCGGTGCCGGGTTGCAGGCTGGTCGTCGATTTGCCGGCGCAGGCGGTCGTGCGCCCCGCCGACAAGATTCGCGAATTCGAGGCCAGGTGCCGTATCGGGCAGCCCTGGCTGTTCTCTTGACGAGGAAATGACTATGAAAATCTGTGTATTGCCGGGTGACGGCATCGGTCCCGAAATCACCGCCGAAGCGCTGCGCGTGCTCAAGGCGCTGGGCCTGGATTTCGCGATGGAAGAAGCGCTGCTCGGCGGTTGCGCGGTCGACGCCACCGGCAGCCCGTATCCGGAAGCCACGCAGAAACTGGCGCGCGCGGCCGATGCCGTGCTGCTCGGTGCCGTCGGCGGCCCGCAGTGGGACACGTTGCCGCGCGAGCAGCGCCCGGAACGCGGCCTGCTCGGCATCCGCAAGGATCTGAACCTGTTCGCCAACCTGCGCCCGGCCATCCTCTACCCGGAACTGGCCAATGCGTCGTCGCTGAAGCCGGAGGTCGTCGCCGGCCTCGACATCCTGATCGTGCGCGAACTGACCGGCGACATCTACTTCGGCCAGCCGCGCGGCGTGCGCGAGGAAAACGGCGAGCGCGTCGGCTTCAACACTATGGTGTATAGCGAATCGGAAATCCGCCGTATCGGCCATGTCGCTTTCCAGGCCGCCCAGAAGCGCAACCGCAAGCTGTGTTCGGTCGACAAGATGAACGTGCTCGAATGCACGCAGCTCTGGCGCGACGTGATGATCGAGATGGCGCGCGACTACCCGGACGTCGAATTGAGCCACATGCTGGTCGACAACGCCGCGATGCAACTAGTCAAGGCGCCCAAGCAGTTCGACGTGATGGTCACCGGCAACATGTTCGGCGACATCCTGTCCGACGAAGCCTCGATGCTGACCGGCTCGATCGGCATGCTGCCGTCGGCCTCGCTCGACGACAGGAACAAGGGCCTCTACGAGCCGTCGCACGGCTCGGCGCCGGACATCGCCGGCCAGGGCATCGCCAACCCGCTGGCCACCATCCTGTCGGCGGCGATGATGCTGCGCTACACCTTCGGGCTGGAAGAGCAGGCACTACGCGTCGAAAACGCGGTCAAAGCGGTTTTGGCACAAGGGTTCCGCACCGGCGACATCTACGAGCGCGGCACCAACAAGGTCGGGACGAAAGAAATGGGCGACGCCGTGCTGGCGGCGCTGGCGTAAACCGAACGACAGGTTCGCACGTTAAGCAAGGATTCATTCGGAGAGAGAGTCATGAAGAAGGTTGGTCTGGTCGGCTGGCGCGGCATGGTCGGTTCCGTGCTGATGCAGCGCATGGTCGAAGAGAGCGATTTCGCCCACATCGATCCAGTGTATTTCTCCACCTCCGCCGCGGGCGGCAAGGCGCCGGTGTTCGGCGGCAAGGAAGCCGCGCTGCCGCTGCAGGACGCTGCTGCGGTCGACGCGCTGAAACAGTGTGAAATCATCATCACCTGCCAGGGCGGCGACTACACCAAGGAAGTCTTCCCCAAGCTGCGCGCCACCGGCTGGAACGGCCACTGGATCGACGCCGCCTCGGCGCTGCGCATGGCCGACGACGCGGTGATCGTCCTCGATCCGGTCAACATGAACGTGATCAAGGATGCGCTGGCCAAGGGCGGCAGGAACTGGATCGGCGGCAACTGCACCGTGTCGCTGATGCTGATGGGCCTCGGCGGCCTGTTCCAGAACGACCTGGTCGAATGGGCGACGTCGATGACCTACCAGGCCGCCTCGGGCGCCGGCGCGCAGAACATGCGCGAGCTGATTGCGCAGATGGGCGTTATTCACGATTCCGTCAAGGACCTGCTGGCCGACCCGGCCTCGGCCATCCTCGACATCGACCGCAAGGTCGCCGAGACCATCCGTTCGGACAGCCTCCCGAAGAAAAACTTCCGCAACACACCGCTCGCCGGGTCGCTGATTCCGTGGATCGACGTGCCGGTCGACGGCGGGCAGTCGAAGGAAGAGTGGAAGGGCGGCGCCGAATGCAACAAGATTCTCGGCCGCCCGGCCTTCAAGACCGCCGGTTCGATCCCGATCGACGGCCTGTGCGTGCGCATCGGCGCCATGCGCTGCCACAGCCAGGCGCTGACCATCAAGCTCAAGAAGGACCTGCCGCTCGACGAAATCTCCGACATGCTGGCCAAGGCCAACCCGTGGGCCAAGGTCGTGCCGAACGAGCGCGAAATCTCCGAGCGCGAACTGACGCCGGCCGCCGTGACCGGCACGCTGACCGTGCCGGTGGGCCGCCTGCACAAGATGGCGATGGGTCCGGAATACCTCGCCGCCTTCACCTGCGGCGACCAGTTGCTGTGGGGCGCCGCCGAGCCGTTGCGGCGCATGCTGCGCATCCTGCTCGACGCCTGATCAGGCAGCTTCGATAAGACCGGGGCGGTGGCTCCGGTTTTTTGTTGGAAATATACCAAAAGCTGCTGTTTAGAACGGGGATTAGCTTGATTTGCTAAGTCCATGATGTTAATTTGAAAGTCCATAATATGACGCTCGGGGTGGTGGCGTGACCGATACAATCCGGACAAACTTCAAGAGACGTGCCGCGGCAGCCGCCGTGGCTTCCTGTCTTTCATTCGCCCCGTGGTTGGCGGAAGCCGCAAGCCTCGGCAAGATTACCGTTCTTTCCGGCCTCGGGCAGCCATTGCGTGCCGAGATCGAGATCAGTGCATCGCGCGCCGAACTGGCGGGCATGACAGCCAGGCTTGCCGACCAAAAGGCGTTCCGCGAGGCGGGCATCGACTATTCGTCGACCTTGCACGATCTGCGCTTTGCCATTGGGAAGCGCAGCAATGGCGCTCCGGTGATC
Source organism: uncultured Dechloromonas sp. (assembly GCA_964555315.1). Lineage (GTDB taxonomy): Bacteria > Pseudomonadota > Gammaproteobacteria > Burkholderiales > Rhodocyclaceae > Azonexus. The sequence goes on from CAZKSD010000044.1 coordinate 3,050, forward strand.
AAGGTTAGTTCCGGAAATCCGGTGAATGAACCATTCCTGGACTTTCTCGTCGAGCTCAATTGGCCTTCCGGGCCGGTCGTTCGCGAATATACCTTCCTTCTCGATCCACCCGAGATCGCATCGAGGGCCGCCGGACGGGCGGCAATCGCCGATGCGCGAGTGGTGGAAACGGCTCGTGGCAGCAGCGCGGCACCGGCGCCGGGAACTGCTCCGGAAGCGGCGAGGCCCGCCCCGGCGCCACGTGCCGCGGCGGAACCGAAGAGGGCCGACGAGTCGGGGTCGCGAGTCGTCCAGCCGGGCGACACGCTGCGCAAGATCGCCAGCGAGACGAAACACGAGGGTGTATCGCTGGAACAGATGCTGGTCGGCCTGTTCAGGAAGAATCCGGCAGCGTTCTCCGGCGACAACATGAACCGGCTCAAGTCGGGGGCCATACTGAACGTTCCGGACCGCGCTTCCGTCGCCGCAGTGCCGCAGGCCGAAGCAAGGAAGTTCTATCAGGCGCAGGCGGAGGACTGGAACAGTTACCGTCAGAAGATGGCCTCGCTGGCCGCCAAGGGTCAGCCTTCCCAGGATGCGGTAGCGCAGACCGCTGCCGGCAAGATTTCCGCCAGCGTCGCTGAAAAGCCGACCGCCGTCGACAAGGCCAAGGATCAGGTCAAGGTCTCCAGTACCGAAATGGCTGCGAAGGGCGTCGCCGGCGGCAAGGCGTCGGCGGCGGTCGAAGCCGACCTGATAGCCAAGGACAGGTCGCTCAAGGAGGCGCAGGAAAGGCTGGCGCTGCTCGAGAAGAATGTCAGCGAGCTGCAGAAACTGGTGGACATGAAGACTCAGCAGTTGGCAGAACTGCAGGAGAGAGCTTCAGGCAAAAAGGAGGAGGCGAAGCCGGCGGCGCCTGTCGAACCGCCAAAGCAGGCCGCCCCTGTCGAACCGCCGAAGCCGCCTGAGCCGGCGCCCGCGGCTCCGGCTGCCGAGACGCCGAAGGCTCCCGCTGCCGAGGCGCCGAAGCCGGCAGAGCCACCCAAGGCAGCGGAAGTCAAGCCCGAGGCGCAACCGGCAAAGCCGGCGGTGGCGCCGGCACCCGGTTTCCTGGACGAGTTCGACGCGCTGCCCCTGATCGGTGGCGGCGGCATTCTCGCGTTGCTGGCCGGCTACTTCCTGCTCAGGCGGCGACGCCGCGAGCCGGAGCCTGAATACACTGCTGCGGTTCCCGGCCCATCGAGTCTCGGGCCGAATTCCGTGTTCCGGATGACTGGTGGCCAGAGTGTCGACACGGGTAACGTGCCTCTGGAAACGCGTGATTTCAGCATGACCGGTCCGGGCACGATCGATACCGATGAGGTCGATCCGGTTGCCGAGGCCGACGTGTATATGGCATATGGCCGGGATGCGCAGGCCGAGGAGATCCTGATCGAGGCCTTGCGCAAGGATCCGCAACGAACCGCGATCCACGTCAAGTTGCTTGAGATCTACGCCAACCGCAAGAGCGTCAAGCAATTCGATACGCTGGCCAGCGAACTGTATGCCCAGACCGGCGGCAACGGGACCGAATGGGAAAAGGCGGCAGCCCTGGGGGCGGCGCTCGATCCCGAGAATCCGTTGTATGCCGCCGGCAGAAACCTTGTTCCGGCTGAAGTCGGTGCCGCACCCGATGCGGGCGCATCCGTCTTCGATACAAAATCCACCGTGCTGCTTCCTGGTACGCTTGGCGTGATGGCGGCCGGGCTTGGTGAGGTGGCCATCGCCGCTCCGGAAGTGTCCGCCCCGGAAGATGCCGTTGGCGCTGTCGCCGCGGCCGCTGCCGAAGAGGATAGCCATGTCTCGACGCACGTCGCCGGTGATCTCGGCATGCTCGATTTCGAACTGGGCGAGACCGAGCAGATCGCGGCACCGGCCCCCGAACCGGTGGCCGACATTCCCCTGCCGGAACTGGAATCGCTGGATTTCGATCTCGAGTCATTGCCACAGGAGTCTCTCTCCGCCACCGAGGTGAATCCGACCTTTGCCCCCACAGAAACCTTGGTGATGGGTGCCGGCGCCGCCGCAGACGACCTTTCGGAAACCTTCACCGGAATCGAGGCGCCGGTAGACTTCTCGGGGAGCATCATCGAGGCCGGGACCGGACTCCTCGATTTCGACCTGGGCGACGCCACGGCCGAAACCGAGACGATTGTGAATCCGTCCGTCTTGCATGATGCCGCGAGCGGTGACATGGGCAGCGCTACCGTCGTCAATCCGATGGACATGCAGGAATCCGGCAGGGACGCTCTTTCGGTTGTCGATGGAACGGCTGGCATGTCTGTTGATTTCGCAGCCGAAGATGCCGAGTTCGACATCAACCTGAGCGAGTCGGTCTTCCTCGGTCAGCCGATGCCGGTGCCCGAGTTCGACCTGACCTCGATTGACCTCGATCTGGCAGCGAATCCTTCCGAGGAAACCGAGGTCGTCAGCCTGGCCGAGGACTTCGAAAGCGGCAAGGTGGGCGCTGAGCAGGGGGGTGAGGATGTGGCTACCAAACTCGCGCTGGCCAGGGCATATGAGGAAATGGGCGACCACGATCAGGCGCGCGAACTGCTGGAGGAGGTGATTGCCGAAGGGGGGGGCGATCTCGCGGAACAGGCTCGACAGATCCTGGGTCGCCTGAACGGTTAAAATCCCTTTTCGCGAACCGCGCATGGCCCCCGCGTGGGGCCATGCGCATTTTGGGGAGCCGTATCCTTGCATCCTGCTGCAGCCTTGCTGGTCTGCGTGACCGCGATCGTCGTCATCCAGTTCCTTGGTTGGCCGGGGCTTGCGCTGGTGTTTTCCGTTCTGCTGTCGGCGCGGCGAAATTCGCTCTCCGGCTGGTGGCGTCTGCTGCGGCGCATGCGCTGGCTATTTCTGAGTGTCTGGCTGATACTCGCCTATGGTGCGTCAGGTGAAGCCGTTTTCGATGTTGCCTGGATGCCGACCCACGAGGGTATCCGGGATGCGACCCTGCATGTCGCGCGGCTCGGCCTGATGCTCGGTTGCCTGGCGTGGCTGTTTGCCGTTCTCGGCAATCAGGGCTTGCTGGTCGCGTTGCAGTCCCTGCTCCGCCCGCTGTCGCGCCTCGGCCTGGCCAGCGAGCGGCTCGTGGTGCGCCTGTCATTGGTGATGCGGAATCTGCAGGTCAAGTTGCCGAAGGGTGCGTGGCGTAATATTCTGGACGGGAGTGACGGCGAACCGGGCGGCCCGGAGACTCTGCGGATCGAGGCGCCGGCTTGGCGCCTTATCGATTATCTGATCTGCCTCGCCGCCCTGATATTGTCGGGCTTGGCGATTTCATTGGGGTGAGCGGGCGGTGGTGACGAGAATTGCCCTGGGAGTGGAGTATTGCGGAACGCTGTTTCATGGCTGGCAAAGCCAGGCGCAAGGCCAGACGGTCCAGGATGTGCTGGAATCGGCGCTGCGCGAGATTGCCGGCGAGCCGGTCGGCGCGATCTGTGCGGGGCGTACCGACGCGGGCGTCCATGCGACGCATCAGGTCGTACATTTCGAGACTGCGATCGACAGGCCGCTCTCGGCGTGGGTGCGCGGTGTCAATTCACATCTGCCCGACGCGGTCGCGGTGCGCTGGGCGCAGCCGGTTGCTGACGAATTCCATGCCCGTTTCAGCGCGCGCGGCCGGCGCTACCGCTATCTGCTGCTCAACCGGCCGCAGCGGCCCGGCTTGTGGCAAGGTCGGGTTGGCTGGTTTCATCTGCCGCTGGATATCCAGGTGATGCGCGAGGCGGCGCAGCGATTGATCGGCGAGCATGATTTTTCCGCATTCCGTGCAGCCGGCTGCCAGGCGAAGACGCCGGTAAAGACCTTATGGCGGGCCGACCTCCGGCGGAGCGGCAGCTTGCTCGTCTTCGATTTCGAGGCCAGCGCCTTCCTGCATCACATGGTGCGCAATCTCGTCGGGACGCTGGTCCAGATTGGCAAGGGGGCGCAGACGCCAGGCTGGATCGGCGAATTGCTGCTGGCCAGGGACCGTACGCAGGCAGCGCCGACCTTTTCGCCGCATGGGCTCTATTTTCGCGGGCCGGTCTACGAACCGCACTGGGGTCTGCCCGATCCGGCAGACGACCTTCCCGACGGAGTGTTCGCTTGAAAACACGCATCAAGATCTGCGGCCTGACCCGTGAGGAGGATGTCGATGCGGCGGTGGCGGCCGGCGCCGACGCCATCGGCTTCGTTTTTCATCCGCCAAGCCCGCGTTTTGTCACGCCGCAACGGGCGGCGGAACTGGCGCGGCGGATTCCTCCCTTCGTCGCCGTCGTCGGCCTGTTCGTGAACACCACGCCGGAAACCGTGCTGGCGGCCTGTGATAGCCTGCCCATCAGCCTCCTGCAGTTTCACGGTGACGAGGATGCGGCGTATTGTCGCCAGTTCGCCCGACCCTATCTGCGCGCGGCCCGGGTCAGACCGGGGCTCGATCTGTTAGAATTCGCCCGCGCGTTTCCCGATGCCCGGGGTCTGTTGCTGGATGCGTTTGTCGAGGGTTACGGTGGTGGCGGCGAGGTTTTCGACTGGTCGCTGATTCCGCCGGGACTGCCCGGATTTCTGGTGCTCTCCGGCGGGTTGACCGCAGCCAACGTCGGCGACGCTATCGAATGTCTGCGACCGGTTGCGGTCGACGTGTCTTCCGGGGTCGAAACGGGCAAGGGCATCAAGGATCACTCGAAAATCGCCGCGTTCGTGGCGGCTGTACGGAAAGCTGATGAATCACTATGACTTCCCTGACGCCAAGGGCCATTTCGGGCCCTACGGGGGCGTTTTCGTGGCCGAGACGCTGTTCGCGGCGCTCGACGAGCTGAAGGCCGCGTACGCCGAGGCGCAGGGCGATCCGTCATTCCGGGCAGAGTACGAATACGAACTGAAGCATTTCGTCGGCCGGCCGTCGCCGATCTACCACGCCAGACGCTGGTCCGGGATGCTCGGCGGCGCGCAGATCTACCTGAAGCGCGAGGATCTGAATCACACCGGCGCCCACAAGGTCAACAACTGCATCGGCCAGGCCATGCTCGCCCGGCGCATGGGCAAGCCGCGCGTCATCGCCGAAACCGGCGCCGGCCAGCATGGCGTGGCGACGGCGACGGTGGCTGCCCGCTACGGCATGGAATGCGTGGTGTACATGGGCCGCGAGGACATCCGGCGCCAGGCAGCCAATGTTTATCGCATGAAGCTGCTCGGCGCCGCGGTGGTGCCGGTCGAAAGCGGTTCGAGGACGCTCAAGGATGCGCTCAACGAGGCGATGCGCGATTGGGTCACCAACATTCACAACACCTTCTACATCATCGGCACGGTGGCGGGCCCGCACCCGTACCCGATGCTGGTGCGCGACTTTCAGAAGATCATCGGCGAGGAATGCCTCTGGCAGATGCCGGAAATGACCGGGCGCCAGCCGGATGCGGTGATCGCCTGCGTCGGCGGCGGTTCGAACGCAATGGGCATCTTCCATCCGTACATCGATTGGCCGGACGTGCGTCTGATCGGCGTCGAGGCGGCCGGCGAAGGCGTTGACAGCGGTCGCCACGCGGCGTCGCTGACCGCCGGGGTGCCGGGGGTGCTGCATGGCAACCGCACCTATCTGCTGCAGAACGAGGATGGCCAGATCATCGAGACGCACTCGGTGTCGGCCGGTCTCGACTACCCTGGCGTCGGCCCCGAGCACGCCTGGCTGAAGGACATCGGGCGCGCCGAGTATGTGGTGATCAAGGACGGCGAGGCGCTCGACGCCTTTCACACGCTGTGCCGGGTCGAGGGCATCATCCCGGCGCTCGAGTCCAGCCACGCGCTGGCCTATGCGGCGAAGCTGGCGCCGCTGCTGGCCAAGGACAAGATTCTGCTGGTCAACCTCTCCGGCCGGGGTGACAAGGACATCCACACCGTCGCCGAAAAATCCGGGATCGTCTTCTGATGTCGCGCATCAAATCCGCTTTCGATCGTCTCGCTGCCGAAGGCCGCAAGGCGCTGATTCCCTTCATCACTGCCGGCGACCCCGAGGCGGCGCTGACCGTGCCGCTGATGCACGCCCTCGTGGAAGCCGGCGCCGATGTCATCGAACTTGGCGTGCCTTTTTCCGATCCGATGGCCGATGGCCCGACCATTCAGCGCGCGTCCGAGCGCGCCCTGGCCGGGGGCATGAGCCTGCGGAAAGTGCTCGAACTGGTAGTTGCCTTCCGCGCCACCGACAAGACGACGCCGGTCGTCCTGATGGGTTACGCCAACCCGATCGAGGCGATGGGTCCGGAGCGGTTTGCTGCCGCCGCCGTGCAGGCTGGCGTCGATGGCGTGCTGGTCGTCGATTACCCGCCGGAAGAGGCGGCGGCATTCGGCGCCACGATCAAGGCCGAGGGAATGGATCCCATTTTCCTGCTGGCGCCGACGTCGACCGCGGCACGCATCGAGCAGGTCGCGTCGGTGGCGAGCGGTTACGTCTATTACGTCTCTCTGGCCGGGGTGACCGGTTCCGGTGCGCTGAACATCGAGGCGGTGGCCGAGCGTCTGCCGCTGATCAGGGAGAAGACCGGCTTGCCCGTGGGCGTCGGTTTCGGTATCCGCGATGCCGCAACCGCTGCGCGCATCGCCCGCATCGCCGATGCCGTCGTGGTCGGCAGCCGCATCATCGAAGAGATCGAGAAATCGGCTTCGGAGACGGCTTGTGCCAATGTCAAGGCGTTGGTGGCGGAGATTCGCCGCGGTGTCGATGAGGTGGAAAAATGAGCTGGCTGACCAAACTCCTGCCCCCAAAGATCAAGCGTGAACAGGGCGTGCAGCGCCGCGGCGCGCTGCCGGAAGGTTTGTGGAGCAAGTGCCCGTCGTGCGAGGCGGTGCTCTACGCGACCGACCTCGAGAAGAACCTCCAGGTGTGCCCGAAGTGCGGCCACCACAACCGGCTTTCGGCGCGGCGGCGTCTCGATCTGCTGCTCGATGGCGAGGGCCGTGCGGAAATCGGCGCCGAGGTGGTTCCGGTCGACTCGCTCAAGTTCAAGGATTCCAAGCGCTACCCGGACCGCCTGATGGAAGCCAACCAGGCGACCGGCGAGAGCGATTCGCTGGTCGTCCTCCAGGGGGCGCTCAAGAGCATGCCGGTGGTCGCCGCCGCCTTCGAGTTCGACTTCATGGGCGGGTCGATGGGCTCGGTTCTCGGCGAGCGCTTCGTGCGCGGCGTGAACGTCGCGGTCGAGCAGAGAATGCCGTTTATCTGCATTTCCGCCTCGGGCGGCGCGCGCATGCAGGAAGGATTGTTCTCGCTGATGCAGATGGCCAAGACGACGGCGGCGCTGACCCGGCTTGCCCAGGCCGGGCGGCCGTTCATTTCCATCCTGACCGATCCGACCATGGGTGGCGTCTCCGCGTCCTTTGCCTTCGTCGGCGATGTCGTGATCGCCGAGCCGAAGGCGCTGATCGGCTTCGCCGGCCCGCGCGTCATCGAGCAGACGGTGCGCGAGACGTTGCCGGAAGGCTTCCAGCGTTCCGAGTTCCTGCTCGAGAAGGGCGCCGTCGACATGATCGTCGACCGTCGCCAATTGCGCGACCAGGTTGCCCGCGTCCTGGCGCTGCTGCAAAAACTGCCGGCCGCCGCTTGAAAAGTCTGGCGGACTGGCTGGCCCACCTCGAAGGCCTCCATCCCAAGGGGCAGGCGGGAATCGATCTGGGCCTCGAGCGCATCCGTCAGGTCAAGGAGGCGCTGGGCCAGAGCCAGCACTGCCCGGTGATCGTGGTCGGCGGCACCAACGGCAAGGGTTCGACCTGCGCCTTTCTGGAATCGATGATCGCCCATGCCGGCTACAGGGTCGGCTGTTACACCTCGCCGCACCTGCTGGCCTACAACGAGCGTGTGCGGGTGAATGGCCAGGAGGCGAGCGACGCCGCGCTGTGCGCTGCCTTTGCCCGCGTCGAGGCGGCGAGACGGGAAGCCGGCAATGTCGCGCTGACCTATTTCGAGTTCGGGACACTGGCCGCGTGGGAAGTCTTTGCCAGCGCCGGGCTCGAGGCGGCAATCCTCGAGGTTGGTCTGGGCGGACGGCTTGATGCGGTCAACGCCTACGAACCGGATGTTTCCATCGTCACCACCATTGCCCTCGATCATACCGAGTGGCTGGGGCCGGATCGCGCGAGCATCGGTTTCGAGAAGGCCGGCATCTTCCGGGCCGGCAAGCCGGCCTTGTGCGCCGATGCCAACCCGCCGCAGACCCTTCTCGATCATGCGGCAGCCATCGGCGCCGACCTGCGCCTGATCGGTCGCGCCTTCGGCTTCGAGCGTGACCCTGAGGATCGCCGCCAATGGCGCTGGTGGTGCGCATCCGAAGACAGGCTGGTGAAGCGTTCCCTGGCCTATCCCGGCCTGCGCGGCGTGACCCAGCTACGCAACGCCGCGGTGGCCCTGGCGGCGCTGGATGCCCTGGGCGAGCGGCTGCCGGTCACCATGCAGGCGATCCGGCCGGGATTGATCGCAACCGAGCTGCCGGGGCGCTTCCAGGTGATCCCGGGCAAGCCGGCGATCATCCTCGACGTCGCTCACAACCCGCAGGCGATCGGCGTTCTCGCCGACAATCTCGCGAGCATGGGCTTCTTCGATCGCACCCATGCGGTGGTCGGCATGCTCGGCGACAAGGACATCAGGGGCGCCCTCCAGCCGCTCCGGGACAAGGTCGATTTCTGGCATGCGGCGACGCTGGACGGGCCGCGCGGCACGCGGGCGGAGTCGCTGGCGGCGGTCATCACCGCCGGCCGGCTGGGCGGCGAAGTCATCTGCCATGACTCGCCGCGGGTTGCCATGCAGGCGGCCAAGGGACAAGCCGCCGAAAGTGATAGAATCCTCGCTTTCGGATCTTTCTTAACGGTGGCCGGAGCGCTCGAAGCGTTGCGTGCGAAACCCTAGCCATGGAAGACAGCGACGCTCAGTCTCAACTCAAGAAGGTTGCCCGCCGTCGCCTGGTCGGTGCGGTGGTCTTCGCCTCGGTGGTTGCGGTGGTCCTGCCGATGGTGATGGATCACGCACCGCGGCAGGCGGTCCAGGAAGTCGAAATCCGCATACCGGGGCAGGATGAAAAGCCGTTTGCGCCGAAGTTCGCGGTGACCCCGGTGGAGAAGCCTGCCGAGAAGCCGGCCGAACAGGCGGCCGAGAGCAAGTCGGCGGCGCCTGCCGAGAAGGGTGCTGGCGAAGCCGGGGGGGTGAAGCCTGCAAGCAAGCCGGGCGAGACCGCCAGGGACAAGCCCGAAGAGAAGACCGCCGGGAAGCCGCCGGAAAAGACGCCGGAAAAAGCGCCGGCGAAGCCCGAGAAACCTGCTCCCAAGCCGGAAAAGACCGCCGAAAAGGCGCCGGAAAAGCCTGCCCCCAAGCCGGACAAGGCTTCGGAAAAGTCCCCGGAGAAACCTGCCGCCACAGAGTCGTCGGCGGAAGCCAGGCGGGCGGCGGCCATCCTTGCCGGTCAGGCCGCGACGCCTGCGGTCGCGCCGGCAAAGACGGGCGAATTCGTGATCATGATCGGCGCCTTTGCCAATGAGGACAACGTCAGGACTCTCCGGAGCAAGCTCTCCGATAAAGGCGTCAGGACCTATGTCGAGCCGCTCGACACGCCGGGAGGCAAGAAGACACGGGTGCGGGCAGGGCCGTTCGCCAGCCGCGAAGCGGCCGAGCAGGCGCTCGAAAGAATGAAGCAGGCCGGCGTTTCGGGTGTGATCTCGGGCAAGTGATGGCAGCGTTCGACTATGCGGTGATCGCTATCGTGGCCCTGTCCCTGGTGCTCGGATTGTGGCGCGGCGTGGTCAGCGAAATGATGGCTCTGGCTGCCTGGGTGCTGGCCTTCATGGCGGCGCTGGAATTCGGGGCGCAGAGCGGGCAGGCGGTATTTGCCGGGATCGCCGATCCGGCAGTGCGCGCCCTTGCCGGTTGTGCATTGGTCTTTGTCGGGGTGCTGGTAGCCATGTCGGTCGTGCGGCTGGCGGTCCGCAGCATGGTCAAGGCGCTGGGCCTGAGTCTCTCGGATCGCCTGTTGGGCATGTTTTTCGGTCTGGCGCGTGGTGTTCTGCTGGTGATGATCCTGGTTGCGATGGGTGGCATGACCGCCGCGCCGCAGCAGGTCTGGTGGAAGCAGGCGACGCTGGCGCCACCCCTGCAAACGGCCGTACTGGCAGCGCGGCCGTGGATGCCGGACGATCTGGCAAAGCGAATTCGGTTCAGTTAGGCGGATAGGATTATGTGCGGGATTCTTGGTGTGGTGGCGACATCGCCGGTCAACCAACTGCTCTATGACGGCCTGATGGTGCTGCAGCATCGCGGCCAGGACGCGGCGGGCATCGCCACGGCGGAAGGCAACACGTTCAACCTGCACAAGGGGCCGGGGCTGGTCCGTG
>CAZKSD010000045.1:0-13386 GCA_964555315.1 uncultured Dechloromonas sp.
TGCTCCGGCACAGCAGTGAAATGGGCTGGAAAATCATCACTTTGCGGTAGAATCGGCGCTTTTTCCGCAGCCTGCCATGCGCTTCCTGAACGGCCATACGTGATCCGCAAGCTCATTTCCCGCGTCTTCGGCAGCAAGAAGACCGTCGCCAGCCACCACGAACCGGCGATCATCCCCGTCTCCCGCCATGGCATCACCCGCGACCGCATCAGTTCCGGTAGCCGGCGCGTCTGCGAGGGTTTGCAGCAACAGGGCCACAAGGCCTATGTCGTCGGCGGCGCGGTGCGCGACCTGCTGATCGGGGCCGAACCCAAGGACTTCGACATCGCCACCGACGCCACGCCGGATGAGATCCGCCGCGCCTTCCGCCGGTCGCGCGCCATCGGCCGGCGCTTTCAGATCGTCCATGTGATGATGGGCCAGGAGACCATCGAGGTCACCACCTTCCGCGGCATGCTCGACGCCAATACCAAGACCGACGAACACGGCCGCGTGCTGCACGACAATGTCTTCGGTTCGCAGGCGGACGACGCCGCCCGCCGCGACTTCACGGCCAACGCGCTGTATTACGACCCGGCCACCGAGGCGGTCATCGACTACCACCATGGCGTCGGCGACCTCAAGCAGAAAACCCTGCGCATGATCGGCGAGCCGCGCGCGCGCTACCGCGAGGACCCGGTGCGCATGCTGCGCGCCGTGCGCCTGGCCGCCAAGCTCGGTCTGATCATCGATCCGGCGGCGAGCAAGCCGATCCGCGAAATGGCCGAACTGCTGGAAAACGTGCCGCCGGCCCGCCTCTTCGACGAGATGCTCAAACTCCTGACCTCGGGCCACTCGGTGAACTGCATCACCCGCTTGCGTGACGAAGGCCTGCATCATGGCCTGCTGCCGCTGCTCGACGTGATTCTCGAACAGCCGCTGGGCGAGAAGTTCGTCATGCTCGCCCTCGCCGATACCGATGAACGCGTCCGCGCAGGCAAGGGCATCTCGCCCGGCTTCCTGTTCGCCACGCTGCTCTGGCACGAGGTGCTGGCGCACTGGGAAAAACTCAAGGCTGCCGGCGAAACGAAAATTCCGGCGCTTTATCAGGCGATGGACACGGTACTCGACGTGCAGGGCGAGAAGCTCGCCATCACCCGGCGCATCGCCGGCGACATCAAGGATATCTGGTCGCTGCAGCCGCGTTTCGAGTCGCGCGCCGGCAAGCGCCCCTACGGCCTGCTCGAACATCCGCGTTTCCGCGCCGGTTACGACTTCCTGCTGCTGCGCGCCAAGTCCGGGGAAATCGAAGCGGAGCTGGGCGACTGGTGGACGCGTTTCCAGAATGCCGACGGCGAAGGAAGGGCGCAGATGCTGTTGCCGCAAGCGGCCGGCGACCGCAAGCGCCGGCGCCGGCGGCGAAATCCGGGCGCGGCCGGCGTCGACCGTAACAGCGCCCAGTGAACACCGCCTACGTCGCCCTCGGCGCCAATATCGGCGAACCGGCGGCCACCGTGCTTGCCGCCTTCACGGCGCTCGCCGGCCTGCCGCAAAGCCGCGTCCTGCGCACCTCGTCGCTCTACCGCACGGTCCCGCTCGGCCTCAGGAACCAGCCCGACTTCATCAACGCCGCGGCAGCGCTGGAAACCGCGCTCGGCGCCGAGGCGCTGCTCGAGGCGCTGCTCGCTATCGAAGCCCGATTCGGACGCCACCGTCGCGGCCGCAACGGGCCGCGCACCCTCGACCTCGACCTGCTGCTCCACAACGACAGCCAAATCGACCAGCCACGCCTGACCGTGCCGCACCCGCGACTCCATCTGCGCGCCTTCGTCCTCTGCCCGCTGGCCGAGATCGCGCCCGGCCTGACGATCCCCGGGCGCGGCAGCGTTGCTGCCTGGCTGCCGGCGGTCGCCAATCAGGGCATCGTCCGCCTGTGACCCTGTTCGGCACGCACATCCCGGTAATGTGGCAGACCGTGGTTCTGCTCGGGCTGTCGAATGTCTTCATGACCTTCGCCTGGTATGCGCACCTCAAGCACCTCAACGAAAATCCGTGGTGGATCGCGGCGCTGATCTCCTGGGGCATCGCGCTGTTCGAATACCTGATCCAGGTCCCGGCCAACCGCATCGGCAACAGCGAGATGAGCCTCGCACAACTGAAGATCCTGCAGGAAGTCATCACGCTGTCTGTCTTCGTGCCTTTCGTCATTTTTTACATGGATCAGCCGCTCAAGCTTGACTATTTGTGGGCGGCACTGTGTATCCTTGGCGCCGTCTATTTCGTGTTCCGCTCTTAACGCGCTCATGTCCGCTCACAGCATCGCCCGCCGCCTGACCCAGTCCGACCTCGCCAGGCTCCATGCCGCCGGCGAGAAGGTCGTCATGTTCACCTGTTACGACGCCAGCTTCGCGCGCCTGCTCGACGGCGCCGGCGTCGACGTGCTGCTGATCGGCGATTCGCTGGGCAACGTCATCCAGGGCCACGACACGACGCTGCCGGTGACCGTCGCCGACATCGCCTACCACGTTGCCGCCGTCAAGCGCGGCTCGGATCGCGCCTTCATCATCGCCGACATGCCTTTCGGCAGCTACCAGGAAGCACCCGAGCAGGCCTTCCGCAACGCGGTGACGCTGTTGGCGGCCGGGGCGCAGATGGTCAAGCTCGAAGGCGGCCGGGAAATGGCCGCCACGGCGGCCTTCCTCGTCAGCCGCGGCATTCCGGTCTGCGGCCACGTCGGCCTGACGCCGCAGTCGGTGCACGCGCTCGGTGGCTACAAGGTGCAGGGCAAGGGCGAAGCCGCCGCGCAACGGCTCAAGGACGACGCGCTGGCGCTGCAGAACGCCGGGGCGACGATGATCGTGCTCGAAGCGATCCCGGCCGGGCTGGCCGCCGCCGTCACCGCCAGCCTGTCGATCATCACCATCGGTATCGGCGCTGGCAAGGACTGCTCGGGACAGGTGATGGTCGTCCATGATGCCTTCGACATTCCGCCCGGAAAGAAACCACGGTTCGTCCGCAACTTCATGGACGGCGCAGCCAGCATCGCCGATGCCGCCGTCCGCGCCGTCGCCGCCGTCAAGGACGGCAGCTACCCGGCGCCCGAGCATACCTACAGCGACTGACCAGCGAGCGCATCGCCGACCGTGAGAATCCATTCCCGCATCGTCGACCTGCGCGCGGCGCTCAAGGGGCGCGGCCGCGTCGCCTTCGTGCCGACCATGGGCAACCTGCACGCCGGCCACATCAGCCTGATGGAGCAGGCGCGCGCCCACGGCGACACCGTCGTCGCGTCGATCTTCGTCAACCGCCTGCAGTTCGGGCCGAACGAGGATTTCGACAAGTACCCGCGCACCTTCCAGGCCGATTGCGACAAGCTCGCCGCCGCCGGCGTCGACGTCCTGTTCGCGCCGACCGAGGCCGATCTTTATCCCGAACCCCAGGAATACGTGGTCGAACCACCGGCGATCCAGAATGTTCTCGACGGCGAATTCAGGCCAGGACATTTTCGTGGCGTCGCCACCGTCGTCCTCAAGTTGTTCAACTGTGTCCAGCCCGACACGGCCGTCTTCGGCAAGAAGGATTACCAGCAACTGATGGTCATTCGCAACATGACCCGCCAGTTCGCCCTGCCGATCGCCATCGTCGGCGGCGAGACCGTGCGTGCCGGCGACGGCCTGGCGCTGTCGTCACGCAACGGCTACCTGAGCGAAGCCGAGCGCGCCGAAGCCCCGCGCCTGTATCGGGAACTGAAGCGAATCCGCGACGCTCTAACGCACGGTGAGCGGGACATCGCCGGACTGGAAAGGGCCGCGGTGGCCGCGTTGACCGCAGCCGGCTGGCAAATTGACTATGTTGCAGTGCGGCAACAGTTGGACCTCTCGGCGCCGCAAGGCATCGGCGTGCCGCTGGTGGTTCTTGCCGCCGGTCGTCTCGGAAGCACGCGACTCATCGACAACATCGAAATCCGATAGACTTTTCACGGGCGCAAAAAGCCGTTGACAGAGGGTCCAGTGCCGCTACAATTCGCTTCCCCAAACCGTCTGGATGAGTGAAACCATGCAGAGAACGATGTTGAAATCGAAGTTGCACCGGGTGACGGCAACCCACGCCGACCTGCACTACGAGGGCTCTTGCGCGATCGACGAGGATTTGCTCGACGCAGCCAATATCAGGGAATACGAGCAGATCGACATCTGGAACGTCAACAACGGCGAACGTTTCACCACCTACGCGATTCGCGCGGAACGCGGTTCCGGCGTGATTTCGGTCAATGGCTCGGCAGCCCGGCGCGCAGCGCCCGGCGACATCCTGATCATCGCCACCTTTGCCGTCTGCAATGAGGTCGAACTGACCAAGTACGAGCCGGAACTGATCTACGTCGATTCGCAGAACCGGATTACCCGCCGGGGACACAGGATTCCCGTACAGGCCGCTGCCTGAACAGCGATCCGTGATCTGCGTCACGGTAAACCCGCTTCGGCGGGTTTTATTTTTTTGGATCTATGTACAATGACCCGCGACTACCCGACAACGGAGACAGGACGATGGGCGTCGTATTCGCCAAGACCCCGAAGGGGCATGAGGAGATAGCCTCCAGGGCCGGCGGGCTGACGCCGCGGGTGCGGCGAGTGCTGATCTGTGTCGACGGCAAGCGCACTGTCGACGAGTTGCGCGGCATGCTGCAGAGTGACGACCTCCAGCACACCCTCGGCATGCTCGAGGAAGACGGTTATATCGCAGTCAGTTCGGTGATCAGCCCCGAGGGCACGGTCAGCACGCCGGCAGCGGCGCTGCCGCCGATCACCGCCTTCGGCGAACTGCCGGCAACGCCAGACCCGCTCCGCCTGCAGCAGGCGCGCAACTTCATGAGCAATACCCTGAAGACCTTCGTCGGCTCGCTCGGCACCAGTTCGCTGCTCGACCGTATCGAGAACGCGGATGGACACGCGGAACTGCGTGGCCTCTACGACGAGTGGTATCACGCGATAACCACCTCTCGCGACGGCAGGCGCGAGGCCGAGGGTCTGCGCACCAAACTGCTGCTGGTGATCTGAGACCCGCACCCGGCATCTACTGCTCGCTGTCGGCCTTCGGCTTGCGGCTCCGGGGCGCGCGGCCAACCGGCTTGGCTGCCGGCGCTTTCACCACATCCGGCGCGCTCGGCTCCTCCGGAACCACTGCAGCCCCCGCCGGCGAGTCCGTCTCGGCCGCAACGCGGCGTGGGCGACGGCCGCCCCGGCGCGACTGCGGGAGATCCGCTTCCGCAACACCGACCGCGGCCGTCTCGTCGGCCGGAGTCGGCGGCGGCGCAGCGGATGCTGGCTCGCTTGCGGATTCCGGCTCCGGCGCCAGTTTGTCCTTGCCTTCCTTGCGCGAGCGACGACCGCCGCCGCGGCGACGGCCGCCGGCCTTGAGGTCGCCCTCGCCAGCCAGCGCGGCCTTGACCTCCCCGGAACCATCGGCGGCGCCGCTCGGCAAGGTCTCTTGCGGCGGAACTGTTGCGCCGGCAGCTTCGTCTTCCGGCATTGGTCGGGCCGCGGCACGGGTGACGTAGGCGCCCGACTTGTCGTCCCGTCCGAAACCGAGCAGGCCGCGGTTGGCTGCCTCTTCGAGCAGGTTGCCGAAACTGCGGAAGCCGAAATAGGTTTCGTTGAAACCGGGATTGCGGCGCTTGATCACCTCCTTGAGCACCGAGGCCCAGACGCGCTCGCTGTCGCCACGGTCGGCGATCAGGTCGGCGAAGGTCGCCGCGGCCAGTTCGACGGCCTTGGTCTTGCGCGCCTCCATCTTTTCGCCGCGGCTCGCGTCGTCGTCCGCCGAGCGGCGCTGCGCCGCCTCGCGGCTTTCGCGGCGGGCGCCATTGCGTTCGCGCACCAGGTCGTCGTAGTAGATGAATTCGTCGCAATTGGCGATCAGCAGGTCGGAACACGACTGTTTGACGCCGACGCCGATCACCCGCTTGGCGTTCTCGCGCAGTTTGGAAACCAGCGGCGAGAAATCCGAGTCGCCGCTGATGATGACAAAGGTATCGACGTGCGACTTCGTATAGCAGAGATCGAGGGCATCGACGACGAGGCGGATGTCCGCCGAATTCTTGCCCGACTGGCGAACGTGGGGGATCTCGATCAACTCGAAATTGGCCTCATGCATCCCCGACTTGAATGCCTTGTAGCGTTCCCAGTCGCAATAGGCCTTCTTGACCACGATGCTGCCCTTGGCGAGCAGGCGCTCGAGCACCGGCCGGATATCGAACTTCTCGTACTGGGCATCACGAACGCCAAGGGCGATGTTCTCGAAATCACAGAAAAGTGCCATGCTGGCGGTGTCGTCGGATGCGGCCATGAAAAACTTTCAACTTGAGAAAGCCGGAGTATACCGTGTGCAGGTCTGACCGATGTCCGCCTTTCTCGGGCAGCACATGGAACCCGGCCCGTCTGGCCGGCACCGAATGGCGCCGCCCGGTAATTCCCGGCCGGAACCGAAGCCCTGCGGTGGATCGGCCGGAACGCTTTCCGCGTGGTCCCGTTTGTTTTCCGTTGGACTCTCCAGAGATCGATTACGAATTACAATGTGTCCCTTCCGTGCCGAAGGCATTGCGGGGATTGCAGGCCACCCCCGCTTGTGCGCACCCAACCACCCTTCCAGAGCCGCTGTTTCCGATGGCCAGACTCGCCGCAATCATCCTGTGCATCGCTCTCCTGGTCGCCGGGTGCTCCGAGCCGCAGAATTTCCATTCGACCAACATCTCCGGGGTCGAATGGGGCAGGGATTTCGACCTCGCCGACCATCACGGACAACCACGCCGGCTGGCGGACTTCAAGGGCAAGGTGGTCGTGCTGTTCTTCGGCTACACTCAATGCCCCGACGTCTGCCCGACCACGCTGGCGTCGATGCGTGACGCATTGAAGACGCTGGGTAATGATGCCGCCCGGGTGCAGGTGCTCTTTGTCACGCTGGATCCGGCTCGCGATACACCGGAGTTGCTGGCCGCTTATGTCCCGCTGTTCGACCCGAGCTTCATCGGTCTGCGCGGGGATGACGCAACCATCGCCGCGCTGGCCAAGGATTTCAAGGTCTTCTACGTCAAACAGCCCGGGACGACACCCGACAATTACAGCATCGACCACTCGACCGGAAGCTACGCCTTCGATCCGCAAGGGCGGCTGAGACTCCTGCTGCGCCACGGAGAAACACCGGCCAATGTCGCCGCCGACCTGAAGCTTCTGCTGGCCGACAAGTAATCTCCAGGAAATCAAATGAAATTCATCTTCATCCTGCTCGCCTTCCTTGCCATTCCGGTTGCCGCCGCGCCAACCGGCAACGAAATCAACCTGGATATCGGCACGCCACCGGTCATGGTCGCCAAACATACGCTGGCTCAGCGCACATCGCGACTCGTTCGCTTTTATGAAGCCGGCGTCATCGGCCTTGGCTACGACGGGATGATCAAGATACACGATGGCAGCCGACTTACCCTGACCCAGAGACAGATCGCCGAAAAACTCATCGACCAGGAAAATCCCGAGCGCAACTCGCTGATCTATGCCATTGCCGAAGCGCATGGCGGGAAGGAAGCGCAGCCGGCGGTGCGCGCGGCCCAGATAAAGCGCTGGAAGGATCAGTTCCACTCGGGCTGGTGGATGGAGGACGCGCAAGGCAACTGGTACAAGAAGCCGTAGCCTGCGCCGCCACCCGTTCCCGGACCGCTGCGACATCGTGTCGCGGCAAACCCGGCAAGCCAGCACTTATAATCCGTTGCCCACGCTGTAAAGGAGAACCCCATGAAAGCCGCGTACCGCATTCTGACATCCGCCCTGCTCGCCCTTTCCGCAACGACAAGCTTCGCCGCCGACATCGAGGTCAAGGCGCCGTGGGTGCGCGGCACCGTTGCGGGCCAGATGGCGACCGGAGCGTTCATGGAAGTTACCAGCAAGTCGGGTGCGACGCTGGTCGGTGCGGCAAGCCCGGTCGCTGGTGTGACCGAGATCCACGAAATGAAAATGGACGGTGGCGTGATGAAGATGCGCGCTGTCGCCCGTCTCGACCTGCCCGCCGGCAAGCCGGTCATCCTTGGGCCGGGGGGCTATCACGTCATGCTGATGAATCTCAAGCAGACGATCAAGCCTGGCGACTCGGTCCCGCTGACATTGCAGTTCGAAGGCAAGGACAAGAAGGTGGAAATGGTCGAGGTCGCCGCCGAGGTTCGCGACCTGACCAGCAAGGCGCCCGCCGCGAATCCGCACCAGCACTGAGAATCGCCACCTTCGGATTGCCAGGATTGATCACTCTGTTGCCTGAGCGGTCCTGTCGGGACGACCGGCGCTAACGCCGCAACAGTGTCGCGACCGAGGCGAGCAGGGCAGCGGCGCAAAGGCCGTGGGCAAGCACCAGCCAGAGATTGAGACCGCTGAGCACGGTCAATCCGCCCAAGACCAGTTCGAGGACCAGCAATGCGAGGATCGCCGCGGCCGTCTTGCGCTGCGCCTCATTGCGCAGCAGTTGCAGGGCTGCCGTGCCAAGAAGCAAGAAGGTCACCAGGGCGAGATAGCGGTGCACGAGGTGCAGCATGACACCGCCCGCATCACCGGCAAGCGGCGCCGCGATCTGCCTGAGAAAGGGATTCAGGGCTGACAGCCCGGCAGCGGCAGGCCACCAGACCCCGTCACAGCCGGGAATCGAGGTGCAGGCAAGCGCCGCGTAACTGGCTCCCAGCCAGGCGCCCAGCATCACCGTCAGCGACAGCGCGCCGAGGCCCAGACGCAACAGCAAGCCCGGATGCAATGTCGCGGCTGCGGAACCAGGCATCCTGCAAGCCAGCACGATGCGCCAGGAGAAAGTCACGAGGCCAAGGCCGCCCATGACGTTGAGGAATCCGACGGCGACCCGCCGCGGGTCGGAACTCCAGATGCCGAGCGTTGAAAGCGCCAGCATCAGCAGGAGCAGCAGCGTCGCATAGGTGGCAGCCGGCTGTAGTGGCTGTGGGCGCAGGCAGAGCCAGACGACGATGCAGGCGAGCACCAGCGAAGTCGAAGCGACCAATCGGTGAAGGATGCGGACGGTGCCGAACTCAAGCGCCTGTGGTTCGCGCCCGAGCAACTGTCCATAGCATGCCGGCCAGTCGGAACAGCCGAGCCCGGCGGCATCCAGACGCATCATCGCACTCACCAGCACCACGAGGGCCGCGAGCGCTGTCAGCGCAATTGCCAGGCCCCTGATTCTGCGCAAGCGCGCAGCGCTCGCCTCCATCAGCCGATGCCCGGACCGCGCGCGACCCGCAGTTCGTGGTTCAGCCAGAGCAGAACGGCGAACACCACCATCGCGCCTCCCTGATGCGCCGCGCCAAGGGCGACGGGAACTGCAGCCAGCAGTGTCACGATGCCCAGTACGATCTGTGCCGCCACGGCAACAAGCAGCAGACTGGCCACGGATTTCGCCCGGCTGGAGACGATGGGCGCCCTGCTCCTGACCCAGAACCAGGGCACGACAAGTGCCAGAAGCCACGCGCCTGCCCGGTGATCGAACTGGACCAGCGCCATGTTGTTGAAGAAATTGAGATACCACGGGTCAAGGATGAAACTCTCGGGCGGCAGCACATGGCCGTTCATCAGGGGAAAGGTATTGTAGGCCTTGCCCGCGCGTATTCCGGCGACGAAGCCGCCGGTGATGACCATATAGAAGACCAGGACGGCCAGCCAGAACCCCGTTCTCTGCAATCCACGCAATGTGGCATCGGCCGTCACTCGCGCGCGCGCGCTCCACAGGCCAAGGGCGACCCACATCATCGCGATGAAGATCAGGAAAGCCAGCGACAGATGCGCGGTCAGCCGGTACTGGCTGACGCGGGGATCATCGACCAGGCCGCTCTTGACCATGTACCAGCCCATCGCGCCCTGCATCCCGCCGAGCACGAAGATGCCGAGAAGCTTCGGAATCAGCGGCGGGTCGAGCTTTCGCCGCAACAGGAAGTAGGCAAACGGCACCAGGAAGACGACGCCAATCAATCGCCCCAGCACCCGATGCCAGTACTCCCAATAGAAGATGAACTTGAATTCGTCCAGCGACATCTGGTGATTGACCTTCTGATATTCGGGCGTCTTCTTGTACTTGTCGAAGGTTTCATCCCATTCGGCCTGATTGAGCGGCGGGATAATGCCGATGACCGGCTTCCATTCGACGATCGACAGGCCGGAATGGGTAAGGCGCGTGACGCCGCCCACCACGAGGATCGCGAAAACCATGGTGCTGCAGGCAAAAAGCCAGATGGCGATCTGGCGGCGGACGGACAGGTCGTCAGCACCAGACAGGGACGGCGTCGAGCGGATCATCATGGGTTCCGGTGATTTTTCGGCACGGATTATATGTGAGAAGTTGCCAACAGTTAGCGAGCCGTAACGGCCTGTGACAGTTTGTCGCAGATCTTGACATAGATCATATATTCGACCGCCTGCCGTCGGTAGCCTCCCGGCGGTAGCCTTCCGGTCATTTGAGCCGGCATTTCGGGTTCCGGTTTTCAGGCAATCAACCGCGTGCAACACGCACCAACGATGGAGGACAAAAGCATGACCAACGACGACGACATCCCCTTCATGCAGAAGCTGCTGGACAACCATTTCCTGCTTCTGTTCCTCGGCGTGGCCTCCCCAATGCTGATCTATATATTGTGGGGCATCATCGACATCATGAACGTGCCACTCGCCAAGTAACTCGTCAATCAAAGGGAGAAGAATATGAGTGCAATTCTGCCGCCGTCAGAACGGCTCTGGTGGAAACAGCCCATCGCCGGGGTCGAATGGGCGTGGATCGCGATCGCCTTCGTCTGGGGCATGATCATGTTCGGCATGATGCTCTACTGGCACATCTACGGTAAGCAGAACCTCTCGAACGAGGTCTACAAGACGACTCCGGAGAGGTTTGCCGCCAAGGCCGAGAAGTTCATCGCCGAGAACACCATCCGCACCGAGACCGACCAGCAAATCCCGGTCGTCAAGGTTCCGCCCGGTGGCGAGGGTTACCTGATCGCCCGCCTGTGGAACTGGTATCCGATTCTGGAACTGGAAGCCGGCAAGGAGGTCAAGATCCATCTTTCGTCGATGGACTACAACCACGGCTTTTCGCTGCAGCCGGTCAACATCAATATCCAGGTCATCCCCGGCTACGAACATGTGGTCAAGATGACACCGATCAAGGCAGGCACCTACGCCATCGTCTGCAACGAATACTGCGGCATCGGTCATCACTCGATGCTTGGCCGTATTTACGTCAAATAAGGGGGACATAGATGGCCACTACCTATCGTACCTGCCCGATTTCCGGGCTGCAATTCGAGAACCACGCCGAAAAGCTGATGCGTTGGAACGCCGTCGCCGGCGTTCTCTGGCTGCTGGTCGGCGGCATCACGGCGCTGCTCGTGATTCTGACCCGCTGGCCGGCAATCAAGCTGCTGCCGGCCGATCAGTTTTATACGATCCTCACCGCCCACGGCATCGACATGCTGATCCTGTGGATCCTGTTCTTCGAAATGGCGGTTCTCTACTTTGCCTCATCGACGCTGTTGCGGTGCCGGCTGGCGACACCCAGGGTGGCGTGGCTCGGCTTCTGGCTGATGGTCGTCGGCGGCATCATGACCAACGTCGCCATCTACCAAGGCTCATCGAGCGTGATGTTCACCTCGTACGTCCCGATGCAGGCCGCGCCGCACTTCTACCTCGGCATCATCCTGGTCGCCGTCGGCGCGCTGCTCGGCACCGCCGTGTTCTTCGGCACGCTGGTGGTCGCCAAGAGGGACAAGACCTACACCGGTTCGCTGCCGCTGGTCGTTTTTGGCGCGCTGACCGCCGCGATCATCGCCACCTTCACGATCCTGGCCGGCGCCGGCATCCTGGTTCCGACCTTCTTCTGGTCCATCGGGCTGATCAAGGAAATCGACGCGCAACTCTATCGCATGGTGTGGTGGGGTCTCGGGCACTCGTCGCAGCAGATCAACGTCGCCGCCCACGTCTCTATCTGGTACCTGATCGCCGCCGTGGTCTTGGGCGCCAAGCCGCTCTCGGAAAAGGTGTCCCGCGGCGCCTTCCTGCTCTACATCCTTTTCCTGCAACTGGCCAGCGCGCACCACCTGCTGTCCGACCCCGGAATGAGCGCCGAATGGAAGGTGCTGAACACCTCCTACTTCATGTATTTCGCGGTGATGGCCTCGATGATCCACGGTTTCACGGTCCCCGGCGCGGTCGAAGCGGCACAGCGGCGCAAGGGTTTCACCAACGGCCTGTTCGAATGGCTGCGCAAGGCGCCTTGGGGCAACCCGGTGTTCTCCGGCATGTTCATCTCGCTGGTCAGCTTCGGCTTTCTCGGCGGCATCTCCGGTGTCGTTCTCGGGACCGAACAGATCAACATGCTGATGCACAACACCTTCTACGTTCCGGGCCACTTCCACACCACCGTGGTCACCGGCACGACACTGGCGTTCATGGCAATCACCTACCTTCTGGTGCCGGTGCTGTTCCGCCGCGAGATGATCCTGCCCAAGTTGTGCCAGATCCAGCCCTACCTGTTCGGCATCAGCATGTCCGTCCTCGGTCTGGTGATGATGGGCGCCGGCACGCTCGGCGTTTCCCGCCGCCACTGGGACATGGCCTTCTCGGGCGCGCCTTTCCAGTATGAATGGCCGGGCGCCGCCTACCTGATGATGGGCCTGACTGGCATCTTCGGAGTCATCGCGGTCATTGGCGGCGGACTCTGGATTCTGCTGGTCGTCGGTTCCCTGCTCTTCGGCAAGAAGCTCGACGGTGGCAAGGTTTCCGACCAGCCGACGCCGATCCCGGCGAATCCGATTGCCCAGGCGGCATCGCATTCGGGCAGCAACGAGCACGTCAATGTGCCGGGCACGGTAGTGCTGGCCGGGCTGCTGTTCGTCTGCTTCGTCCTTTACTACTTCGTCAACTGGAAATACCTGTCCGAAGTCTGGCTGCTGAGCTGAGCCCGCAGAGGCTCCCCGCGCCCTCGGGCGCGGGGACCTGCCTCAATCGGGCCTGGCCATTCAGGCTCGATTCAAGCAGGTTTCACCTTGGTATAATGATCCGAGTACGACGCCACCAGAACCTATGCAATCGACGTTGCCGCCCGGAGGCACTTCCGGCTTGCCCATTCGCGCCATTCTGAGCCTGTTCAAGCTGCGCATCGGCGTCGTCATCACGTTTACGGCGCTTGCCGGCCTGGCCGTCAGCCCGGGAGCGGGCCTGACCTGGATGCAAATGCTCGTGCTGACGCTTTCCGTCCTGGTCTCGTCTGCAAGCGCCGGAGCCTTCAACCAGTATTACGAGCATGATCTGGACCCGTTGATGGCGCGTACCAAAACGCGGCCGTTCGTCACCGGCGAGATCAGGCACGGGCCCGTCTGGCTCGTCATCA
>CAZKSD010000046.1:0-13353 GCA_964555315.1 uncultured Dechloromonas sp.
GTGGGCAAGGCCAAGGCGATGGACCTGTGCCTGACGGCGCGCATGATGGATGCCGCCGAGGCCGAGAAGTCCGGCCTGGTCGCCCGCGTCATCCCCGCCGACCAGTTGCTCGACGAGACGCTGAAGGCCGCCGCCGTCATCGCCGGCTTCTCGCTGCCGGTGGTGATGATGGTCAAGGAATCGGTCAACCGCGCCTTCGAGTCGTCGCTCAACGAAGGCCTCCTCTTCGAGCGCCGCGCCTTCCACGCCAGCTTCGGGCTGGAAGACCAGAAGGAAGGCATGGCCGCCTTCGTCGAGAAGCGCAAGGCGAACTTCCGGAACCGCTGAATCCGGCGGTTGCGAAATCGGCCGGAATTTCGGGTTGACCGCGGGAGAGGCTCGATCATCCGGCCATTTCGGAAGATGGGGGCAGCCAGGAGAATTGTGGGCTATCCACGTTCCCGTAGTCGGCGCCGGGCTTTTCAGGCAGCTCGGAAAGCTGCATCCTGTCCTCGACGGACGGTCAGTTCTTCAACGAAGGTTAAGTTCTCGAACCCAGCATTAACGGAGGTCACCGATGTCCTCCCGATCGCGCCCTCCGTGGTAGTCCGGCAGGGCTGCCACGGCAAACCCGACACGTCCAGGTCTTAGACCACATGGTGGGATACCGTCACCCGACGTGCATGATGACGCAAACGCGAAGTCAGAATACAAAATGCCTATGCGAAACAACGCCTTGGAAGCGGTGTTCGTTGTCGAGTGCAAATGACCAAGACAACTCGTCGTCCGTGTCCTCGGCGCGCGGCTCAGTAGCCGCCACAGCGATCCCAGTAGCCCTGCTCCTGGTAGGAATCGGTCCAGAACCAGCAGAGTTCCGTCGAAGGCGGGGTTGGTGCGACGCCGCGCGCGACCCCGACGATTACCGCCCCCAACGCCACACCGGCGACAATCTCCCCCGCGCGGTCGCGGTTCCACCTGCCGTGGCGCAACTCGCGGCCGACCTCGCGCCGCATTTCGCGGCGCTCTCGCGCGATCTCCCGCTGTCCTTCGCGGAACTCGCGGCGCGCCTCCCTCGGCGAGTCGGCACGCAGGATTTCACGACGCATTTCGCGGCGCTCTCGTGCAATCTCCCGCTGGCCTTCGCGGAACTCGCGGCGCGCCCCCCAGTTCGAGGCCTCGGCCGGCAGGGCAGCCGCGAGGGCCGCGGCGAGCGCGACGGCGTACACGGCGGCACGGCCCCAGCCGCAGATGGTCTTAATCATGGTCGCCGCCTCCCCGTCCTCACTGACCGCGGCCGCTTGACTTCATCGCGGCCTTGAAGTCTTCGATATAGCTGACGCACTTCTTCTTGTCGATGCTCATGCTGGTACCCGCACCGAAGGCGGCGGCATAGAAGAAGGCGCGATCGCTGCCGAATAGGCGAACGAGGCCCGAATAGGCCTTGAGGACCTCGCGGTCATGCGTGGCGCGGTCGACCTCGGGCAGGCACTGGTAAGCGGCGCCCGACAGGAAGCCAAAATTGCGGATCGCATCCTCGAAGCGTTGGTCCTCCTGCTCTGCGAGCGAGGGAGCCGGCGCGGGGTTGGCGGTCTGAGCAGCGGCAACAACGGGCAACAGGGCGACAATCGAAATGGCGAGCAAAGGCAAACGCATGTGGAATCCTTCTTGTTGGACGATGCAGCGGCAGCTGTTCCCGCTGCGGAAAATGAGGTCATTGTATAGGGGTGTCTGCACAGGAATCACCGGGTTCTTCGATTGTCTGTACCCACAGTGGGTAACGGGTGGCTGGGGGGTTGGTGGATCGCGCGCGTGACACTGCATATGTACCCAAAATGGGTACAAAGCCCGTAACCAAACGACAGTCGTTGCCCTTGCCGACGATAGACTACCCTTTAATGTGAATTCGATTGTCCACTCCCCCGGGTCTCCGCGCCTGCCTAGCCTGACAGTTGCCGCCCTCGCACTAGTGTTGGCCGCGTCGGTCGCGGTCGCGCAGGACGATGCTGGCGCGGGGTGGCGGCAATCGTTCGGGGCCTTGGAGTTGCGCGGTGGCATTGATACTTACAGCGCCTACTACGCGATGAGCGGTACGTGGTGGAATCTGGCGGCTACCGCATCGCCCGGCTTCGACAAGAACCGCAGCTTCGCCGAGTTCTGGGTACAACCGAGACTGGACGGAAGCTTCAGTCTCGATGGCGATCACGAGGCCTACGGCGCGCTGTCGGTCGCCGCGACGCAGACGCTCGGCTCCGACGCGTTCGACTACAGCGACCAGGGTGCTGTCCGATTCGGGTCGGCGATGCTCGGCGTTCGCGGCACGGCCGGTGACTGGCGCTACGACCTGTCCTTCGGCCGGCAGACGTTCACGCTGGGCACCGGCATGCTGCTCACCGCCGGCTCGAGCAACGGCTACACCTGGGGCGGCGGCGCCTCGGCCAAGCGCTCGGTCTGGGGCAACAGCCTGCTCGCGCACCTGGGACTCGGCGAGTGGACCGGCACCGCCTTCGTGCTCGAGCCCGACGAGGCGCCGGCGGCCTACACCGGCACGCGCGTGCAGGGCCTGGCTGTCGAATGGGCGCGTCAGGCCGCCGGCAAGGCCGGCCTGGCCTGGATGACCGTACCGCGCTCGCAGGCCATCTATCCGGGCGACGTGGTGCCTGTGGCCTACATCCAGAACGGCCGACAGGGGCTGGACACCTGGCACGGCTGGGCCGACCTCGCCGGCTTCATCCCGGAACTGCCGGCGCTGGGGCTGCGCGCCGAGTTCGTGCAGCAGCGCAACGAGATCACGCGCACCGACGGCCAGCGCGACCCGATGCGCGCCGGCGCGTGGCTGCTCGGCGTGAGCTGGTGGGCGAAGGAGTGGCCCTTCGCGCCGAAGTTCAGCTATCACGTTGCACGCTTCTCGGGTGACGACCCGGCCACGGCGACCTACGAGCGCTTCGACCCCTTGTTCTGGGGCAACGGTCTCAACAACTGGTGGTTCGGCGCCAACGGTGCATACTCGTGGCTCAACGCCAACCTGCGCGCGCAGCGTTTTATTATGGACGCCTACCTCTCGGCGCAGGATATCGTGCAGCTCCAGTACGTGCGCGCGTCGGTCGATCAGATCAACAGCGCGGTGCAGTTCGGGCAGGGCGCGCGTTTCACCGCCAACCAGATCATTTTGGGCGTGCCCGAGCGGTGGCTTTCCGATGAGATCTACCTGCAGTATTCCCGCGTCTTCAATCCGAAGCTGGTCGCGACCGCATTCGTCTCACACAGCATCCCCGGCGATGGTCTAAAGGCCACCGCGCCGCAGGACCTGCAGCCCTGGATCACCTTTGGCCTCGGCCTAACCGCAAACTTCTGAGCCAGCCGCAGACACATTCGATCCGCCACCCCACTTTGCTCCACGGAGATGCCAGAATGAACCAACCTCTTGCCCCAAACCCAGCGCCGCGCGACATCCGGCCCGTCGACCCCGACCAGACCTTCGCGGGCCGCTTTGCCGGTCGCACTTTGCTGATCACCGGCGGCGCGCGCGGCATCGGCCGCGCCACGGCTGTGCGCGCGGCCCGCGAGGGCGCCAATGTGGTGGTTGCCGACTACCTGGAGGCCGAGGGGCGACAAACCCTGGCCGACATCGAGGCCGGAGAGGGACGGGCAATCTTCGTCCCGGTCGACGTGCGCCGCAACGACGATTGCCAGCGCATGGTCGAAGAGGCCGTCGCAGCGTTTGGCGGCCTCGACGGCGTCGTCAACGGCGCAGGCGTGATGGATGGCGTGCCCCCGGCCGACGCCGTGGATCTGCAGCGACAGCGCGGCCTCGTCTTCGCCCCGATCCACGAGGCCGGCGACGAGTACTGGGAGCGCGTCATGGACATCAACATCGGCGGCCTGTTCAAGGCCATGCGCAGCGAGTTGCGGCAGATGCTGGCCCAGGGGCGCGGCGGCGCCATCGTGAACATCGGCTCGATCGCCGGGCTGATCGGGCTAGCCGGCAACCCGGCCTACGTGGCCAGCAAGCACGCCGTCACGGGGTTGACGCGCAATGCGGGCATCGACTACGCGCCCTACGGCATTCGTGTCAACTCGGTCAACATGGCCGGCACCGAAACGCCGATGACCGATGCCGCCTACAAGAAGGTGATGCAGATCGAGGCCGAGAAGGCACAGTCCGCCGCGGAGGGCCCGAAGCTACCGAACGTGGCATTCGCCAAACCGCTCAGCCTGCTGGCGATCTGCGACTCCAAGAACCGCATGTCCACGCCGTGGGAGCAGGCGGCCGTGATCCTTTTCCTGCTGTCCGACGATGCCTCCAACATCACCGGTGCCTGCTGGGCCACGGACGGCGGCTGGACGACATTCTAGACAACCCCAAGGAGATAGCGAGATGAGAACACCCCGAACGCTAATGCAATCGATGCTGTGGGCACCGCTGCTGGTCATGGCACTGGCATCATCCGCCCTGGCCCAGCCGGTACGCCCCAACATCCTGGTTATCATGCCCGACGACGTGGGCTACGCGAACGTCGGGATCTACAGCCACGGCATGATGGTGCCCACTCCCAGCATCGACCGCATCGGGCGCGAGGGGATTCTCTTCACTGACCATTACGCACAACCCAGTTGCACACCAGGGCGCGCAGCCTTCATCACCGGGCAGCTGCCGATTCGCACCGGCATGCACACCGTGGGCCTGCCCGGCTCGCCGGTGGGCATCGACCAGCGCGACCCGACACTGGCCAAGCTCCTCAAGGAACTGGGCTACCGCACCGGGCAGTTCGGTAAGAACCATCTCGGGGACCGCAACGAGCACCTGCCAACCGTAAACGGCTTCGACGAGTTCTACGGCAACCTGTATCACCTCAATACCGAGGAGGAGCCGGAACTGAGCATGTGGCGCAGCGAGCCGGGCTTCAACGCCCGCTACCGCCCGCGCGGCGTACTCGACACGGTCGCAACGAACGTGGATGACCCCACGGTCGACCCGCGCTTCGGCAAGGTCGGCAAGCAGAAGATCAAGGACACCGGGCCACTGACGACCAAGCGCATGGAGACAGTCGACGAGGAGTTCCTCGACCGCACCAAGAAGTTCATCTCCGGCGCGGCGCAGGCGAAGCAGCCTTTCTTCGCCTGGTTCAATCCAAGCCGCATGCATATTTACACGCACTTGAAGCCGGAATCGCGCCACCTCGCGAGCAAGATCTCGAGCGAGTTCGACATCTATGGCAGCGGACTGATGGAACACGACGGCCACGTAGGTCAGCTTCTGAAGCTGCTCGACGACCTTAAGATCGCCGACAACACGATCGTCGTCTACACCACTGACAACGGGGCGATGGTCTCCTGGTGGCCGGACGCGGGCTCGACACCCTTCCGTGGCGAGAAGGCTACCACCTGGGAAGGCGGCGTGCGGGTGCCGATGCTGGTGCGCTGGCCGGCCAAGATCGCCGCCGGCAAGGTTTCCAACGGCATCCAGAGCCACGAAGACATGTTCACCACGCTGGCGTCGGCCGCCGGTTACGGCGACGTGCGCGGCAAGCTCAAGGCGCGAGACAAGGTCTGCATCGATGGCGTCGACAACCTCGCACACTGGACCAGCAACGCCCCCTCGGCGCGCAACGTCCACTTCTACTACGAAGGCAACAACTTCACCGCGGTGCGGATCGGCCCTTGGAAGACGCACACAATGACCCGTGAGGGCTTTTTCGACTACTTCAGGCAAAGCTCGCTGGTCTTCAACTTGCGCATGGACCCGTTTGAGCGCCATGACGGGCAGAAGAGCAATGATTTGGCGATGAAGATGGGCGTGGCCTTGGGCGGCCAGATCCAGGACGCGGTGACGACGCACATGGCCACGTTCAAGGAGTGCAAACCGCGCCAGGAAGGTGGCACGCTGCGCATGGGCAGCCAGTGACGACGGCGATGCGCTGAAGGTATGCGGCGGGTCGGCCTGTAGGGCCGGCTCGGATGCCACAAAGTGGGTTGACGTTGCGTCGGGCCGACGCGCAGCGCTGCTCAGGCCGCGGTACGATTCAGAAGAAGCACTTCACTGCCACCAGCACCACGCCGATATCCTTGCGGGCTCCGAAGTCACGTCTCGCCAACATCAAGTCAGCACAGTGCGTGTGAAACTGCTTGTTCAGCGTGGCTTCGGCGCCTTGCCGCACTGGCTCGGCCTTGTACACCCAAGTATGGAGCAACTCGCCGGCGACAGCCCCGCCATCGGGGAGGACCAACGCTCGCTGCCGCGGGCTTTCAGTACGCCTATGCGTTCATGTCACCGGCCTTTCCGAAGACGCGAGGTCGTAACACGCGTGACTGCATCGGTTCGCGCGCGAAGGGAGGTATATCGCGCCGCCGGCTGACATCGCTACCGAAAATGGGTAGGCACGATGCCCCGTGATACATTTGGCGGTTCCGGGTGGCAGATTCTGGAGATCTCGACAGATGGTTAAGGAGAGACCTGGTTATGAAACGAACCGTGCGCGCATTTCTCTGGCGCTGTCAGAGTTTACCGTGCCGCTGCTGAGCAGCATCTACCACGCCTTCGACGGAGACATGGTCGCGGCCATCGTACTTGGGGAGATAGCTCACCGCAACGTCGAACGGTGGTTGGCCGACCACCAGAACCCGGAGAATATCCTTCACAACCCCAATCAGCGCACGACGGCGATGCGGCCTTGCAATGCGCTATCGATTGCCCAAGCCTGCGGCCTGCCGCGTGAAACAGTCCGCCGCAAGGTCGTGCTGCTTGCCAAGCGCGGGTACATCTACCGCTCCGACGAGGGCCACTTCTATCTTACGAAGACGGTAGGAGACGGTTTCGAGGACATGACGGCCGGACTGGTCGAAGACCTTCTTGCCACGGCACAGCGCCTCGAGTCGCTGCTGGCGGACCGGCCAATACGCCTTGGGCCATTGCGGCTGGATTGAGTTGTCCAGCACAGAGATTGGGAAGCCGAGCCGCAGAATCCTTCGTCGTATTCCCGCAGGTGACGCCCGTCTGCGTGATGGGCGATGGCCTCACATCTGACCACGTGCTCGTAGGGCGCGGTGGGCAAGGCCAAGGCGATGGACCTGTGCCTGACGGCGCGCTTCATGGATGCCGCCGAGGCCGAGAAATCCGGTCTCGTCGCCCGCGTGATCCCCGCCGATCAGTTGCTTGAGGAGACACTGAAGGCCGCCTTCGTCGAGAAGCGCAAGGCGGTGTTCAGGAACCACTGAGTCCGGCGGCCGTCGAAGGGACGATGCGACGCGCGGGCGTCGCCGTGACGACGGGGAGGAAACGATGAACACGCGGCAAGCCGGTCCGGTCCTTCTGGTGGCAACTCGCAAGGGTGCCTGGCTTTATCACGGCGACGCAGCGCGCCGCTCGTGGCGGGTCGACGGCCCGCATTTTCTCGGCCACATCATCAACCACCTGGCGCTCGACCCGCGCGACGGGCGCACGCTGCTGGCGGCGGCCAAGACCGGCCATCTCGGCCCGACGATCTTCCGCTCCACCGATCTCGGCCGGACCTGGCAGGAAGCCGCGCGCCCCCCGGCGTTCGGTCCGGCCGCCAACGGCCTCGCGGCACGCGCGGTCGACCACACCTTCTGGCTGACGCCCGCCCACAGCAGCGAGCCGGGCGTCTGGTACGCCGGCACCTCGCCGCAGGGACTGTTCCGCAGCGCGGACGGGGGCGACACCTGGGCCCCGTTCTCGTGCATCAACGACGATCCGCAGTACCGCAAATGGTTCGGCACCGTGCAGGACGGCACGCCGGACGGACCGAAGCTGCATTCGCTGATCGTCGACCCGCGCGACCCGAAGCATCTGTATTTCGCCATATCGGGCGGCGGCGTGCACGAATCGTGCGACGGCGGCGCCACCTTCGCGCCGCTGGTCGACGGCATGGAGGTCGTCACCGGCTTCGACCCCGGCGACGTAAGCTTCCACGACCCGCATTGCGTCCGCCTCTGTCCCGGCAACCCGGACCGTCTCTACCAGCAGAACCACTGCGGCATCTACCGGCTCGACCGGCCAGGCCGGCGCTGGGAGCGGATCGGGCGCAACCTGCCGGCGGAGGTCGGCGACATCGGCTTCCCGCTCGTCGCGCACCCGCGTGACGACCTGACGGCCTGGGTATGCCCGATGGACGGTTCCGACGTCTGGCCGCGCACCAGCCCGGGCGGGCGCCCGGCGGTCTACGCGACGCACGACGGCGGCGCCAGCTGGCAGCGCCACGATGCCGGCCTGCCCGACGGCCAGGCCTGGTGGACCATCAAGCGGCAAGCACTGGCCGCCGACCGCGAAGCCAGCGTCGGCCTCTACTTCGGCACCACCAGCGGCGAACTGTGGCTGAGCCGCGATGAGGGCCGGCAGTGGGAAAACCTCGCCCGCCACCTGCCGGAAATCTACGCGCTCGAAGCCGCCTACCCCGGCTGACGCGTCCTCCGGGACCACCCCGCCCATGCGCGTCCTCATCCCGAGCGCCCTGCAGTCCTACACCCGCCGGCTGTGGGTCGACGCGACGGGTGACACAGTCGCCGCCGTGCTCGCGGATCTCGAGCGCCAGTTCCCCGGCATCCGCTTCCGCATGGTCGACGAGCAGGGATGCATCCGCCGCCATATCCGCCTTTTTCACCGCAACGAGACGGTCACCGACCTTGCTGCGCCCCTGCCGGCGGACGGCGAATTGATGATCGTGCAGGCATTGAGCGGCGGCTAGGAAACGGGCGCGGCAAACAACGGCCGCGGGGCTATCGACCGGGAAAAACAGGCGATTTCCCCGGTCGACCGTGACAACCGGCCCGCGCGCCTGTTCGCCGGAATTTCCAGCCACGGCTACAGCTACGTGATGCGCGACGCGCTGAGCATCGACCGCGCCGCGACCGCCCGCGCCAACCGGGAGGTGCACGCCGACTGGCCGGCGCCGCCGCCCGCGGCATTCCCGCGTTCGCCATCCAGCGCAATCGGGGTGAATCGCTGTTTACGTTCGGTAATCGGGGCTGACCCTGGCAGTTCCCATTGTCAACCGTTACCCGCCATCGCCAATATCCCGTTCGCCCGCGCCAGCGCCACGATCACTTCGCGCGCCACCTTGCGCTGCGGCACCGGCAGCTTGAGGAACAACTCGAAGATTTCCCGTTCCTCATAGCCAATGCCTTCATCCCAGCGCTTGCGGCGCTCGCGCACCGCTTTTGGCACCTCGTCGCCATAGCGCAGGGTTTGCGGCTCGACCCCCAGCCATTCGGCCAGGCACAGCAGCTTGTCGTGCGTCGGGACGGACTCGCCGCGCAACCAGCGACGCACACCATGCAGGGTAATCGGATGACCCCAGTAGCGCAGGTTGAACTCCCTCTCGATGACCGCCGGCTTGGCCGGCACCCCCACGCGCGCCAATGCATCGTGCAGGCGTTGCGCAAATTCGGTCTTGGCTTTTTCCATGAGTCAAAGTTACGCAGATGACGTAACTCTTCTTCTCGATTACCACTTAAGCAAGTAATATACGTAACTCGTTGTTACGTTATTCATAAAGCCCTTCGTCATGACCAGTGCATCCAAACCATCCGACACATGAAAGCACGCATCTGGAATCACCGTTCCTGGATCGGGGAAACCGATTCGCACTGGCTGCGCGAGCGGTTTGACGCGATGTTGCTGCGGGCCGGCTTCGGGCTGATCGGCTTTGCCGAAGCCCGCTTCGAGCCGCATGGCTACACCGCAGTCTGGATCCTGGCGGAAAGCCATTTCGCCCTGCACACCTTCCCGGAAGAGGGGCGCACCTACTGCGAGCTGTCCTCGTGCAGCCGGGAGAAATTCGTCGCCCTGATCGAACTGCTCGAGCCGCACGAAATCACCTGAGGCCGATGCGCGTTCTCTTGATCTCCGACGACCTGTCCGCCATGGACCTCTGCCGGCGGCTGCGGGACGAAGGCCACGACGTGCGCATGCACTGTCCCGATCCGCGCCTGAAAACCTGCTACCGGGGCATCGTGCGACGTTGCCGCGATGCCGGTACCGGCATCGCCTGGGTTGGCAAGTACGGGCTGATCGTCTTCGACGGCACCGGCCACGGCGAGTGGCAGGACGAGTTGCGGCGCGACGGCTACCAGGTGATCGGCGGCAGTGCCGGCGGCGACCGGCTGGAGGACGACCGCGCCCATGCTAGCCGGATCATGGCGGCGGTCGGCATCCCGGTGCTGCCCGAACAGACCTTCGATGACGTCGATGCGGCCAGCGCCTATGCCGGGTCCCATCCCGGCCCCTGGGTGGTCAAGCACAATGGCCACGCCGCCAAGGCCCTCACCTACGTCGGGCAGACGGAAGACGGCGCCGATGTCGTCGCCTATCTTCGCCGCCATTGCCGGCGGGTCGGCCCCATCCAGTTGCAGCGGCGCTGCGACGGCATCGAGATCGGCGTCGCCCGCTATTTCAACGGCCGCGACTGGGTCGGGCCGGTCGAGATCAACGTCGAGCACAAGGACCTGTGCACCGGCAACCTCGGCCCCAAGACCTGGGAGATGGGCACCCTGATGTGGTTCGCCGGCGAGGACCAGCCGCTCTACCGCGCCACCTTGGCCAAGCTGCAACCGCACCTCGCCGCAATCGGCTTTCGCGGCGACATCGACGTCAACTGCGTCGTCAATGCCGATGGCGTGTTTCCGCTGGAGATCACCGCCCGCTTCGGCTTCCCCGCCCTGCGATTGCAGATGGCCATGACCACGCACAAGTGGGGCGACTTCCTGTTGGCGCTGGCGCGCGGCGAAGCCGCGTCGTTCGTTCCCCGCGCCCGCTTCGGCGTCATCGTGCTGGTCGCCGTGCCGCCCTTCCCCTACCAGGGCCGCTTCGCGCACTCGGCGCGCAACACGCCGCTGCTGTTCCGCACGCCGCCGACACCGGAAGCATGGATGCACCTGCATCTCGAAGAAGTCTGGCACGATCGGGGCGGCGACGAATACCGCGTCGCCACCGACACCGGCTTCGCGCTGCATGTCAGCGGCACCGGCAGGACCGTCAAGGCCGCGCGCGCCGCCGCCCATGGGCTGATCGACCAGATCGTGCTGCCGCACAAATTTCATCGCACCGACATCGGCGAACGCTTCATGCACACGGACGCCGCCCGGCTGAAGGAGTGGGGATGGCTGCGGTAAACCTCCCCGGCTATCGGGAACGCGCGGCCATCCTCGGCATCGGCCTGCTCGGCAATTCGCTGATGGCCAATGGCTTCGACTACGTGCTCTACCCCTGGGTGATCTGGCAACTCGGCCCACTGTACGGCGCCGCCATGATGACCCTGCTCTCCTTCCTGATCTGCTGGGCCACGCTGCTGTTCTACGACTGGGCGAAGAAGGACTGGCTGGGCATCGAGACCATCAAGGCGTTGAAGGAATATGCCGGCGACAGCCACTTCGCCCGCGCGCTCCGATGGGCCGTGAACAAGGGCGACGCCGCGCTGCTGGTCATCCTCTCGATCTGGACCGACCCCTTCGTCACCGTCGCCTACCTGCGCCAGGGCGCGCACCAATACAACGGCATGAGCGCGCGCGACTGGCGCATCTTCATGCTCTCGCTGGCCATCAGTAACGGCCTGTGGAGCGTGACCCTGTTTACCGGCATGTCGGCGGCGGAGTATGCGTGGACAGTCATTACGGAAGCCATGCAATGAAGGGGCGGCACGCGCGATGAGCCACGGATTTTATATGTCTCTCGACGAGGCACGCAGCGAACTGCACCGACGATGGAACGACACTGGTCTGAGAAGTGCCGTCGAATCGGCGCTGGGAGAGCACTTCATGGAGGCGTTTCGCGACCGTCCACGTGCCACTCTTCTTCGACAGATGATCAGCCCTGACAATGGCTTCATGCTGTTTAACTACTGTGCGGCCTATCTGGGTGCCGCGCCGCTTGGGATCGAATATCTCGGTGATCGTTTCACCTGCCTGAACGAGGGAAAAAAAGGCCTCGGCCGGCCGAGGCTGTCCGTTGGCGACGACAGGTTACGGCTTCGTCTGTTCAACTTACAGCAGTGGGAAAACCGGGCGCTCGATGAAATCATCCTGCCCACCGGTGAAACCTTGGCCGGATTTCACCATACTCTGTTCGACTGCCTCGCCTTGCGCGTCGAAATCCTTGACCAAACCGCGTGGTATCGCGCCATCGGCAAACCGGCAGACTATTACTACCCGCTGTTTGCCCATGCTATTGCCCACGGGGTGTATTTCGAGACCTTCGTTACTGATGACGAACCCGTTGACCGGCGTCAGCGCAAGACCGAACACTGGTTCACCGACGAGGTGGTGCGCCCGAATTTCGAGCGGGTCACGCGGGATTTCGGGTTGCGCCCGATGATCGTGCGCTCCTTTCCCGACAACCAGACCGACGCCGAGGATTTCTACTGGTGGAGCTACCCGCCCCTCATCAACGACTACCTCATCGAATATGCGCGTCGCCACCGGTTAAGCTTCAAAAAGGTCACTTGATATGCGCACTCAAACGCCTGACCTAAAAAGCCAGTCGCTTGCCTCGGCTTCACTCTTCGTAGGCAATGCCGGCAAGTACGGTAAGGGCGTATTCACTTTCTCGGTGTGGACCGACCCCTTCGTCACCGTCGCCTACCTGCGCCAGGGCGCGCACCAATACAACGGCATGAGCGCGCGCGACTGGCGCATCTTTATGCTCTCGCTGGCCATCGGCAACGGCTATTGGTCGGTGCTGCTCTTCACCGGCATGTCAGCGGCGGAACATGCGTGGATTGCCATTTCTGGAGCGCCTTTATGAAGCCGCAAGCTATGTTTTCGTGGATGCATCCGTCCCTCGAAATTCGCGAGACCGACTGTTATGGAAAGGGTGTTTTTGCCAGGACTGCGCTTGCCAAGGACGAAATTCTGCTGGTGATGGGCGGTTACATCCTGACGATCGACGATGAAAACCATCTGACCGGCATCGTTGCCGACAAGCCCATCGAACTCCCCGACCGTTTCTCCATCGGCCCGCGCAATCCGGACGATCTCGCCCGCATGCCGCAGCACTGGATCAACCACAGCTGCGACCCGAACTGCGGGTTCAAGGGGCAAATATTCCTCGTAGCACTACGCGATATCGCCACAAACGAGGAAATCGCATACGACTACGCGATGGTGATGAATTCGAGCCCGGACTCGGACAGCTACTTTTCGATGGCATGCCATTGCGGCAGCCCGCTTTGCCGGGGCGTGGTGAGGGAGGACGACTGGCAGCGGCCCGAATTGCAAGTGCGCTATGACGGGTATTTCACTTGGTTCCTCCAGGACAGGATCGACCGCCGGAAAAGCGATTCAGGGGAGGGACAAGAAGCAAGAGCAAAGAAGGGACAGACCCAATGCCGTTAAGTTAAGCCATGTGCATGGTCTCATACTGGCTTG
>CAZKSD010000047.1:0-13179 GCA_964555315.1 uncultured Dechloromonas sp.
TCGGCCTCGTGCTGATGCAGCATGGCAAGGGGGCGGACATGGGGGCTGCGTTCGGTAGCGGTGCCTCCGGCAGCCTGTTCGGGGCGACGGGTTCAGCCAACTTTCTCAGCCGGACGACTGGCGTTCTGGCTGCCGTGTTTTTCGTGACCAGCCTGAGTCTGGCCTATGTTGCCTCGGTGAAGCCAAAAACGGCTGGCAGTGTGATGCAGGAAACGGTACAATCGCAAGCGGTTTCACAGCCTGCAGCCATGGGTGGTGAGCCGCCTGCGGCGCCTGCGGAGGCTGGTTCCAAGGCAAAAGATATTCCGAAGTGACGAAGGGTGGATTCCTCGGCATGGGCTCTCGCCGGGGTGGCCAAAAAGCAGTGCCGACGTGGTGGAATTGGTAGACACGCTATCTTGAGGGGGTAGTGGCGCGAGCTGTGCGAGTTCGAGTCTCGCCGTCGGCACCAGAATGGGGGCAGTGGCTGAAAGGCGTGCTGTTTCGTACAAGAAACTGAATACTGGCGGCGGATGATGGAAAACTACTTTCCTATCCTGATGTTCGTTCTGGTGGGGATCGCGGTCGGCGTCTTGCCGGTGGCGATGGGATTCATGCTTGCCCCCAGCCGTCCGGACCCCGAGAAGCTCTCTCCCTACGAATGCGGCTTCGAAGCCTTCGAGGACGCGCGCATGAAGTTCGATGTGCGCTATTACCTGATTGCACTCCTTTTCATCCTCTTCGATCTGGAAATCGCGTTCCTGTTTCCGTGGGCAACGGTTTTCAAGGATATCGTTGCGGCGGAATCGATAAGGTTCTTCGGCTTTGTCGAGATGCTGGTCTTCGTCGCCGTCCTGGTCATCGGCTATGTCTATGCCTGGGCCAAGGGCGCGCTTGAATGGGAGTAGGGCTCGATCATGGGTATTGAAGGCGTCCTCCAGGAAGGCTTTGTCACGACGACGGCCGACAAGCTGATCAATTACATGCGGACCGGGTCGATGTGGCCGATGACCTTCGGTCTGGCCTGCTGTGCGATCGAGATGATCCATGCCGGCTGCTCGCGCTATGACCTCGACCGTTTCGGCATTGTCTTCCGCGGCAGTCCGCGGCAGTCGGATGTGATGATCGTTGCCGGCACCCTGACCAACAAGATGGCGCCGGCCCTGCGCAAGGTCTACGACCAGATGTCGGAGCCGCGCTGGGTGATCTCCATGGGATCGTGCGCCAACGGCGGTGGCTACTATCACTACTCGTATTCGGTGGTGCGCGGTTGTGATCGCATCGTGCCCGTGGACATTTATGTTCCCGGCTGCCCGCCGACGGCCGAGGCGCTGCTCTACGGCTTGATCCAGCTGCAGAACAAGATTCGTCGTACCAACACCATTGCTCGTTAATTGCCGAGGCTGATTTGCCATGTCCGCCAAGCTGGAAACGCTTAGCCAGAACCTTCAGGAGCACTTCGGGGACAAGCTGAAGACGCTCAAGCTTGCCCTCGGCGAGTTGACCATCGAAGTGGCTGCCGCCGACTATCTCGCCGTGATGACGTCCCTGCGTGACGAACCCGACCTCGGCTTCGAAGAACTGATCGATCTCTGCGGGGTCGACTATTCGACTTACGGGGGTGGCGGGTGGTCCGGTCGCCGCTTTGCTGCGGTCTCGCACCTGCTGTCGGTCGCGCACAACTGGCGTGTGCGTGTCCGGGTCTTCGCCGAAGACGACGAGTTTCCCGCGATAGATTCGGTAACCGGGGTGTGGAAGAGCGTGAACTGGTTCGAGCGCGAGGCGTTCGACCTCTATGGCATCGCCTTCGTCGGCCACGACGATCTGCGCCGGATCCTTACCGATTACGGCTTCATCGGGCATCCGTTCCGCAAGGACTTTCCGATCTCGGGGCATGTCGAAATGCGCTATGACCCGGATCAGGGCCGGGTCATCTACCAGCCGGTGACGATCGAGCCTCGAGAGAACACCCCGCGCATCGTGCGCGAAGATAGCTACGGGGATCCGGCACATGGCTGATATCCGCAATTTCACGCTCAACTTCGGTCCGCAGCACCCGGCTGCGCATGGTGTGTTGCGCCTGGTTCTCGAACTGGATGGCGAAGTGGTGCAGCGTGCCGACCCGCACATCGGCCTCCTGCACCGGGCCACCGAGAAGCTGGCCGAGACGCGCACTTGGGTTCAGTCGGTCCCCTACATGGATCGCCTGGATTATGTGTCGACGATGAGCAACGAGCATGCGTATTGTCTGGCGACCGAAAAGCTGCTCGGCATCGAGGTTCCCGAGCGCGGCAAGTACATTCGCACCATGTTCGATGAGGTGACCCGGCTCCTCAATCACCTGCTCTGGGTCGGCTGTCACGCGCTCGATGTCGGTGCCATGACCATGGCCCTCTACACCTTCCGCGAGCGCGAAGACCTCATGGACGTTTTCGAGGCCGTGTCCGGCGCCCGCCTGCATGCGGCCTATTATCGTCCAGGAGGCGTTTACCGCGATCTTCCGGACCGCATGCCGCAGTACGAGGAGTCGACCTGGACCAGCGCCAAGAAGGCCGCTGAACTCAATGAAAACCGCAGCGGTTCGTTGCTCGATTTTCTCGAGGATTTCACCCATCGTTTTCCGACTTACCATAGCGAATACCACACGCTGCTGACTGATAACCGGATCTGGAAGCAGCGACTGGTCAACGTTGGTGTCGTCTCTCCCGAACGAGCCCTGCAGATGGGTTTCACCGGCGCGATGCTGCGCGGTTCCGGAATCGCCTGGGACTTGCGCAAGAAGCAGCCGTACGCCGCTTACGACAAGGTCGATTTCGACATACCGGTTGGCGTCAATGGCGACAGCTATGACCGCTATCTGGTGCGCATGGAAGAGATGTTGCAGTCCAACCGCATCATCAGGCAGTGCATCGACTGGTTGCGCAAGAATCCCGGGCCGGTGATCACCGACAACCACAAGGTGGCGCCGCCGCCCCGCGAGGGCATGAAGTCGAACATGGAAGAACTGATTCACCATTTCAAGCTATTCACCGAAGGGATCCATGTTCCAGCGGGCGAGGCTTATGCCGCGATCGAGCACCCGAAGGGCGAGTTCGGGATCTATTTCATTTCCGACGGGGCCAACAAGCCGTATCGCATGAAGATCCGCGCGCCGGGTTATGTTCATCTGCAGGGGATGGATGAAATGGCCCGCGGGCACATGATTGCCGACGTCGTTACGATTATCGGTTCCCAGGATATTGTTTTTGGCGAGATCGACCGCTGATGTTTGCCGCTGAAACCCTCAAGAAATTCGACCGCGAGATTGCCAAGTATCCCGCCGACCAGAAACAGTCGGCAGTGATGGCCTGTCTCGCGCATGCCCAGGAGGAAAAGGGCTGGTTGCCTCCCGAAGCCATCGAGGCGGTGGCTGCGTATCTCGGCATGCCGCCGATCGCAGCGTATGAAGTTGCCACCTTCTACAACATGTATGACCTCAAGCCGGTCGGCAAGTACAAGATAACGGTCTGCACCAACCTGCCCTGCGCGCTCTCCGGCGGTTATCACGCCGGGAAGTACGTGCAGCAGAAGCTGGGCATCGGCTACGGGGAAACCACCGCCGACGGCAAGTTCACCCTGAAAGAGGGTGAATGCATGGGTGCCTGCGGCGATGCGCCGGTGATGATCGTCAATAACCGCAGCATGTGCAGCCACATGCATCCGGAGCAGATCGACAAGCTGCTGGAGGAGTGCAAATAATGGCCATGCTCGGTTCGATCAACGGTGTCCTGATGGAAGGTCTTGACGGCGACAGAACCTGGCGCCTCAAGGATTATGTCGCCCGTGGCGGCTACGCGCAACTGCGGCGCATCCTGGAAAGCGGGATGTCCCAGGAGGAAGTGATCAGCGAGGTCAAGAAGTCCGTCCTCCGCGGGCGCGGCGGTGCCGGCTTCCCGACCGGTCTGAAGTGGTCTTTCATGCCGCGCTCCTTCCCGGGCGACAAGTACGTCGTCTGCAATACCGATGAAGGCGAACCTGGCACCTTCAAGGACCGTGACATCATGCGCTTCAATCCGCATTCGGTCATCGAGGGCATGGCGATCGCCGGCTACGCCATGGGTGCCAACCGCGGCTACAACTACGTGCATGGTGAAATCTGGGAGCTCTACGAGCGTTTCGAGGAGGCGCTCGACGAAGCGCGTGCCGCCGGCCTGATCGGGCAGAACATTCTCGGTTCGGGCTTCAATTTCGAACTGTTCGCCCACCATGGCTACGGTGCCTACATCTGCGGCGAGGAAACCGCGTTGCTCGAGTCGATCGAAGGCAAGAAAGGCCAGCCGCGCTTCAAGCCGCCGTTCCCGGCCTCGTTCGGCCTCTACGGCAAGCCGACGACGATCAACAATACCGAAACCTTCGCGTCAATCCCGTTCATTCTGAAGATGGGCGGCGAGGAGTTTCTCAATCTGGGCAAGCCCAACAACGGCGGTACCAAGCTCTTCTCGGTCTCGGGCCATGTCAATCGCCCGGGCAACTATGAAATCCCTCTGAGTACGCCGTTTTCCACCCTGCTCGAGATGTGCGGCGGGGTGCGTGGCGGGCGTAAACTCAAGGCGGTCATCCCCGGCGGATCGTCTGCTCCCGTGGTTCCCGGTGCGGTGATGATGGAAACCACGATGGACTATGACTCGATCAGCAAGGCTGGCTCGATGCTCGGCTCCGGGGCGGTCATCGTCATGGATGAAACGGTATGCATGGTCAAGGCGCTGGAACGCCTCTCCTTCTTCTACTACGAGGAATCGTGTGGCCAGTGCACGCCGTGCCGCGAGGGCACGGCCTGGATGTACAAGGTCGTGCATCGGATCGAAAACGGTCAGGGAAGACCCGAGGATCTGGATCTGCTGAACAGCGTGCTGGGCAACATCATGGGGCGCACCATCTGTGCCCTCGGCGATGCCGCGGCGTTACCGGTGCAGAGCTTCCTCAAGCATTTCGGCAGCGAATTCGAGCACCACATCGAACACAAGACCTGTCTGGTTCCCAAGGATGTGCAGTGGGCAGGCAGCGGTTTCCACAAGGTTCAGGCCTGAACGAAACCTTCCAAGCGATAGATACGAAAGAACTGGCTACAAGGTAGCGACATGCTAGAAATCGAAATCGACGGCAAGAAGGCGCAAGTGCCCGATGGCAGCACGGTGATGGATGCCGCGCAGCAGGTCGGGGTTTACATTCCGCACTTCTGCTACCACAAGAAACTTTCGATTGCCGCCAACTGCCGCATGTGTCTCGTGCAGGTGGAAAAGGCGCCAAAGCCGTTGCCCGCCTGCGCGACGCCGGTGACCAATGGCATGAAGGTCTTTACCCACTCCGACCTCGCGATCAAGGCGCAAAAGGGGGTGATGGAATTCCTGCTGATCAATCACCCGCTGGATTGTCCGATCTGCGACCAGGGCGGCGAGTGCCAGTTGCAGGATATGTCGGTCGGCTATGGGCCGATGAAGAGCCGTTATACCGAAGAGAAGCACGTCGTCTTCCACAAGAATGTCGGTCCGCTGATCTCCATGGAGGAAATGAGCCGCTGCATTCACTGCACCCGTTGTGTCCGCTTCGGGCAGGAAATCGCCGGCATCATGGAACTCGGCATGGCCAACCGCAACATGCATTCCGAGATCATCACTTTCCTCGGTCGCACGGTCGACTCGGAATTGTCGGGCAACATGATCGACCTGTGCCCGGTCGGCGCTCTGACCTCCAAACCCTTCCGTTACACCGCGCGCTCCTGGGAATTGCAGCGCCGCAGGTCGGTGAGTCCGCATGATTCGGTGGGCGCCAATCTGGTCGTTCAGGTCAAGCACGACACTGTGATGCGTGTCCTGCCGCGCGAGAACGAGGCGGTCAATGAATGCTGGATCTCCGACAAGGAGCGCTTCTCCTATCAGGCGCTGAACTCCGACGAGCGTCTGACGAAGCCGATGGTCAAGCAGGGTGGTCAGTGGCGCGAGGTCGACTGGAATGTCGCGCTGGACTATGTCGCGCATGGCCTCAGGGATGTCGCCCGCGAGCATGGCGGCGATGCACTGGCGGCCTTGGCTGCTCCGAGTTCGACCCTCGAAGAGATGTTCCTCCTGGGCAAGATCATGAAAGGCCTGGGCAGTGGCAACATGGATTTCCGTCTGCGGCAGAGCGATTTCGCCAGCGACTCCAAGCGTGCTGGCATTCCCTGGCTGGGACTTCGCCTCGCTGGGATTGCGGATCTCGACGCGGCGCTCGTCGTCGGATCCTTCCTGCGCAAGGATCATCCGCTGATCGCCCAGCGCTTGCGCCAGGCGGCAAAGAAATATACCAAGGTCAGCCTGCTGTCGGTGACGGCCGATGACCAGTTGATCGACCTGCATGAAAGCCTTGCAGTGGCGCCATCGCAGTTGGCCCGCGCGCTGGCGGCGATCGTCAAGGCAGCGGCAGGACTGAAGGGCGCCGCCGTTCCGGCCGGTCTCGAAGGCGTCAGCCCCGACGAGGCCAGCAAGAAGATCGCCGGGAGTCTGGTCGATGGCGAGAAGAGCGCGATCTTCCTTGGCAACGTCGTTACCCAGTCGGATGACGCGACGCAACTGCATGCACTGGCTCTTGAACTTGGCAAACTGACTGGTGCCACGGTCGGCTTCCTCGGCGAAGCGGCCAATGTGGTGGGGGGGCATGTCGCCGGAGCCCTGCCTTCGGGCGACAACGCCAGCCAGATGTTCCTTCAGCCGCGCAAGGCCTACGTGCTCATGGGCATCGAGCCGGAACTCGATTGTGGTAACCCGCAAGTTGCGGTGGCCGCCCTGAAGCAGGCCAGCCTGGTGGTCTGCATGTCCGCTTTCAAACACGCGCCGGCTCTCGAATACGCCGATGTGATGCTGCCGATCGCACCGTTCACCGAAACCGCCGGCACCTTCGTTAACATTGAAGGGCGCGTTCAGGGCTTCAACGGTGTGGTCAAGGCACGTGGCGACTCGCGTCCGGCATGGAAGGTGCTGCGTGTGCTCGGCAACGTGCTGAACCTCGACGGTTTTTCCTACGAGTCGAGTGAAGCAGTGCGTGACGAAGTGCTTGGCAATGGCGGCGAATTCGTCTCCGGTCTGGATAACGGCCTGAAGGGCGTTTCCGTCTCCCTGCCGGTGGCAGGAAGCCAGTTGCAGCGGATAGCCGATGTGCCGATCAATTTCGCCGATCCCCTGGTGCGGCGGGCGCCGGCCTTGCAGCAGACGGCCGACTCGATAGCGCCGGTGGCGCGAATCAATACCCGGACGCTCGCCCAGATCGGTGTTGCCGCCGATGACAAGGTGCGGGTGAAGCAAGGGCAAGGCGAGGCCGTGCTGGTGGCCAGGGCCGACAATACAGTGCCGGTCGGTTGCGTCCGCGTCGCTGCGGCGCATTCCAGTACGGCTGCGCTGGGCGGCATGTTCGGCCCGATTTCCGTGGAGCGTGCATAAATGGACGCACTGATGAACTTCGGACAAGGGATTTTCGGCGGCATCTGGCCCGCCGTGTGGACCCTTCTCAAAATCGTCCTGATCGTCGCGCCGCTGATGCTGGCCGTGGCCTACCTGACCTATTTCGAGCGCAAGGTCATCGGCTACATGCAGGTGCGCATCGGACCCAACCGGGTCGGTCCGCTGGGCTTGATCCAGCCGATCGCCGACGGTCTCAAGCTGTTGCTCAAGGAAATCATCCTGCCCACCGGGGCCAACAAGGGAATCTTCCTGGTCGCTCCGATGCTGGCCATTGCGCCGGCGCTCGCGGTCTGGGCGGTCGTGCCATTCACCGATTCGCTGGTTCTCGCCAATATCGACGCCAGCCTCCTCTACATCATGGCCATTGGATCGATGGGGGTCTACGGCATCATCCTCTCGGGCTGGGCTTCGAA
Source organism: uncultured Dechloromonas sp. (assembly GCA_964555315.1). Lineage (GTDB taxonomy): Bacteria > Pseudomonadota > Gammaproteobacteria > Burkholderiales > Rhodocyclaceae > Azonexus. The sequence continues at coordinate 7,862 of CAZKSD010000047.1, forward strand.
TTCCAAGTACGCCTTCCTCGGGGCCATGCGCGCGACCGCGCAAATGGTGTCCTACGAAATCGCGATGGGCTTCTCGCTGATCTGTGTCCTGATGGTTTCGAACAGCCTCAACCTGGTCGACATCGTCAACGCGCAGGATCATGGGCGCTTTGCCGGATCGGGCCTTGGGCTGATGTCATGGAACTGGTTGCCGCTGTTCCCGATGTTCATCGTCTACCTGATATCGGGTGTCGCCGAAACCAATCGCGCGCCGTTCGACGTGGCTGAAGGGGAATCTGAGATCGTTGCCGGCTTCCATGTCGAGTATTCCGGCATGGCGTTCGCGCTGTTCTTCCTTGCCGAATACGCGAACATGATCCTGATTTCCGCGCTGACGTCGATCCTGTTCCTTGGCGGCTGGCTGTCGCCGGTCGGCTTCCTGCCTGACGGCATTATCTGGCTGTTCGCCAAGATGTCGGCGGTCCTTTTCCTGTTCCTCTGGTTCCGCGCGACCTTCCCGCGTTACCGTTTCGACCAGTTGATGCGACTGGGTTGGAAGGTATTCCTGCCCGTCTGTCTGGTCTGGCTTGTGGTGGTCGGGCTCTGGATGATGTCCCCGCTGAATATCTGGAAGTGAGGAGAAATTGATGGGTTCGATGAAGGAAGTCTTCAACAGCCTGTTCCTCAAGGAGTTGCTGAAGGGCATGTCGGTAACCGGCAAGTATTTCTTTGCGCGCAAGATTACGGTTCAGTACCCTGAAGAAAAGACTCCCCAGAGCGCGCGTTTCCGCGGATTGCATGCCTTGCGCCGCTACCCGAATGGCGAGGAGCGCTGTATCGCCTGCAAGCTCTGCGAAGCGATCTGTCCGGCGATGGCCATCGTCATCGAGGCCGAACCCCGTGACGACGGTTCGCGGCGCACCACCCGCTACGACATCGATCTCACCAAGTGCATTTTCTGCGGCTTCTGCGAGGAGGCCTGTCCGGTGGATGCGATCGTCGAAACCCGCATCTACGAGTATCACGGCGAACGCCGGGGCGATCTCTACTACACCAAGCCGATGCTGCTGGCCAACGGTGACCGCTACGAGGCGCAGATCGCCAAGGATCGCCAACAAGATGCACCTTACCGATAACAGGTACTAGAGATGGATTTTCAGACCCTGGTTTTCTTCTTCCTGTCGGCAATCCTCATTTTCGCCAGTCTGCGTGTCATTACCTCGCGCAATCCGGTGCACGCCGCGTTGCACCTGATCCTGGCCTTCTTCACTTGCGGCGGCATCTGGGCGCTGCTGCAGGCCGAATTTCTGGCGATTGCGATCATTCTGGTCTATGTCGGCGCGGTCATGGTGCTGTTCCTCTTCGTCGTGATGATGCTCGACATCAACCTTGACCGGATTCGCGAGGGGTTCTGGAGCTACCTTCCGCTCGGGGCGGTACTCGGCATTCTGATGGTCATGGAAATGGGCCTGGTTCTCGGCAGCAAGTATTTTCAGGTACCGGCGGCGCAGGCCATGGTGCCGGCCGGCGTTTCCAATACCAAGGCCATCGGCGCCCTGATGTTCACCGATTTCGTTTATCCCTTCGAGCTTGCTTCGCTGGTGCTGCTCGTCGGCATGATCGCGGCGATCGTCCTGACCTACCGCGGCCCGAAGCAATCCAAATATACCAATCCGAATCAACAGGTCTTCGTCAAGGCGAAGAATCGCGTCCGCGTATTGCAGATGCCTGTGGAAAAAGACTGAAACAGGGTCGCCAATGCTTACTCTATCCCTCTCGCATTTCCTGGTTCTCGGCGCGATTCTCTTTGCGATCAGCGTTGTCGGCATCTTCCTCAACCGGAAGAACCTGATCGTCCTGCTGATGGCCATCGAACTGATGCTGCTCGCGGTCAACATGAATTTCGTTGCCTTTTCGCACTATCTGGGCGACCTGTCCGGGCAGATTTTCGTCTTCTTCATTCTGACCGTGGCCGCCGCCGAATCGGCGATCGGCCTGGCGATCCTGATCGTGCTGTTCCGCAACCTGAAGAGCATCCACGTGGATGACCTGGGGAGCCTGAAGGGTTAAACATGGAAATGCAAAAGCTTTATCTCCTGGTTCCCCTGGCGCCTCTCCTCGGCGCCGTGATCGCCGGTCTCTTCTGCCGCGTCATACCGCGCTGGCTGGCGCATACCGTGACCATCGCCGGGGTTGCGGTCGCCTTCGTCGCGTCGGTGATCATCTTCAGGGATGTTCAGGCCGGTCACCCCTTCAACGGCCCCGTTTACACCTGGTTGACCAGCGGCGACTACCGGTTCGAGGTGGGCTTCCTGATCGACTCGCTGACGACGACGATGATGCTGGTCGTCACCTTCGTTTCCCTGATGGTGCACATCTACACCATCGGCTACATGCACGACGACCCCGGCTATAACCGTTTCTTCAGCTATATCTCGCTGTTCACGTTCTCGATGCTGATGCTCGTCATGAGCAACAACTTCATGCAGCTCTTCTTCGGCTGGGAGGCAGTCGGTCTCGTCTCCTACCTGCTGATCGGCTTCTGGTACACGCGCCCAACGGCGATTTTCGCCAACATGAAGGCCTTCCTGGTCAACCGCGTCGGTGATTTCGGCTTCATCCTCGGCATCGGACTGATTCTCGCCCACTTCGGTAGCCTGGACTACGCCACGGTCTTCAAGACGGCGCCGGAGTTCGCCAACACGACGATCTCGCTGTTTGCCAGTGGACCATGGGCGGCCGTTTCGCTGATGACGGCCATCTGTATCTGCCTGTTCATCGGCGCCATGGGCAAGTCGGCGCAGGTCCCGCTGCATGTCTGGCTGCCCGACTCGATGGAAGGCCCGACCCCGATCTCGGCGCTGATCCATGCCGCGACGATGGTCACCGCCGGTATCTTCATGGTCGCCCGGATGTCCCCATTGTTCGAGCTGTCGACCACCGCGCTGTCGTTCGTCATCGTCATCGGCGCGATCACGGCCCTGTTCATGGGCTTCCTCGGCATCATCCAGAACGACATCAAGCGCGTCGTCGCCTACTCGACGCTGTCGCAGCTCGGCTACATGACCGTTGCGCTCGGGGCCTCGGCCTATTCCGTGGCGATCTTCCACCTGATGACGCACGCCTTCTTCAAGGCGCTGCTCTTCCTCGCCGCCGGCTCGGTGATCATCGGCATGCACCACGACCAGGACATCCGCAACATGGGCGGCCTGCGCAAGTACATGCCGATCACCTGGATCACCTCGCTGATCGGCTCGCTGGCGCTGATCGGCACGCCCTTCCTGTCGGGGTTCTACTCGAAGGATTCGATCATCGAAGCCGTTGCCCTGTCGCACATCCCGGGTGCCGGCTTCGCCTATTTCGCGGTGCTGGCCGGCGTCTTCGTCACCGCCTTCTATTCCTTCCGCATGTACTTCCTCGTGTTTCACGGCGAGGAGCGCTTCGGCAAGGCGGACGATACCCATCACCACGAGCATCAAGGCGACCATGATGACGAGGAGGTCGCCCACGACCATCATCATGGCCTGGCGCCCGGTCAGAAGCCGCACGAGACGCCATGGGTGGTGACCCTGCCGCTGGTGCTGCTGGCCATTCCATCACTGGTGATCGGCTACATCGCCGTCGGGCCGATGGTCTTCGGCGACTTCTTCAAGATGGTGATCCCCGGCACCGGCAGCATTCCGGTGATTTTCGTCGATGCTTCGACGCATCCGGCGATGGCCCACTTTGCCGAGCATTTTCACGGCGCCGCCGCAATGGGTATTCATGCGCTGACCTCGCTCCCCTTCGTCCTGGCGCTTGCCGGTGTCGTGCTGTCCTGGTTCTTCTACATGAAGCGTCCCGACATTCCGGCGGCGATCCAGCGGCGCTTCTCGGCGATCTACACGCTGCTCGACAACAAGTACTACTTCGACAAGTTCAACGAAGCGGTCTTCGGTGGCGGAGCGCGTCTGCTCGGCAAGGCCTTCTGGCGCGGCGGTGACGTCGCCGTGATCGACGGGGTCATCGTGGACGGCTCGGCCCGGCTCGTCTCGATGATCGCGGCGGTAACGCGGACGTTGCAGACCGGTTACGTCTATCACTACGCTTTCACCATGATTATCGGTGTCTTTGTCCTGATGACCCTGTGGCTCAACCGCGCCTAGCGTGAACAGTTCGCAGACAAGCAAGGAATAACATGTCGACTTACCCGCTGCTATCTTTCGCCATCTGGATTCCCATCTTTGCCGGGCTGTTGGTGCTGCTCACCGGCAACGACCGGAACGCACCGCTGGCACGGATGCTTGCCCTGATTGGCGCGATCGCCGGCTTTCTCGTGACCATTCCGCTGTGGACGGGGTTCGATGCTGGCTACGGCGGCATGCAGTTCCTCGAGGTGAAGACCTGGATTCCGCGCTTCAACGTCAACTACCACCTCGGTGTTGACGGTATCTCGATGCTTTTGGTCATTCTGAACGCCTTCATCACCGTCATCGTCGTCGCTGCCGGCTGGGAAGTGATCAAGGAGAAGGTAGCTCAATACAACGCCGCCTTCCTGATCATGTCAGGCCTGATGAACGGCATTTTCACCTCGCTCGACGGCGTGCTTTTCTACGTCTTCTTCGAAGCCTCGCTGATTCCACTGTACCTGATCATCGGCGTCTGGGGCGGCCCGAACCGCGTCTATGCGGCGTTCAAGTTCTTCCTTTACACGCTCTTCGGTTCGCTGCTGTTCCTGCTGGCGCTGATGTACCTGTTCATCCAGTCCAATGGCAGCTTCTCGATCCTCGAATGGCACCAATTGCCGATCGCGCTCGGGGCCCAGATCTGGCTGTTCTTGGCTTTCCTGATCGCCTTCGCGGTCAAGGTGCCGATGTGGCCGGTCCACACCTGGTTGCCGGACGCCCACGTCGAGGCCCCGACCGGTGGCTCCATCGTCCTGGCGGCGATTGCGCTGAAGCTCGGCGCCTATGGTTTTCTGCGGTTCTCGCTGCCGATCGCGCCGGACGCCTCGCACGAACTGTCCGGATTCGTGATCGCGCTGTCGCTGATCGCCGTTGTCTACATCGGCTTCGTCGCGCTGGTCCAGGCCGACATGAAGAAACTGGTGGCCTACTCGTCGATCGCCCACATGGGCTTCGTGACCCTGGGTTTCTTCATGTTCAGCGCCATGGGCATCGAGGGCGCGCTGGTGCAGATGGTGTCGCATGGCTTCGTCTCGGGCGCGATGTTCTTCTGCATCGGCGTCATGTACGACCGCGTGCACAGCCGGCAGATCGCCGATTACGGCGGCGTGGTCAATACCATGCCCAAGTTCGCCGCGCTGTTCATGCTGTTCTCGATGGCGAATGCCGGCCTTC
>CAZKSD010000048.1:0-13135 GCA_964555315.1 uncultured Dechloromonas sp.
GTCGAATCCGGCTGGGCCAAGATGCAGGTCGAAACCTGCGCCGCCGACAAGCAGGCGCGCATCGACTCGGGCAAGGACGTCATCGTCGGCGTCAACAAGTACAAGCTGGCCCGGGAAGATGCGATCGACATTCTCGATATCGACAACCATGCCGTGCGTGAAGCCCAGATTGCCCGCCTCAAGAATATCCGCGCCACCCGTGACAGCGCGGCCGTTTGCGCCGCGCTGGATGCGTTGACCGCAGCCGCCGAATCCGGCAATGGCAACCTGCTGGATCTGACCGTCAAGGCCATCCGTCTGCGTGCTACCGTCGGTGAGGTATCCGATGCACTGGAAAAGGTCTTTGGCCGTTTCCGTGCCAACAATCAGACCATTTCCGGTGTGTATGGAGGCGTTGTGGACGGTCAGGAAAGCTGGGAAGCCATCAAGGCCGATATCGCCAAATTCGCTGAAGAAGAAGGCCGTCGTCCGCGCATCATGATCGCCAAGCTCGGTCAGGACGGTCACGACCGGGGCGCCAAGGTAGTGGCCACCGCCTACGCCGACCTGGGTTTCGACATCGACATGGGCCCGCTCTTCCAGACGCCGGAGGAAGCTGCCCGCCAGGCCATTGAAAACGACGTGCACGCCATCGGTGTTTCCTCGCTGGCGGCCGGCCACAAGACCCTGTTGCCGACGCTGGTCAAGGCCCTGCAGGACCAGGGCGCCAACGACATCATCGTCTTCGCCGGCGGCGTCATCCCGGCGCAGGACTATGACTATCTGTTCAATGCCGGCGCCAAGGCCATCTTCGGGCCGGGTACCCGGATCGAGGATTCGGCGCGCAAGGTACTCGAAGAAATCCGCAAGGCGCGCGGTTAGGCCAGGGATGAATCTGGGCGAAGCACCCGTGCTGGCGCATTCCCTGTCCCCGGCTGACCAGTCCCTGGTCGACGGTGTGCTCGCCGGTCAGCGCCGGGCGCTGGCGAAGGCCATCACGCTGATCGAATCGACCCGTCACGACCACCAGCAGCGCGCCCAGCAGGTGCTGAACGCCCTGTTGCCGGGCACCGGCAAAGCGATCCGCATCGGCATCTCCGGCGTGCCTGGGGCGGGCAAGTCCACCTTCATCGAGGCCCTTGGCGTCTGGCTGATCGAACAGGGCAAAAAACTGGCCGTGCTCGCCGTCGACCCATCGTCGTCGGTGTCAGGCGGCTCCATTCTCGGCGACAAGACGCGGATGGAACTGTTGAGCCAGCGCCCGGAAGCCTTCATCCGCCCCAGCCCGTCAGCCGGTTCGCTCGGCGGCGTCGCCGAGAAGACGCGCGAGGCGATGCTGCTCTGCGAAGCGGCCGGCTACGATGTGATCATCATCGAAACCGTCGGCGTCGGCCAGTCGGAAACGACGGTCGCCGGCATGGTCGACCTGTTCTGCCTGCTGCAATTGCCGAACGCGGGCGATGACCTGCAGGCGATCAAAAAGGGCATCGTCGAGATCGCCGACATGGTGGTGATCAACAAGGCCGACATCGACCCGCGGGCGACAGCGGTCGTCCGCGCGCAGTGGCGCAACGCGCTGCACATGCTGCGCCCGGCCTCGCCCAACTGGTCGCCGCCGGTGATCGCGCTGTCGGCGCTGCACAAGGAAGGCATCACCGATTTCTGGGCCGAGGTAGAGAAGTACCAGGCCGCGCTCAAGCCGACCGGCGAGTTCGCCGCCAAGCGTCAGCACCAGGCGCTGTCGTGGATGTGGCAGCTGATCGATCTGGGGCTGCGCCAGCATTTCCGTCATCACCCGCGCGTGAAGGGAAACCTGCCGGCATTGAGCCGGTCGGTCCAACAGGGCCATACGACGCCGGCTGCAGCCGCGTATATGCTGCTCGACTATCTCAACCACTGAATCAAATTACCCGAACCACCAAGGGAGCATTCCATGATCGACATCATCCGCCAGCTGGAAAAGAAGCGTGAGCTGGCCCGTCTCGGCGGCGGGCAGAAGCGCATCGACAGCCAGCACAAGAAGGGCAAACTGACCGCCCGCGAACGCATCGAGCTCTTGCTCGACCCGGATTCCTTCGAGGAATGGGATATGTTCAAGGAGCACCGCTGCACCGATTTCGGCATGGATCAGGTGGAAAAGACCCCGGGCGACGGTGTCGTGGTTGGCTACGGCACGATCAACGGCCGCCTGGTCTTTGTCTTCTCGCAGGACTTCACGGTTTTCGGCGGCTCGCTGTCGGAAACCCATGCCGAGAAGATCTGCAAGGTCATGGATCACGCGATCAAGGTCGGGGCGCCGGTGATCGGCCTCAACGATTCGGGCGGCGCGCGCATCCAGGAAGGCGTCGCCTCGCTGGGCGGCTACGCCGACGTGTTCCAGCGCAACGTGATGGCTTCCGGCGTCGTGCCGCAGATTTCCCTGATCATGGGTCCGTGTGCCGGCGGCGCGGTCTACTCGCCGTCGATGACCGATTTCATCTTCATGGTCAAGGATTCGTCCTACATGTTCGTGACCGGTCCGGAGGTGGTCAAGACCGTGACCCATGAAGACGTCACCGCCGAGGAACTCGGCGGCGCCATCACCCACACCAGCAAGTCCGGGGTCGCCGACCTGGCCTTCGAGAACGACGTCGAGGCGCTGTCGATGCTGCGCCGCTTCATGAATTTCATCCCGGCCAACAACCGGGAAAAGCCGCCCCACACGCCGACCAACGATCCGGCCGGCCGCATGGATTACTCGCTCGACACGCTGGTTCCGGACAGCACCAACAAGTCCTACGACATGAAGGAACTGTTGATCAAGGTGGTCGACGACAACGACTTCTTCGAGCTGCAGTCCGACTATGCGAGGAACATCATCATCGGCTTCGGCCGCATCGACGGCCATCCGGTCGGTTTCGTCGCCAACCAGCCGCTCGTGCTGGCCGGCTGTCTCGATATCAAATCGTCGATCAAGGCCGCCCGCTTTGTCCGCTTCTGCGACGCCTTCAACATTCCGGTCGTCACCTTCGTGGACGTGCCGGGCTTCATGCCGGGAACCGCCCAGGAATACGGCGGCATCATCAAGCACGGCGCCAAGCTGCTCTACGCCTACGCCGAATGCACCGTGCCCAAGGTCACCGTCATTACCCGCAAGGCCTACGGCGGCGCCTACGATGTCATGTCGTCGAAGCACCTGCGCGGCGACGTGAATCTTGCCTGGCCCTCCGCCGAAATCGCCGTCATGGGGCCGAAGGGCGCGGTCGAGATCATCTTCCGCGAGGAAAAGAACGACGTCGCCAAGCTGGCCGAGCGCGAGGCCGAATACAAGGAAAAGTTTGCCAACCCGTTCGTCGCGGGGGCGCGAGGCTTCATCGACGACGTCATCATGCCGCATGCGACGCGCAAACGGATCGCCCGCTCGCTGGCCATGCTGCGCGACAAGAAACTCGACAACCCCTGGCGCAAGCACGGCAACATCCCGCTCTGACCAATTTGGCATCGCGCATGACTTCGTTGGTTTCCTCGTCTGCTCCTCGCCGTACTGGCGTACTGTCTCGTCGCAGCCAGCGTCGCCGCCTCGTCCTGCGCGCCCCAAATTGCTCAGTCACTCTGAATTGAGGGTCATATATGTTTACTAAAATTCTGATCGCGAACCGGGGAGAAATCGCCTGCCGCGTCATCAAGACCGCCCGCAAGATGGGCATCGCCACTGTCGCCGTCTATTCCGAGCCCGACAAGGATGCCCTGCACGTCGACCTGGCCGACGAAGGCGTCTGCATCGGCCCGGCGGCGTCGAAGGAATCCTACCTGTCGATGGACAAGATCATCGCCGCCTGCAAGCAGACCGGCGCCGAGGCGGTCCACCCGGGCTACGGCTTCCTGTCCGAGAACGCCGAGTTCTCGCGGCGTCTGGAAGAGGACGGGATCAAGTTCATCGGTCCGAAGCATTACTCCGTCGGCAAGATGGGCGACAAGATCGAATCCAAGAGACTGGCGATCGAGGCCAGGGTCAACACCATTCCCGGATATAACGAGGCCATTTCCGGTCCGGACGAAGCGGTCAAGATCGCCCAGGGCATCGGCTACCCGGTGATGATCAAGGCTTCCGCCGGCGGCGGCGGCAAGGGCCTGCGCGTCGCTTTCAACGACAAGGAAGCGTTCGAGGGTTTCTCGTCCTGCGTCAACGAGGCGAAGAACGCGTTCGGCGACGACCGCGTCTTCATCGAGAAATACGTGCTCGAGCCGCGCCACATCGAAATCCAGGTGCTCGGCGACTCGCACGGCAACTACGTCTACCTGAACGAGCGCGACTGCTCGATCCAGCGTCGTCACCAGAAGGTGATCGAGGAAGCGCCGTCGCCCTTCGTCGACGCCGATATGCGCAAGGCGATGGGCGAGCAGGCCGTCGCCCTGGCCCGCGCGGTCAATTACGAATCGGCGGGCACCGTCGAGTTCGTCGTTTCCGGCGCGACCAAGGAGTTCTATTTCCTGGAAATGAACACCCGCCTGCAGGTCGAGCACCCGGTCACCGAGCTGATCACCGGGCTCGACCTCGTCGAGCAGATGATCCGCGTCGCCTACGGCGAGAAACTGCCGGTCACCCAGGCCGACGTCGGCATCAACGGCTGGGCGATGGAATGCCGGATCAACGCCGAAGATCCTTTCCGCGGCTTCCTGCCCTCCACCGGTCGTCTGATCAAGTTTCAGCCGCCGAAGGAAATTCCGGGTCAGGTGCGGGTCGATACCGGCGTCTATGAAGGCGGCGAGATCTCGATGTTCTACGACTCGATGATCTCCAAACTGATCATCCATGGCGCGACCCGCGAACAGGCGATCGCCCGCATGCGTGACGCACTGAACGCCTTCGTCATCCGCGGCATTTCCTCGAACATTCCGTTCCAGGCAGCGCTGATGCAGCATCCGCGTTTCCAGAGCGGCAATTTCAACACCGGCTTCATCGCCGAGGAATACCCCAAGGGCTTCAATGCCTCGATGGTTCCGCATGACGATCCGGCCCTGCTGGTGTCGGTCGCCGCTTACGTCTATCGCGCCTACACCGACCGCGGCGCTTCAGTTTCCGGCCAGTTGCAGGGCCATGAACGCATCGTCAGCGACAAGTGGTGCGTGGTGCGCCTGCGTCGCAGCGGCAACGAAAAACACATGGTCGTTGCCCGGCCGATCCAGGGCGGTTACCACGTCGAGTACATGGGCGAGAACTACGAGATCCGCTCGGACTGGAAGCTGGGCGAGTCGCTGTTCAACGGAACCTGCAACGGCGAGGAATTCACGCTGCAGGTCGAGCGCCGCAGAACCCGCTACGTCCTGTTCCACTGGGGCGCCCACGCCAGCTTCATGGTGATGAGCGCCCGCGCCGCCGAACTGCTCGCGCTGATGCCCGAGAAACTGCCACCCGACCTCTCGAAGTATCTGCTCTCCCCGATGCCGGGCCTGCTGCGCGAAGTGGCGGTCAAGGTCGGTCAGGAGGTCAAGGCCGGCGAGAAACTGGCAGTCATCGAAGCGATGAAGATGGAAAACGTCCTGCGGGCGGACCAGGACTGCAAGGTCAAGAAGCTCTCCGCCGCCGCCGGCGATAGCCTGGCAGTCGATCAGGTCATCATCGAGTTCGAATAGCCGAGATTTCGGTCGTTCCTGACGGTCGACCGCGTCGCCAGGGCCCGTCTTCGGACGGGCCTCGTGCGTTCACGGAAGCTTGCACGCGTAGTGTATGAAATCGCTTCCACGGTCGACGATCTCGGTGGGAATCACCTGCTCGACCGAGCAATCGGCGAGGTCCAGGCTGACGCTGAGACGGGCGCCGGCGTCCGCAGGCAGGACGAGCGAAATGCCCCACTTGTGCCGCAGCAGGAAGGCCGGTACCCGGACCAGGCGGTCGCCCTTGGGAGCGAGGCGCTTGAGAGTGCAGGCCTCGGCTTCCTCGTCATACCATCGCAGTCGCGCCGAGAGAGTGCCGTCGTCGTCGCACCGCAGGCTGGCCATCACGCCGAGGCTGGGGCTTTCGCCGACAAGTGCAGCGATCAGGGTGGGCGCCAGCCGCCGGCTCGCCTCGGGATGGGGCGCCCGCGTGGCCGTGCTGCCGGTGAGTTTCCAGTGTTCCCCGGGCACTGTCTGGCGGCTCCTGCTGGTGCGCAGCGAGGATGCATGATCGATGCCGAAGGCCCCCTTCCTCTGATAGAAAAGCGGCTGGTCCGCCTTCTGGGCGCCGACCGGATTGAGTATTTTGTCTCTTAGCAAGGCATAGGCATCCTCACTGCCAAAGACGATTTCGATCTCGTCCTTCTTCTGCGGCGCTGTCCCGCTGGGCGGCTGCAGGTATTGCTCGAGATCCTGGAGAAGGCGAATGGCCGCAGGGGCTGAAAGCGAGCGCCCGAGCTTGAGGGCTTCCGGCGACTCGCCTGCCCCGAGCAGCTTGATGCGCTGCCCAAGCTTGACCGCGATCGTGCGCAGGTTGAGGAAACGCGGAACCCCGGGCGGCAGATCGTCGAAAAGTGCAGCCAGATCGACGACATAGGCCGCCGCGCTCCTGTCCGGCTCGGCCTGAAAGCTGACGAGTTCGCGCCAGCGGCTGTATAGGCGATTGACGACCGGAAGTTGGGTGGCGGTCAGGTGATAGGGATCGGCCATGCGCATCAGGATCGCCCAGGCCAGTTGCCCCGAGACGCTTCCCTTGCCGTGCTGCGGGAAATCCGGGTCGGCCAGCGGCCGGCGCAGTACGCCGTTGGCTTCCGCGGCGGCAAGCGCCATGACCAGCAGGTTGTCCGCTATCGGAGGGCAGGTGCGGGCAGCCAGAAAGTGGCAGTACTGGGCGAGGCGGAAGGCGGTGGTGGCGCGATGCAGCGGCAGGGAACGATTTGCCGGTGTGCATTGCGGGCCGAAACGCAGGTAGGCAATGCCGAACTGCATCCAGAGCCGGTGAGTGATTTCAAAGGCTTGTTCTTCGCCTGCCTGCATGGGCAGGGCCTTGCGCGTGAACTGCTCTTCGACCACCGACTGCAGCGGAACCGCCACCGCCCGCAACTGGTTGAGCAGGCTGACCACTTGTGCGGGTGGTATGGCCGAACCATCAAGCGCCTGGATCTGTTCGAGCAATGCGGAGAAGACCGCAAGCGGAGGCGTCGACGACAACGCGCCAAGCCAGGCCTGGGCGGATTCGGCATCCGTGAATGCAGGTGCAATATCGCGACGCGGCTCGGGCAAGCGGAGCCAATGCATGGCAGATCCTTTCAGATTATGCGTTGACCATGGGCGGAAACGAGCATTATGGGCGAGAACTGGCCGATCTTGATCACGAGATTCGCCACCATGCCGCAGTCTGTGGTGTCGAATTGGAAAATCGTGGCGAATTCGAGCCCTGTCTGCGCGTTTGCCACGACACCTGGGCTGCCGCGAAACCCTGGATGGTCTGTTGATCCTGCGTATCAAGCTGGAGTCGGAAATGGCCGAGCCGGGATTTTCACCCCCACCGCTTGTTGCGCAGCAGAGCAGAGAATGATTGCATTGCAATCAACCGTTTGCTAAATTGCAATCAATGATTACGCCTATGGAGGTCGCAGTGGCTACCAATCTTGTGGTTCGCAATGTCGATGAAGACGTCGCGCTGGCGCTGAAACAACTGGCTGCATCGCACGGGCGCAGCGCCGAGGCCGAGCACCGCGAAATTTTGCGCTCTGCCCTGCTGCGCCCGCAGCGGCGTTCTTTTGCGGAAGTGCTGGCGGGCATGCCCAATGTCGGCGAAGACGCCGATTTCAATTTTCGTGACGCGTAGAGTTTCTCGTGTTCCTGGTCGACACCAATGTCATCAGCGAAGCCCGCAAAGGGAAGAGGGCGAACCCCGGTGTGCAGGAATTTTTCCAGTCCAGCGATCCCGCTGATCTCTATCTCGCGGTGCAAACAATCGGCGAAATTCGGCGTGGCCTGGAAAATCTCCGGCATCGGGAGGATCTCGCGCAAGCCGGGCAACTGGAGAACTGGCTTGATCTGGTGGTGACGGATTACGCCGACCGGATCCTGGGCTTCGACGGCGAATGCGCCCAGTTATGGGGCTGTCTGATGTCGCCGAACCAGCAACACCCGATCGACAAGCAGATTGCCGCCGTTGCGCTGATTCATGACCTGACCGTCGTGACCCGCAACGGCGACGACTTTCGCGGAACCGGCGTCCGCCTCAGAAACCCCTTTGTCTGACCTCCCTCACGCTACCCTCCAAGGGAAAATGGCAGCGCCAGCGTACCCAATACGGAACGATGTTGCAGGCGCAGGCGTGGCGTCAAGGCGCGAGGGAGATTGTTTTCAGTGTTCATCATGGCTCCTTTGGCGGACATGGTCTATCGGGATGCAAGATACTCGCTTTTCATACGTAATATTTGCACCAATGGCCTTAATCTGTGCCGTTGAAAATAGCAACAGCAAATAAAATCAATCGGTTATCGTTATCTCTCTGGCCGCTGGCAGTGTAGCTGTTGTAAATTTTCCGACAGTAAGCCTACCGCTGGCGCAATGGCGGCTTTAATGGCCGGGTTTGTTTTCCGTCAGTCGCGAACCGTGATGGCGGCGACCGGGCACGGTGCAACACAGGCGCCGCAGCCGGTGCAAGTCTCCGGCGCGATTTCGGGCAGCGGGCTGCCGCCGAGACGTGGCGGGAAGCGGATGGCGCGGACGTCGCAGAAGTCGCCGCAGACCCGGCATTCGACACCACGCCGCGGCAGGCAGGCATCGCCGACCAGCGCCTTGTACGGCCACGTTGGCAGACCTTCGCGGCGGTCCAGCGCCAATGGCTGGCAGGCGGCGGCGCAAGCCCCGCAGAAAGTGCATTCACCGCGAGCGAAATCAACCGTGGGGAAACCGCCGTCGCCGGCAACGAGGATCTTCTGTGGGCACGCCGTCAGGCAATCGCCGCAGCGCGTGCAGCGGGCGCTGAATGCCGGTTCGGTCAGTGCCCACGGCGGCCGGATTTCGGCCCTGGGGCGCGGTCGACCGCGCAGGAAGCCGCGGCGGCTGGCATCGACCATCCCGGCGGACCTACTTTCCCTGCTTCATCTTGTCGATGCCGCTGCGCAGCAACTGGTCGATTTCCGAGCCCGGCTCGACCTGCGGCAGCAGGGCTTCCCAGTAGGCGATACCCTTGCTGCTGTCGCCGGCTTCCATGGCGGCGGCGCCGGCAAGGAAAAGCGAGTGGGGGTGCCGCGGGTCGATCTCGAGCGCGCGGGCGATGAGCTGGCTCGGCTTGCCCTTGAGGCCGTTCCCGCTCGCCATGGCGATGGTTTCGGCGTAGCTGGCGAGCAGTTCGGGGTCGGCGTCGATGACCTTCTCCGCCTTGGCGTAGGCGGTGACGGCGTCGTCGTAGCGGCCCATCGCCTTGTACGAGCGCGCCAGCATCAGCCAGCCCTGCATGTCGTCGGGGTTGGCCTGCATGCGCTCGGAAAGCCTGGCGACCATGGCATTGATCTGCTCCGCTGTCATCTTCGGCGCGGCGGCGGTCTGTGCCGGATCGAGAGCTTTCGGGTTGCCGAGGAGGCCGTAGGCCAGGAGGGCGAGGACCGGCAGCAGCAACAGCAGGGCGATGGCGGTCTTGCGGCTCGGGCCGCGCATGGCTGCAGCGGCGGAATCGCCAATGGCCGGTTCCACTTCCTCGAGCAGGCGGCGCTGCAGTTCGCGCCGGGCCTGCTCGAAATCGGCCTCGGCCAGCGTGCCTTCGGCCTTTTCGCGCTCGAGTTCGGCGAGTTGGTCGCGGAAGATGGCGAGGTTGGCGGCCTTGCGCTCGGCACGGTCCCCGGGAGGGCGACGGCCGAGCCACAGCGGCGGCAGCACGAACGCGGCGGTCACCGCGACGAGTAGCGCGGCGTAGATGGCGAACTGGGTCATGACGGGTCGGCTTCCTTCAACAGCGCCTCGGCGCGGCGCGCTTCCTCGGCCGAGAGCGGCTTGTCCGCGGCGGCGACGCGCTCGGCGCGGCGGCGCTGGTAGCGGACCAGCGCGAAGAGGCCGAGGGCGAGCAGCAGCAGCGGCCCGCCCCAGAGCAGCAGCGTGGCGCCCTTGAGCGGCGGCCGGTAGAGGACGAAGTCGCCGTAGCGGACCACCATGAAGTCGATGATTTCCTTGTCCGACTTGCCGTCACGGATCATGGTGCGGATCTCGCGGCGCAGGTCCTGCGCCAGCTCGGCGTTGGAGTCGGCGATGTTCTGGTTCTGGCAGACGAGGCAGCGCAGTTCCTCGGACAGCGCCTGCAAGCGCTTCTCGGCGACCGGGTCGGCGGCGAGCGCGGCCTCGGTGGCGCTGCTGGCGGCGACGGCTGCGGTCGACCCGGCAAAGAGGGCGAAAACCAGGGCGCAGGCGGCGAATATCTGGCGCATCATTGGTTCAGCTCCGCGAGCAGCGGCATGATCTTCTTGCTCAACGTCTCCGGGGTGATCGGTCCCGTATGCTTCATGCGGATGACGCCAGCCTTGTCGATGACGTAGGTTTCCGGCACGCCGTAGACGCCGAAGTCGATGCCGACGCGGCCGTCGAGGTCCATGACCGTCAGCGTGTACGGGTCGCCGTGTTCGGCGAGCCACTTGTTGGCGCGCTGCCAGGCGAGCTTCTTCTCTTCCTCGAGTGCCATCTTGTTCATGTCGAAGCCGCCATCGCCACGCACTTCCTTGTAGTTCAGCCCGATCAGCGGCACATTCACCTTCTTCGAGAACTCGACGAGAATGGGGTGCTCCTGGCGGCAGGAGACGCACCACGAGGCCCAGACGTTGAACAGCCAGACCTTGCCCTGCATGTCTTTCGGCCCGAAAGTCCTGTCCGGTGTCGCCAGGACGGGCAGGTTGAAGGCTGGGGCCGGCTTGCCGACCAGCGGCGACGGCACGTCGCGCGGATTCAGGTTGAGGCCGACGGCGAGCAGGGCGACGAGGCCGGCGAAGCCGACCAGGATCCAGGCGTAACGGTTCATGCTTGTTGGCTTCCGGCAGGGACGGTGGCGGCGGCGCGGGCCTTGACCCGGTAGCGGCGATCGAGCATGGCGAAAAGGCCGCCCAGCGCCATCAGGATGCAGCCGCCCCAGATCCAGTCGACGAAGGGCTTGTAATAGACGCGCACCGCCCACTCGCCTTCCGGCTTGTCGCGGTCGATCGGCTCGCCGAGCGAGACATAGACGTCGCGCAGGAAGCCGGCGTCGATGGCCGCTTCGGTCATCGGCATGGCCGAGGAATGGTAGTTACGCTTCTCCGGGGTCATTTTGCGCAGGAACCTGCCGTCGACCGAGAGATCGAACTCGCCCTGCGCGGCGACGTAGTTCGGGCCTTCGACCGCCTTTACCCCGATGAAGGTAAAGTGGTGGCCGGCGACGTCGACTGACTGGCCGGGGGCGAGCTTGACGTCCTTCTCGTCCTGGAAGCTCGAGACCATGGTGACGCCGACGACGAAGACGGCGATGCCGACGTGGGCGAGGTGCATGCCGAAGAAGCTGCGCGGCTGCGCCAGGGCGGCGGTAAGGAAGCTGCGGCCGGCACGGGTGTGCTGCACGCGCTCGACGAAGTTGAGCACCGACGCGGCGGTGATCCAGGCGGCGAGGAACAGGCCGAGCGCGGTCAGTGTGCTCCACTTGCCGTAGACCAGCGGCAGCGCGATGGCGACCACGACGCCGGCGGCGAGCGCCCACCTGAGGGCGCGCGCGATCTCGGCGACCGACGCCTCCTTCCAGCGTGCGAAGGGACCGACGGCCATCAGGAACAGCACGGGCGCCATCACCGGCACGAAGACCGCGTTGAAGTACGGCGGCCCGACCGAGATCTTGCCGACGCCGAGCGCGTCGATGAGCAGCGGGTAGAGCGTGCCGAGCAGCACGGTGGCGCAGGCGACGACTAAAAGCACGTTGTTGGTGAGCAGCGCCGATTCCCGCGACACTAGCCCGAAGCGCCCGCCGAGGCCCACCTTGGGCGCCCGCCAGGCAAACAGCGCGAGCGAGCTGCCGATGACGGCGACGAGGAAGATCAGGATGAAGATGCCGCGGCGCGGGTCGGTGGCGAAGGCATGCACCGAGGTCAGCACGCCGGAGCGCACGAGGAAGGTGCCGAGCAGCGACAGCGAGAAGGCGGAAATCGCCAGCAGTACCGTCCAGTTCTTGAAGCTGCCGCGCTTTTCGGTCACCGCCAGCGAATGGATCAGCGCCGTGCCGACCAGCCAGGGCATGAACGAGGCGTTCTCGACCGGGTCCCAGAACCACCAGCCGCCCCAGCCCAGTTCGTAATAGGCCCACCACGAACCCATGGCGATGCCCAGCGTCAGGAATATCCACGCGGCCGTCGTCCACGGCCGCGACCAGCGCGCCCAGGCCGCGTCAAGCTGGCCCGAGAGCAGCGCGGCCACGGCGAAGGCGTAGGCGACGGAAAAGCCGACGTAGCCCATGTAGAGCAGCGGCGGGTGGATGACGAGGCCGGGGTCCTGGAGCAGCGGGTTGAGGTCCTTGCCTTCGGCGGCAGCCGGCAGCAGGCGCTCGAAGGGGTTGGAGGTGATCAGGATGAACAGCAGGAAGCCGAAGGCGACCAGCCCGAGCGTGCCGAGCACGCGGGCGACCATCGCATCGGGCAACTGGCGCGACAGCATGGCGACCAGGAAGGCCCACCACGTCAGCATCAGGATCCACAGCAGCAGCGAGCCCTCGTGGCCGCCCCAGACGCCGGCGATGCGGTACTGGAGGGGCAGCAGCGAGTTCGAGTGCTGGGCGACGTAGACCACCGAGAAGTCGTTGGCGACGAACGCCTGCGTCAGGCAGGCGAATGAGAAGGTGACGAGCAGCGCCATCACCGTCGCTGCCGGGCGCGCGAGGGCGACCCAGGCCATACGCCGCTGGTGGGCGCCGATCAGGGGCAGCGTGCCGAGGACTGCCGCGACGAGGGCGGCGAGGATCAGCGCGAAATGGCCGAGTTCGGGGATCATGCTCAGTAGCTCGCTTTCGGTTGCTCGCCAGAGGACGGGGAGACATGCTTGCTGGCTGCCCGTGACTGGGCGTCGCCGACGGCCTTGGCCGCCTCGGGCGGCATGTAGTTCTCGTCGTGCTTGGCGAGTACCTCGGTCGCGGTGAAGGTGCCGGCGTCGGTGAGCTTGCCCTGGGCGACGACACCTTTGCCTTCCTTGAACAGGTCGGGCAGGATGCCCTTGTAGTTGACGGTGATGT
>CAZKSD010000049.1:0-13109 GCA_964555315.1 uncultured Dechloromonas sp.
GGTGTTGATCTCGCCGTTGTGGGCAATGTAGCGGAAGGGATGGGCGAGATCCCAGGTCGGGAAGGTATTGGTCGAGAAGCGCTGGTGCACCAGCGCCAGCGCCGAGACGGCGCGCTTGTCCTGCAGGTCGTGGTAATACACGCCAACCTGATGCGCAAGCAGCAAACCCTTGTAATTGACCGTACGCGCGGAAAATGACGGAACGTAGAATTCCTGACCATGCTTCAGCTTGAGCGACTTGGTGGCATTGGCAGCGCGGCGGCGGATGATGTAGAGCTTGCGCTCGAGCGCGTCGGTGACGAAAACGTCCGGCCCGCGGCCCACGAACACCTGCCTGATCACCGGCTCCTTGGCCTTGACCGTCGGCGACATGGGCATGTCGCGATTGACCGGCACCTCGCGCCAGCCGAGAACGACCTGACCTTCAGCCTTGACCGAACGTTCGATTTCCTCGACACAGGCATGGCGTGAGGCGGCTTCCTGCGGGAGGAAGACCATGCCGACACCGTATTCTCCGGCCGGAGGCAGGATCACCCCCTGCCTGGCCATCTCCTCGCGGTAGAACTGGTCGGGGATCTGGATCAGGATGCCGGCACCGTCGCCCTGTAGCGGATCAGCGCCAACGGCGCCGCGGTGATCCAGATTCTTCAGGATCAACAGGCCCTGCTCGACGATGCCGTGACTCTTCTGTCCCTTGACATGGGCGACAAAGCCGACGCCGCAGGCATCGTGCTCATTGACCGGATCATACAATCCCTGCCGCTCGTATACTGCCGGTTCCATCACACTATTCCTTCAAAACACTCGGTCAAAGAATACAGCCGCCGAAGGCAGAAAAGCCCAACCTCCGTTGCGCCAGGCAGCCTGCAGAAAATTCGGGCAACTTTGGAATATACCGCCAATAGCCTGCTGATTCAAGATGCTGCGATGCACCAACGTGGTTCATCCCGGGACCGGCGGTCCCTCTTCAGGTGCATCGCGCTTCGATTGCGGCGCAAATCATTCCTTCGTCCAGTCCGTCCGCAACTACCGCCAGGCCAATCTCCCTCAACAGGACCAGACGCAGACTGCCGTCGCGGACCTTCTTGTCGTGGCGCATCAATTCGAGATAGCGCGCCGCGCCCAGCGGAGCTCCAAGAGCCGGCAAACCGGCCTGCCGATAGAGCGACTCGATGCGCTGCACCGACGGCTCCGCAAGCCAGCCGAGCCGCTTCGACAGTTCCGCAGCAATAAGCGTGCCGGCAGCGATCGCTTCACCGTGCAGCCATTTGCCGTAGCCGAGGCCTGTCTCGATCGCATGCCCAAAGGTGTGCCCGAGGTTGAGCAAGGCGCGCTCTCCGGTTTCGCGCTCGTCCGCGGAAACGACCTCGGCCTTGTTGGCGCAGGAGCGATGGACGGCGTAGGCCAGCGCCTTTGCGTCCCGCGCCAGCAACTTGTCGAGGTTCGCTTCGAGCCAGGCGAAAAAGTCCGGATCACGAATCAGGCCGTATTTGATGACTTCGGCGAGGCCGGCTTTCAATTCCCGGTCAGGCAGGGTGTCTAGCGTCGAAATATCGGCCAGCACCATCTTGGGCTGGTAAAAGGCGCCGATCATGTTCTTCCCCAGCGGGTGGTTGATTGCAGTCTTGCCGCCGACCGACGAGTCGACCTGGGAAAGCAGCGTCGTCGGGATCTGGATGAAGGGCATGCCCCGCTGGTAGCATGCCGCGGCAAAGCCGCCCATGTCCCCGATGACGCCACCGCCGAGAGCGATCAGCGTGGTGTTGCGCTCGCAGTGACCACCGATCAGCGCGTCGAAAATGAGGTTGAGCGTCTCCCAGGTCTTGTACTTCTCGCCATCGGGGAGGATCACCGGCAAGGCGGAAATTCCCCCCTTTTGCAGCGTCGACCGCAACACATCGAGGTAGAGCGGCGCGATCGTCGCATTGGTGACGACCACGGCCTGCTTCCGGACCAGGTAGGGCGTCAGCAATTCCGGTTGCGACAGCAGTCCGCTGCCGATGTAAATGGGATAGGAACGCTCGGCGAGTTCCACATTCAGGGTCTGGATCATGTCTGGCATTGGTGATGAAATTCCCGGAGCAGGTACTGAACGACGCCGGAGGCGATGAGGTGCGATCCCTCGACGACGAGATGAGCGGCTTCCCGGTACAGAGGGTCGCGGAGGGCGTGAAGTTCCTCAAGTTTGCCCAACGGATCGGGCACGCGCAGCAGCGGGCGATTGCGGTCGTGGCGAGTGCGTTCGAAGAGGATCGCCGGGGGAACGTTCAAATAGACGACCCACCCCGTGTTGTGCAGCCGCACCCGGTTCTCGGGATTCAGCACGACACCGCCGCCTGTGGCGACAACGCTGCCCGAGCCGGAGGTCAGTTCGCTGATCGTCTGTGCTTCACGGCGCCGGAACCCCTCCTCGCCCTCGATTTCGAAGATGGTCGGGATGGATACTCCGGTACGCTCGACGATTTCATGGTCGGAGTCGTGAAACCGCCAGCCGAGCCGCCGGGCAAGCTGCCTGCCGATGGTCGTCTTGCCGGCTCCCATCAGGCCGACGAGGTAGATATTGCTGCAGTTGTTCACGACAGCATTCTAGCCGATGCCTGGAGCGTGCAACAAAAGACAAGGGCCGGCAAAGCCGGCCCTTGAACCTGTCACCCGGACTTTCAGTTGATCTGCAACTTGTCCGAAACGATGCGCGGCGTGATGAAGAAGAGCAGTTCGCGCCGCTGCCCGGCATCGTTCTGGTACTTGAAGAGATAGCCGAAGAAGGGGATGTCGCCGAGCAGCGGAACCTTTTCGGTTACATTTTCCTTCTTGGTGATATAGACGCCACCGATGACGATCGTTCCACCGTTTTCGACAACAACATTGGTCTCGACCGTGGCCGTCTTGATCGGCGGATTGCCGAGAACGGCGCGCGTCCAGTCGGGTTCTTCCTTCTTGACCACCAGTTGCATGCGCACCGTCCCCTCGGGCGTGATCTGTGGCGTCGCTTCCAGCGAGAGCGCCGCGGTCTTGAACGAAACATTCTGGGTTGCCACGCCGCCACCGGTCGCTGTCGTCACGTACGGGATTTCGGTACCGTCCTGGATCTTCGCCTTGACGTTGTTCGCCGTGATGACACGAGGGCTCGAGACTATCTTGCCGAGACCATCCGATTCAAGCGCCGCAAGCTCCAACTGGAGAATTCTCGTGAGAGAGGCGTTGAACAGCGAGAAGGCCAGAGCCCCTCCCCTACCTGCAACATTCACAAATCCGGGCAGGTTCACTCCGGCGGTATTACTGGATGCTTGGGCGCCGGTGCCAAAAGTGGCTTGATAGCTTTGGTTCAAATTCGGGGTATTGCCGGTTGGGGTAACCGGCGCTGGCGTGTAGAGGCCACCGCCGCCATAGACTCCACTGCCCCCGAATTGGCTCGCGCGGGTGCTCAGGAAATTCATACGCACACCAAGGTCCCGGTTGAAGGTATCCTGCGCCTCGACCACGCGCGCCTCGATCATCACCTGACGGGAGCCCGTATCGATCGCCTTGATGAATTTGCGAATCTCCTCGAGCTTGCTCGGGATGTCGTTAACGAAGAGGATGTTGGATTGGGCATCGGCGATCGCATTGCCGCGCTTGCTCAACAGGCGCTGCGACGCGCCGCCCGGGGTGCCGCCGACGCCGCCGGTCCCGGCCAGAAGCTTCGCGACGTCGCCGGCCTTCTGGTAATTCAGCGCAAATTGCTCATGCTGGATCGGCTCCAGTTCGCTGATCTGCTGGCGAGCTTCGAAGTCCAGCTTTTCGCGGGTGGCGATTTCGTCGCGCGGGGCAATCATCATGATGTTGCCCTTCTTGCGCATGTCCAAGCCCTTCTGCTGGAAGATGATGTCGATCACCTGATCGGCCGGAACATCCTTCAGGACGAGGGTCGTCGTGCCGGTCACGGTGTCGCTGATCACCGCATTCAGTCCGAGCTCTTCAGCCATCAGCTTCAACAAGGCGCGGACATCGCCGTTCTGGTAGTTGATGCTGACGCGCGGCCCCTGGTAACCGGTCTTCGTTCCCTGCACCAGCTTGTTCGGGTCCTCGACAATGCGCTTGACCTCGACGACAAACTGATTGTCGCTCTGATAGGCATTGTGCTCCCATAAGCCGTGCGGCGTGATGGTCATCCGGACATTATCGCCAAGCGGCTTGGTTTCGACGGAGGTCACAGGCGTGCCAAAGTCGGTCACGTCGAGCTTGCGCCGCAGGTTTTCCGGAACACTGGTCTTCAGAAAATCGACAATCAGGCTCTTGCCCTGCTGACGGATGTCGATGCCGGTGCCGGCGTCGTTCAGGTCGACGACGATCCGCGCCTCGCCGTCCTTGCCCCGACGGAACGCGATATCCTGAACGGCGTGGCGCTTGCCGACGGAAGTCTCAGCCGTGAACTGCGTTACGCGCTCCGGCAACGAACCCACCGCCGGGATAGGGGCAAGCAGAACATAGAGCGACTTGCCGTCCAGGCGTGTCGTATAGGTCATTCCCCGCGTGAGATTGAGGACGACGCGCGTGCGGCCGCCAACCTCGACGACGTTGGCGCTCTGCAGGTCGCCTTCCTTGAAGGTCACGCTGGTCTTGCCCAACCCATTCGTGGTTGAGGGAAAGTCAAAAGCTATCTTGGCGGGCTTCGCCACGCTGAATCCCGTAGGTGGCGTGGCAAGCGGTTCCTTCAAATCGATTTTCACGGCCACGTTGTCGCCCTGCGGTGCGGCAACGATCGCCTCGATCGTGTTGGAGACAGCGGTTTGCGCCGACACCGGCCCGGCCAAGGCAAGGCAGGTCGCCGCAATAGCGGCCATCGCGTATTTGATGACTTTCATTTCTTACTTCCCTCCTTGGCCTGCAGATACAAGGAACTGGTGCGTTCGCTCCAGTCACCCGCAGAATCCTGAATCAATTCACGCATCACGACTTCCTTGTCGGTAATCTGCGTAACCATACCGAAATCGAGACCGAGATAGTCACCCACCTTGACCTGTTTGACCTTGTCTTCAACCTGAATGACCGCAATCGGACGGCGGTTGATATTCAGATATCCGATCATCTTCAGCGACTCGACCGGATATTTTTCGAGCAGGCTGTTGCGCAGATCACGCGCCTCGAAGTCAGGCTGGAAAACCCCCGCCTTTCCGGAGCCCTGCTTGTTCTTGTTCTCCGGTTCGATCTTGCTTGCCTTGAACGGATCCAGCAGGCCTTCGACTTCGTAGGGCACCGCCTGGTAAGGCTTGACCTCGGGCAACTTGGGGATATTGCCGCGCATATCCTTGGTATTGTCGGCCATCCACCGCTTGAGGTCGTCGTGATCGCCACCCGAACAGGCTCCCAGTACCCCGCAGAGTGCGACGAGCATTAGTCGCTTCACTTCTTCGCTCCTTGCGTTGCCTTCTTCTGTTTCGCAACCTCTTCCTCATCCAGATAGCGGAAGGTCTTGGTTGTCGCATCCAGCGAAAGCGTGTTGTCCTTGGACGGCGCGATCGCTATGTTGTTCAGCGTCACGATTCGCGGCAGTTTCGCTATATCGGCGGCGAACGCCCCAAAATCGTGGTAACCGCCGTTGATCTTCACAGCAATTGGCAATTCCGCGTAGAAGTCCTTCACCTGTTCGGCTCCGGGCCGGAAAAGATCGAACTGGAGGCCACGTCCAAGGCCAGCCTGGTTTACCTCGATCAGCAAGGCCTCGACTTCCGACTTGTTGGGAAGTTGCTTGAGTAGCGCCCCGAACGAGCGGTCGATTTCAGCCAGTTGCTCGATGTAGAGGTCGAGATTGACGGCCTGCTTCTTTTTTTCGAGGTACTGCTGTTTCAGCGTTGCCTCTTCCTTCTGCTTAACGTCCAGCTCGGCGAGCTGATCGCTCCAGAGGAACCACCAGCCAGCAAGAACCAGCACTGCAAAGATGGCCAGTAGAACGGCCCTCTTGGGTAACGGTGGCCAAGCGCCCGGATCGTTCGGATTCAGGTCACGGAACTCGTCGGCGATTGCCTGAAAGTCTATCTTGGGGAGCGAAGCGGACTTGGCTTTCATTTCTTGCCCTCCCCGACAGGCGGCTGAGTGCGGGTCAGCATGAAGTTCATTGCGAACTCGTTGCTGCGGCGCCCGTTCAGAACGACTGCCTTTACTTCGATCAGTTGCGGATTCTCCAGCCAGGGTGACGCTTCGAGATTACGCATCAGTGCCGACACGCGCGCGTTGGATTGGGCGTAACCGGTGATACTTACCTTGGCCCCGTCCTGTTTCAGGGACTTGAGATATACCCCCTCGGGAACCTGCTTGACCAGTTCGCTCAGCAGATAAACCGTTTCGCTGCGGTCGCGCTGCAAATCCTCGATGACCTGCTTGCGCGCCAGCAGGGCCTGGGTCTTTTCCTTCAGCAGCTTGATCTCGGCGAGCTGCTTGTCGAGAACGGCGATTTCGGCCTTCAGGAAGGCGTTGGCAGAGTCCTGGCTGGCGATATACCCGTTGATGATCGTGTATCCGAGAAAGACAACCAGTCCGGCAAGGCAGATTGCCGCGCCAACCATCAAATAAAAATGCTGGCGCTTTGCCTTGCGGGCTTCTTCCCGGTGGGGGAGGAGGTTGATTCTGATCATGATGGGTCAAACCTCCGCAGCGCCAGACCGCACGCCACCATCAGCGACGAGGCATCGGCAAGCAGGCTCTTGGCCCGGACATGAGTCGAAAGCACCATGTTGGCAAACGGATTCGCAATCAGCGTACTGACCTGCGTGCGCGTCGCAACAACCTCGTCGATACCTGGAATCACCGCACAACCGCCAGCCAGAACGATGGTGTCGACATGATTGAACTGGGTCGAGGTGAAGAAGAACTGGAGAGCGCGAGAAACCTCGAGCGCCAGATTGTCCATGAAGGGGCTAAGCAGTTCCCCTTCGTATCCCTCGGGAAGACTGCCCGAACGCTTCGCGGCTTCCGCTTCCTCATAATTCATCCCGTAATGCCGGGCGATGTCCTGGGTCAGTTGCGCGCCACCGAACGCCTGCTCGCGCGCATACACCTGCTGGCCATTGCGCAGCACCGTCAGGCTCATCATGCTGGAACCGGCATCTACCAGCGCGATAATCATGTTCTTGCCGCTGCCGGGCAACTGCTTTTCGATCAGCTCGAACGCCGAGAGCGCGGCTTGTGTTTCCACATCGACCACCACCGCCGTCAGGCCGGAAGCGTCGGCAACCGCAACGCGGTCCTCCACCCGTTCCTTCTTGGAAGCGGCGATGAAGACCTCGAGTTCATCGGGTGCCGACGGCGCCGGCCCGATCACCTGGAAGTCGAGATTCACTTCGTCGATGGCGAACGGGATGTACTGATTGGCCTCGGACTCAACCTGGATTTCAAGCTGATCCTCGCGCAATCCGGCGGGCACGATGATCTTCTTGGTGATCACCGCGGATGAGGGCAGCGCCATCGCGACATTGCGCGTCGATGTGCCAAGCCGCTTCCAAGCCCGCTTGACGGCGTCAACGACGCCGTCCATGTTGGCGATATTGCCATCGGAAACCGCATCCTTCGGCAGCACCTCTACGGTGTAGCGCTCGACACGGTAACCCTCCTTCCCGTTGGCAACCAATTCGACCAGCTTGACCGCTGAGGAACTGATGTCGAGCCCCAGCAGGGGACGCGCCTTGGGATTTAAAAACGCTGAGATATCGAAGCGCACCAGACCCCCAAAAAGTCCTTACAAAATGCGAAGTTAGCCAAATAACCAATAATTCTCTTCAGATGCTAACAACAGGCACACGGCATGTAAAGCGTTTTCACGGGGTGTTTCAGGTAGGGCGTATAATCCGCGCAACGCCACTCAGACCACTCAGAAACTTGCGCTCCCTTCCTCTGGCTGTCCAAATTGCGTTCTTCCCGCTACTCATGCTGCTCGGGCTGGCGGCGATCGGCATCGCGTTGGCGATGATCATCCTCGCTCTCGCGTATCCGAATCTTCCGTCGCTTGAGGTACTCACGGACTACCGGCCCAAAATTCCGCTGCGCGTCTATACCGCCGACGGCTACCTGATCGGCGAATTCGGCGAAGAACGGAGATCGCTCGTAACCATCCATGACGTCCCCGATGTCATGAAACAGGCAATCCTCGCGGCGGAGGACGATCGCTTCTACCAGCATGGCGGCGTCGACTACATCGGCATCCTTCGCGCCGCCGGCGCCAACCTGACCGGCGGCGGCAAGCGGCAAGGGGCATCGACCATTACGCAGCAGGTCGCGAAGAATTTCTTTCTGTCCGGGGAAAAGACCTATACCCGCAAGTTCTACGAGGCGCTTCTGTCGTTCAAGATCGAGAACAACCTGAGCAAGGACCAGATCCTCGAGCTCTATGTGAACCAGATATTCCTCGGCCAGCGCGCCTACGGCTTCGCCGCGGCCTCCCAGATCTACTACGGCAAGCCCCTGAAGGACATCACGCTTGCCGAAGCGGCCATGCTGGCCGGCTTGCCCAAGGCGCCGTCCGCCTACAATCCTATCGCCAACCCCAAGCGTGCCAAGATGCGGCAGCAATACGTGCTGCGGCGAATGCGCGACGTTGGCTACATCGGTGACGCGCAGTATGAGTCGGCGTTGCACGAGCCCCTTGTGGTCAAGCGCGAGTTGGCCGATTACGCGGTCCACGCCGAGCATGTCGCTGAAATGGCGCGGCAGATAGCCGCCGAGCGCTTTCCCGAAGAAGTCTATTCACGTGGCCTCAAGGTCTATACGACCCTGATCAAGGCCGAACAGGAAGCCGCTTACACCAGCCTGCGTCGCGGCGTCATGGATTATGACCGCCGCCACGGCTACCGGGGGGCCGAATCGTATCTCGACATGAAGGACTTTGCCGGCGATCAGGACGAAGCAATCGACGAGGCGCTCCAGGACATTTCCGATGCCGGCGATCTGGTGCCTGCCCTGGTGCTTGCGGCGGACGCGAAACAGATTCGCGCCTACCGCAAGGGGGGCGAGGTGGTCACCCTCGCCGGCGATGCGATGAAGTTCGCCGCACGCATGCTCGACGACAAGGCGCCGCCCAACAAGCGCATCAGGCGCGGGGCGATCATCCGCCTGCAGAAGGACGACAGGGGCGCTTGGCAGATCAGTCAGCTCCCCGAAGTGGAATCCGCGTTCGTCGCCGTCGACCCGAAGGACGGGGCGATTCGTGCCCTGGTAGGCGGCTTCGACTTCAATCGCAACAAGTTCAACCACGTCACCCAGGCCTGGCGCCAGCCCGGTTCCAGTTTCAAGCCGTTCATCTACTCGGCCGCGCTCGAGAAGGGCTTCAATCCGGGCACGGTCATCAATGACGAGCCCATCGTCATTTCCGCGAGCCAGACCGGCTCGCAGGCCTGGGAGCCGCATAACTACGACGGCAGGTACGAAGGGCCGATGAAGATGCGCACGGCGCTGGCCAAGTCGAAGAACATGGTGTCGATCCGCATCCTGCAAAGCATCGGCACGCGTTACGCACAGGACTTCGCCACCCGCTTCGGCTTCGACGCGGCAAGACACCCGCCCTACCTGACCATGGCGCTTGGCGCGGGTTCGGTGACACCCTGGCAAATGGTCACCGCCTACTCCGTGTTCGCCAACGGCGGCTACCGGATCAGCCCGTATGTCGTCAACGAAATCCGCAACGAGAAGGACCAGTTACTGGCCCAGGCGGCGCCTGTGCCGGCTGGCGAGGGATCGCTCCGCGCGATCGACCCCAGGAACGCCTTCAGCATGGACAGCATGCTTCGCGACGTCACGATCTACGGCACCGGCGCCAAGGCTTCCGTGGCACTCAAGCGGCAGGATCTGGCGGGCAAGACCGGAACCACCAACGAATATGTCGATGCCTGGTTCTGCGGCTATCAGATGACGGTTTCCGCCTGCGCCTGGGTCGGGTTCGACCAGCCAAGGAAACTCGGTGACAAGGAAACCGGCGGCGCCGCCGCATTGCCGATCTGGATCGGCTACATGGGCCGCGCGCTCAAGAATGTCACGGTCCAGACACCGGAAGCGCCGGAGGGGCTGGTCGCCTTCGGCAGCGGCCGTGACCGGGCCTACATTTACGCCGAAAACGTCCGCCCCGAAGCGCCGCCGGAAGACGCTGCCGACGACACAACACCGCCCCAGCCCGACCTGAGCAAACCGCCCAGCGACTGATCAGCAGAGCCTGACCGCTTCGCCGGCCTGCTGGCTGGCGAGAGCCGACAGCTTTTCCAGCAGATCGGCTCCGTCGCGGGTGTCGCGCCAGCCCACACCATCCCAGCGGAAGTGAAACCCCCCGGCACGCGCCGCAACCCAGATCTCGCGGGCGGCGGCATGGCGATTGACGACGATCTTGCTGGCATCGGCAAACTCGATTTCGAGAACCCCGCCGGCAGCCAGGTCGAAGTCGATGGCGGCGTCGCTCGCATCCAGTGCCGCCTCGATCCGGGTCAGAATCCGGTCGGCCTGGGCATTGAATTCCTTATCATCCATCGTGTGCTAACATCCCTTCCTTTACTGACTGGTTCGTCATTAATGTCCAGAATCGTTGCCGTGCTCCTGCCGTTCTGCTTCGCCGGTTGCGGGCTGAAAGGCCCCTTGGTGCTACCGCCCGGCCCGCCCCCCCCACCCATCCTCGACACCCTGAAATCGCCGACGCCGCCGGTGGATGTTAGCACGGACCAGAAGACCACCACCCCATGAACCAGTTCGCTGTAAGAAACGGCGTCCTGCACGCCGAATCCGTCGCCCTGCCCGAAGTTGCAGCGCGCTTTGGCACTCCCGCTTACGTCTACTCGCGCGCTTCGCTCGAGTCCGCACTGCAGGAATTCCTCGACGTGCTCAATGGCCATCCGGCAGGCCAGGGAGCGCTCGTCTGCTACGCGGCCAAGGCCAATTCGAACCTCGCCATTCTCAACCTGTTCGCCCGCATGGGCGCCGGTTTCGACATCGTTTCCGGCGGCGAATTGCAGCGCGTGCTGGCGACCGGCGCCGACCCACGCAAGGTTGTCTTCTCGGGGGTTGGCAAGACGGTGGCCGAGATGAAACAGGGGCTCGACGCCGGCATCCTTTGCTTCAACATCGAATCGCCCGCCGAACTGGAGCGACTGAACGAAGTGGCCGGCCAGTGCGGCAAGCGCGCGCCGGTCAGTCTCCGCGTCAATCCCGATGTCGACCCGAAGACCCACCCCTATATCTCGACCGGCCTCAAGGAAGCCAAATTCGGCGTCGCCTACGACGACGCGCTCGCCCTCTACCGGCGCGCAGCCGCGCTGCCGCACATCGAGGTGGCCGGCATCGACTGCCACATCGGCTCGCAACTGCTCGACCCGTCGCCCTTCGTCGAGGCGCTCGACCGCATTTTGGCCCTTGTGGACCAGTTGACCGCAGCAGGCATCCGCATCCACCACATCGACCTCGGTGGCGGCCTCGGCATCAAGTACCAGGACGACCAGGTGCAGCCGACGGTCGCTTCCTACCTCAACCCGCTGCTCGACAAGCTGGCCGGGCGCGGCCTCAAGGTCGTGCTCGAACCGGGTCGCCGCCTGGTCGGCAACGCCGGCCTGCTGCTGACCCGAGTCGAATTCCTGAAGCCGGGGGAGGGCAAAAATTTCGCCATTGTCGACGCGGCGATGAACGACCTGATGCGCCCGGCGCTTTACGAAGCCTGGCACGACATCCTGCCGGTGACGCCGCACGCCGGCGAAACCCGCGTCTACGACGTGGTCGGCCCGGTCTGCGAAACCGGCGACTTCCTCGGCCTGGCGCGCCCGCTGTGCCTCGCGGCCGGCGATCTGCTGGCAGTCATGTCGGCCGGCGCCTACGGCATGGCGATGGCCTCCAATTACAACACGCGGCCGCGCGCGGTCGAGGTCATGGTCGATGGCGATCAGGTACACGTGATCCGGCGCCGCGAAACGGTCGCCGAACTCTACGCCGGCGAACAGCTCCTGCCGGCATGAAGCGCGGCGCCCTGCTGCTCGCGGCCGCCCTGCTGGCCACCGCCTGCGGTGAGAAACCGGCCGAGAAAAAGGGCGCGCCGCCGACCCTGATCACGACCACCCAGGCGCAGGTCATGCCGCTGGAGATCGGCGAGCGGACGCTGGGCACGCTGGAAGCGGTCAACGACCCGAAGATCGGCGCCGAAATCGCCGGCAAGGTCGTCAAGGTCACCGCCCGCACCGGTGAAACGGTCGTCAAGGGACAGTTGCTCGCGCAGATCGACCCGACCGACGCCGGGCATCAGGTCAATGCCGACAGCGGCGAAGTCGCCCGTCTCGAAGCCCTGTTGCTCCAGCAGGAACGGGTGCTGGCCCGACAGAGCGAACTGGTGCAGAAGAATTTCATCTCGAAGAACGCCCTCGACGAGGCCACCGCCCAGCGCGACGCGCTGAAGAACCAGCTGGCCAGCGCCCGGGCCCGTGCCAGCCTGTCGCGCAACGCTCTCGACAAGACGCGCGTCGTCGCTCCCCTGGCCGGAATCATCGAAACCCAGGTGGTCGCCCCCGGCGACTACGTCAAGGTCGGCGACCCGCTGTTCCGGATGGTCTCCAACGCCCGCCTGCGCGCCAACCTGCCGTTCCCGGAAAGCGCCGCGACGCGCCTCAAGATCGGCCAGCCGGTGCGCCTCTCCAGCCCCCTGTCGCCCGGGGAAGCCATCTCGGCGGTCGTCGAGGACATCCGCCCGACCGTCGGCGACGGCAACCGCGCGCTCGAAGTCATCGCCCGGCTCGACAATCCCGGCCCGCTGAAGGGCGGCGGCTCGGTCGATGCCGTCGTCGTCACCGGACTGCGCGAACGCGCCGTGGTGGTGCCGGAACAGACAGTGGTGCTGCGCCCAGCCGGCAAGGTCGTCTACCTGATCGCCGACGGCAAGGCCAAGCAGCAGATCGTCGACGTCGGCAGCAAGCAGCGCGGGCTGGTTGAAATCACCAGCGGGCTGCAGGGCGGCGAGATCGTGGCGCTCGACGGCGCCGGCTTCCTCACCGACGGTGCCATGGTCAACGTCAAGGAAACGCCGAAAACCGCCGCCCAGCCGGCCGCCGCGAAACCGCAATGACCCTGCCCGAGCTGTCGATCAAGCGCCACGTGCTGGCGTGGATGCTGAGCGCGGTGCTCGT
>CAZKSD010000050.1:0-13082 GCA_964555315.1 uncultured Dechloromonas sp.
CCATCGCCATCAGCAGCCACGGCACCGCCATTCCCGCCGGCGCCCGCGCCTCGGGTGCGCCCGCGGCGCTTTTCCCGAGGCGGCGCAGGAAATGCAGCATCAACAGCGTGCTGGCGATGGACGAGACGGTGGCCACGGTGCTTGCCAGACCATCGCCCATCGTCTCCTTGGCCACGGATTTCGCCAGGGCGCCGCCGGTGAGCGGCAAGCCGCCGAGTCCCAGCGCCAGCACCGCCACAAGCGCCAATGTTGGCCGCAGTTGCCGCCGGCCGGTCGCAGCGATCACACCGACGGCGAGAAACAGCGAACCTTTGACCAATACGTGGTTGGCCGCGTAGAAAGCCGCCACCAACCGTGCCCCGGCGTCGGCGCCCGCTATCCCCATGCCGATGATGGCGACGATGAACCCCATCTGACTGACGCTGGAATAGGCGAGCACGGTCTTCGGATGCGTTTGGGTGATACCGACGACAACGCCGTACAAGGCGCCGAACAAGCCGATGACGGCGAGCGCCATGCCCCAGTCGGGAAGCGCAATTCCGTAAGGCAGAAAGCGGATCAGCCCGAGGATGCTTGCCTTGATAACCGCGCCGCTGACCACCGCCGCCACGGGTATCAGGGCGGAACCATAGGCCAGGGGCATGAAGAAATGCGCCGGCACCAGCCCCGCCTTCATCCCGAAACCGATGACCAGCAAGGCAAGAATGGCATTGCGCCATGGCGAGTCAACGAGCGCCGCTGCCGCGTCGTTTATCCACAGGCTGTTGTCTGGGGTAATCGCCGCCAGCAGCACGAAGCCCAGCAGCATGAAGGCTTCCGCGAGCAGGGCGAGGCCCAGGTAGACGGCAGCGGCGCGCCGGGCGCGCGGCGTGCCATCCTGGATAATCAGGCAGCTTGCGCCGACGCTCAACAGCGCCAGAAGTCCGTAAAAGCTCACCATGTCCGCTGCGAGATAGACCCCCAGGCAACCGGCGAGCGTCATCAGCCAGCACACAACGAAGCGGCCGGAATCCGGCCGGGAGCGCATCTCGGTCGCCGCGTACCTGCCGCCGGCGATCCACAGCAGTGCGGCGACACCGAGCAGGATCGCGCCTGGCAGGTCGAGCGCGAACGCCAGCGGCAGCCGCTCGTTGCCGAGCACCAGCGGCGCGCCATCGACAGCCAGCAGCGCAGTTGCCAGCGCGGGCAGGGGAACATACGGCAGGATCGGCAACAGGTTCTCGCGGACGCGACGGAGCGAACAGGCAATCAGCAGCGCGAGCGGCAGACCGACGGCAGCGCCGAGCAGCACCGCGCCATGGCTCATGGCCAACCTACCGGAAGCAGACCCTGCCGGCCGATCTGGACCACGTCGACCGGCAGAAACGCCGCAAGACCCAGCAGGAAGGACACACCTGCGAGCGCCAGGACCACCGCCTCGCGATCGCGTGGCACGGGCATTTTCGGGGTCAACGGCGGGTCGACCGCAGCCATCGCCCGCACCAGGACGATGAACACATAGCAACTGGTCAGGAGACCGCCGATCAGCATCGTCGCCGCCCACCACCACTGCCCGGTGGTCAGGGCTGCCGTCAACAGCAGCCATTTGGCGAGGAAACCGCCGGCGGGCGGCAAGCCGATCAGCGAGGCGCCGGCAAGCGCAAAGGCGAGCATGGTCATCGGCAACTGGCGCCCGACTCCCTGCAGGTCGGCGATGCGATCATGGCCAAGGGTCGCATAGATCAGCCCCGCCCCCATGAACATTGCGGCCTTTGCGGTCGCATGCGAAACCGCCTGCAGCATGCCGCCCGTCACCGTGGAGCCGGTGGGGAGTTGCATCGCCGCCAGCCCGGCGACCAGCGGGAACATCAGAAACAGGTAGCCGATCTGGGCAATCGTCGAATAGGCGATCAACAGCTTGAGTCTCTCCTGACGCAAGGCAACCACATTGCCGACCAGGATCGCTGCAGCCCCCAGGCCTGCCAGCAGTTGCGCGGCAGCCGTCGTCACGATGCCGGGCATGACATCGAGCCAGAGCCGGATGACCAGGAAGAACGAGCCCTTGACGACCAGTGCCGAAAGCACCGCGCTGGCTGCCGCGGGCGCCCCCGCATGCGCCGGCGGTAGCCACAGGTGGAGAGGGAAGAGGGCGGTCTTGGCCAGTAACCCGACCGTCATCAGGGCAGCCGCGACGATCGATGCTGGCTCGGGATTCACACGCTGGGCGAGCAAGGTGATGTCGAGGGTGCCGTAGGCCCCATACAGGAGTACCGCTCCCAGCATGTAGAAGATTGACCCGAGCAACGCGAAAAGCAGATAGCGCAGCGCTGCCTGCAAGGTTTCCGGGCGGCCGTCGAGGCATACCAGGGGTACGCCGGCGAAGGTCAGGAGTTCGAGCGCGACATACAGCGTGAACAGATCACCGGCAAGAAAAACCGCGTTGAGCGCCCCCCAGACCGCCAGCAACAGGGACCAGAACATGAATGGCGCGCGCGCCTCGCGCCCGCCGGCCGGCATTTCGAAATCGCCGCGCGCGAAGACTGCCACCGCCAGGAGAATCACCGCTGTCGTCAGCAGCATGACCGCCGACAGGCCATCGGCGCGCAGCGCGATCCCCAGCGGCGGCGCCCAGCCGCCCAGCAGATAAACCAGCGTCTGCCCAGACCGCACCAGTTCGGCGACGATCGCCAGAGCCAGCGCCAGCCCGATCGGGATCGCCACGAAGGCAACGCGCCGGGCATTGCGCCCGCCAAGGACCAGCGCGGCGAGTACGCCAAGCAATGGCAGGACGAGCGCCAGGACAAGCAGGAAACCGCCGGCCGTCGTCACTTCCGGAAGGGCGATCGGCAGGGTGTTCATGCCGCTGGCGGATCTCTGGGTTCCGTCGCCGCCAGCGTGGCCGTGCCGGTTGCGTCGTGCAGGCGCTGGACGAGAGCGACCGCCAGCGCGGTGGCCGAGAAGGCGACGACGATACCGGTGATGACCAGCGCTTGCGGCACCGGATCGCCGCCCATGCCGAGCGCCGCCCCGCGCCGGGCAACCACGCCGAAAAGCAGGAAGACGCCGCTGCCGATCAGGTTGAACGCGAGTATCTTGCGTAGCGGCTGCGGATTGACGATCAGGCCGTAAAGGCCGATCCCGATCAGCGCCGCCCCGCACAGTCCAAACAGGGTAACGGCATTCATGGCCGCTCGCTCCGCTCCGGCGGCCCCAGAACCAGCAGTCCCAGGGTGACGGCGATGGACAGCACCGACGCCGCCTCGATGATCAGGATCAAGGGCTTTGCATGGCCTTCCGGGTAGGACAGGAAGGCGCCCGCCAACGGTACGCCGGCAAAGCCGATCGCCAGAAACACCACGGTTCCGGCAACCAGCGCGACACGCAGCGAACGCCGGCTCACCGGGGGCGCATCGACCAGTCCGGCCATGATCGCCAGCAGCCACATCGCCGCCAGCAGCGTCCCGGCCTGAAATTTGCCCCCGGGGAGGTCAGCCCCGACCCAGAAGACATAGATGGCGACAATGATCCCGAGCGGCGGCAGCAGGCGCGCAAGGTAGGCGAGCAGGCCATGTCGATCGATGTCGTAGCGTGGCCCCGGGCGCCCGCCCCAGAGGTCGTCCGGGGTCAGCGCCCAGACCGCGAGCAGCGCGAATATCAGCACCACCGCTTCCAGCAGGGTGTCGGTCGCCCGGAACGCCAGCAGCACGGCGGTGACCGCGTTGCCGAGGCCAGTGGTGGCGATGTGCTCGGCAACCTGCGGCGCCAGCGTCGGCGCCGGGTCGGGCAGGGTCAGCACAACCGCGGCCAGCGCAATCGTGACGATTCCCGAGAGCAGTGCGGCCGCGATCCGCGGAAGCGGACCGGGAAGTTCGGCGCGGGCGGCGGGCTCGGTCGGGCGCAGGCGTACCGCGGCGCGAATCAGCAAGACGCCGGTCAGGCCGCCGCCCATGGCCGCTTCGGTCAAGGCGGCGTCGATCGCCGCCAGACGCACCCAGACCAGCGCCAGCAAAAGTCCGTAGATCGCATAACCGATGACCGCCGCGAACGAATCGCGCACCGCGACCGTCCACACGGCGACGGCAAACACCAGCACGACCAGGCTGGCGTCAAGAAGCAGCGCCATGGTCATGACGGAGGCGCTGAACGACGCGCGACGCGCGCGATCAGTTGTGACGCGATCGCCCCGGCCAAGAGCACGAGCAACCACACACAGGTCAGCTTGAGGGCGCCATGCGGGCTGCTGACACGGGGCAACAGGCCAAGTACGACGAGGCCGAGACCGAGATTGTCGGCCTTGGTCAGCGCGTGCAACCGGGTCAGCGTATCGGGAAAGCGCAGCAATCCGACGGTGCCGGCGAAAAAGAAGAAGACTCCGGCCGAGACCGCGACAATGGTCCACAGATCTAGCAGCAGGCTCACTCGCCTTCACCGGGTTGCGAAGAGCGAAGCAGGCCAAGCCCGCCGCCATACTTGACGAAGGCAACCGAGGCAAACGCTGCGAGCAGCGCCAGCGTCAACGCCGCATCGGCAATGGCCGGGTCCGCGATCGTCGAGCCCAGCAGCAGTGCCGCGATGCCGCCGGTGCCCAGCAACTGTCCCGCCATCATGCGCTCGGCGTCGCCGGGACCGCGCAAAAGGCGGAGCAGGCCAAGCGCCGTCGACAAGAGTACGAGGCAGGCGGCGCCGGCAAGGAACTCAGTCATTGCCGGACGACTCCTCGAGCACGCGGGCCAATGCCCTCTCTTCCGCCAGCAGTTGTTCGACGACGGGTTGCCCGACATCGAGGCAGTGAAAGACGATCTCCCGCTCATTCTCGGCGCAGGGCAGGGTACCCGGCAACAGGCTGGAGATCGTGGCGAAGGTATTGCGCAGATGGCCGGGGGCATGGCGACAGGGGTAGGCGACGAAACCGGGATTCAGGCGCAGACGCGGCGCAAAGGCACGCCGCGCGACGTCCCAGCCGGCGAACAACGACTGCCAGAGAAAGCGCGGCAGCAGCGCAATGAGCGCCCCGAGGCGCACGCGCTGCGCCGCCGGCGGCAGCAGATACAGGCTTGCCCAGGTCGCGCCAATCGTCGCGATCAGCCCGACCGCCAGGGTTGAAACGGAGACGCCGATGAGCGCGACCCAGAAAACCAGGAACAGCGCTCCGCGACCCAGGGCCGTGCCCGTTCCGGATCTCACGTTGCCTGCTTCGCCTCCGGCGGAACCCGCGACTCGCCGCCGAAGACCGTCACATAGAGCGCCGGCAGGAAAACCAGCGTCAGCAGCGTCGCCACCATCAGACCGCCCATGATGGCGAAGGCCATCGGCCCCCAGAACACGGTCGGCGCGATCGGCACCAAACCGAGTACGGTCGAGATCGCCGTCAGAACCATCGGCCGGAGGCGCGAGGTCGCCGAGGCGTGGACCGCTTCGAGGACGGTCTTGCCTTCCGCGCGGTCGGCCTCGATCTGTATGATCAGGATCACCGTGTTCTTGGCAATCATCCCGATCAGGGCGAGGATGCCGAGGATGGCCACGAAACCGAGCGGCCTGTTGAACAGCAGGAGCGAGAGGACGACGCCGATCAGCCCGAGCGGCAGCACGCAGACCACCATCGCCAGGCGGCGGAAGCTCACCAGCAGCACCATCATGATCGTCAGCATCAGCACGATCATCAGCGGCACGACCGCGAACACCGAGGCTCGCGAGACCGCGCTCTCCTCGTACAGCCCGCCGGTTTCGATCTTGTACTGCGTCGGCAGCCTGGCGTTCAGTTCGGCAATCTTCGGCGCCAGCGCCCCGACCACCGTGTCGGGCAGGACGCCGTGGGCCACGTCGGCGCGCACGGTAAGCGTGGGCAGCCGGTTGCGGCGCCAGACAAGCGGGAACTCCTGCTCCTCGACCACCGTCGCAAACTGGCTCAACGGCACCATGCGCCCGCCTGGCGTCGGGACCTGCAGCGAAGCCAGTGTCCCGAACGAGGCACGCTCGTCGTCGACCGCACGGGCCACGACATTGATCAGGTAGATGTCATCGCGTACCTGCGTGACCGTCGACCCGGCCACCTTGGCGTTGAGTACGGTGGCCAGCGCCGCGGAGCTGATGCCGAGCTGCCGCGCCTGGTCCTGGTTGACGCGGACGCGCAGTTGCCGGGCCGGCTCCATCCAGTCGTAGTTGATGTGCCGGGTGCGGGTGTCGGAGCCGAGCACCTGCGCCAGATCGAGCGCAATCCGGCGGACCTCGTCCTTGTCCGGACCGGTCACGCGATACTGTAGCGGCCAGCCGACCGGTGGCCCCAGTTCGAGCGGCGAGACGCGCGCGACGACATCGGGAAACTGCTCGGCGAGCACCTTCTCCAGCTTGGTCTGCATCCGCTCGCGCGCGTCGATGTCCTTGGTGACGATCACGAACTGCGCGAAGAACGGGTTGGCGAGTTGAACGTTGAGCGTCAGGATGAAACGGATCGCGCCGCGGCCGACGTAGGTGCTGTAGTGGTCGATGTCGGGATCGTCCTTCAGAATCGCTTCGAGGCGCAGAACCTGCGCCTCGGTGGCGTAGATCGAGGCATTCTGCCGCAGGGTCATGTCGACGGTCAATTCGGGCCGGTCGGACGCCGGAAAGAACTGCTGCGGTACGTAGCGCAACAGGAAGATGGCGGCGACGAAAGCCGCCAGCGTCAGGCCGATGGTCAGCCATCTGGCGCGGATCGCGGCTTGCAGGAAGGCGCTGTAGGCGCCAAGCATCTTGCTCGGCTTCGCCTCCGTCGCCACCTTGGGGACGGTCAGGATGGCCTTTCCGAGCAGCGGCGCGAATACCACGGCGACCAGCCACGAAACGATGAGCGAAATTCCGACGACGGAAAAGATGGAGAAGGTGTACTCGCCGGCGTTGCTTTTCGCGAAGCCGATCGGCACGAAGCTCGCGATCGTCACCAGTGCGCCGACCAGCATCGGCGCCGCCAATGTGCGGTAGGCGAAGGTGGCCGCTTCATCCTTGGTGTCGCCGGCGCCAAGACGGCGGATCATGGCATCGACGGTCGTCATCGCATCGTCGACCAGCAGTCCCAGCGCAATGATCAGCGCACCGAGCGAAATACGATGCAGGTCGATGTTGGCGATGTCCATCACGGCGAACACGATCGCCAGCGTCAGCGGGATCGACAACGCCACGACGGTGCCGGGCCGTCCGCCGAGGCTCAGGAAGCTGCAAACGAGGATGATGACGATTGCCTGCCAGAGCGAGGTCATGAAGTCGTTGATCGCGACATCGACGCTGACGGCTTGGTCCGCGACCAGCGTCGGATCAATACCGTGCGGCAGGTCGGCGACGATGTGGGCCATTTCGCCGCGGATGTTGCGGCCGAGCGCGAGGATGTCGCCGGCGTCGCGCATGGCGATGGCGATGCCGATCGCGGGCTTGCCGTTGACGCGGAACATCGGCTGCGGCGGATCGGAAAAACCGCGCCGCACCGTGGCTATGTCGCCGAGGCGAAAGATGCGATCGCCGGCGACGATGTTGACGGACTCGATGTCGTGTTCCGAATCGAAGGAACCGCTGACGCGCAGGAAGACGCGCTCCTGTTCGGTCTGGATGGTGCCCGCCGGCCGCACGAGGTTCTGCGCCTGCAGCGTCGCGAGAATGGTCGGGTAGTCCAGGCGCAGGCCGGCCAGGCGCTCGGTCGAGAACTCGATGAAGATCCGCTCCTCCTGCGCCCCCAGCACCTCGATTTTCGAGACATCGGGAACCTGCAGCAGACGCGAACGCGCTGCCTCGACATGATCGCGCAGTTCGCGGAAGCTGAAGCCGTCGGCGGTGAAAGCATAGATGATGCCGAAGGTGCTGCCGAAGTCGTCGTTGAAGCCCGGCCCGATGACGCCCGCCGGCAGCGTGCTGCGCATGTCGCCGATGTTCTTGCGCACCTGGTACCAGATGTCGGGCACCTTGTGCGGCGGCGTCGATTGCTTCAGATCGACGAAGATCGTTGTCTGGCCGGCCGTGGTATAGCTGCGCACCCGCTCGAGATGGTCGGTCTCCTGAAGCGTTCGCTCGAGGCGTTCGGTGACCTGTTTCAGTGTTTCCTCGACCGTCGCCCCCGGCCAGGAGGCGCCGACCACCATCGTCCGGAAGGTGAAGGCCGGATCCTCGCCGCGTCCGAGGCGCGTGAAGGAAAGTGTCCCGGCGACCACCGCGACGATCATCAGAAAGACGATCAGCGAGCGCTTGGCGAGCGCCCATTCCGACAGGTTCGGGCCGATCACGGCTTCGTCTCGAGCAATCGGACCTTCTGACCCGGGCGCAGCGCCTGCACGCCCGCGGTGACGACGATCTCGCCCGGGTTCAAGCCCGCCGCCACCTGAACCTTCGCCGGGTCGGACGAACGCACTTCAATCGTGCGCAAGGAGACCGTCAAAGCCTGCGGATCGACGACCCACACCGCCGACCTGCCTTCGGCGCGGACCAGCGCCGACGCGGGAATCTCGATCCCCCCGGGTGCGCCGACCGGCATGCGACCGGTCACGGTGGTTCCCAGGCGCATCGCGGCCGGCGGGTCGATCAGTCCGACGCGGACCGCGAAGGTTCCGGTCACGGGGTCGGCGCGCGGCGAAACCTCGCGCACCCGGCCCTTCGCCGTCACCGCGGCGTCGGTCGCCAGTGTCACGGTAATTTCCGGATTTGCCGGGGCGACGTCCTTGATCCGCGCGGACACGTCAAATACGGCATCGCGACCGTCCTTGCGCGCAATCCGGACGATCATGCGCCCACCTTGGACCACTTCACCGGGCTCGGCGCCGACCGCGGTCACCACCCCGCCGGCATCGGCCAGCAGTCGCGTATAACCGAGACGATTGCGGGCGATGCTGACCTGCGCCTGCGCCGAGTCGACCTGTGACTGAGCGCTGTTTGCAACCTGCGCGATACGATCGAAAGCCGCCTGCGAGATGAAGTTCTGTGCCAGCAGCGAACGGTTGCGCGTCTCGTTGGCTCGTGCCTCGATGAGTTGCCCGCGAGCGCCCTGCAGGGTGGCTTCCGCCGCGCGCAGACCGTTTTCCTCGTTGTCCGGATTGAGCCGCGCGATTTCCTGACCAGACGTGACCGTGTCGCCGACACTTACCGCCCGGCTGATCATGCGCCCGTCGATACGAAACGCCAGATTGACTTCGGATTCCGCCTGTACCCTGCCGGTGAGCGAGACCGAATCGCCACCGCTCGCTGACTCGACGGCGACCACCCGCACCGGCCGGATTTCCGTTACAGCCTTTTGCTCGGCGGGCTGGCAGGCAGCAAGAGCGGCAAGTAGCGAAGCCGCGGCAAGGCTGCTCCCGTTCCGCCACGCGCACTGGTCGTGAATGAATGACATGAATTTTCCAGCCTGAATGCCCGAACGCCGCAAAATTTAACACAAACTCATGATCAGCGGGTAGCGCGAACGGCCGACCGGCCAAGCAGCCGGCGGATGGCGGGATGGGCCGTGACGGACGGCAAGCGTGGCGGCGGACTATAATTTCGATCCGTTCATGCTGGCAGCGACATTGCGTTGTTGCAGCCTCTTTTATCCCAACGATTCCGCGGTGATCTCCTTGGCCAGAATTCATGTTGAGCTTCCCGATCGCTTCAGCTTTTCGACGACGATCACGATCTACGACCAGCACATCAATTACCGCAACCACCTCGACAACTCGGCTCTGGGAACGTTGGTTTCCGAGGCGCGCGTCCGTTTCTTCAAGGCGCTCGGCTACAGCGAACTCGATGTCGAAGGCGCCGGCATCATCGTTGCCGATTCGGCGATCCAGTATCGCGCCGAGGCCTTCCACGGCGAGGTGCTGGTCATCGAAATGACGCCCGCCGACTTCAACAAATACGGATTCGACCTCGTCTACCGCGTCGGTGAGCAGCTCAGCGGCCGTGAAGTGGCGCGCGGCAAGATCGGCATCATGTTCTTCGACTACGCGGCAAGGAAGCCGATGGCGGTGCCGGCCGCCTTTCGCGGGCGTTTCCCTGCATGATCCCGATCCGCTACGTCGAGCCGGTCTTCCGCCCGCCGAGCGAGGCCGAATCCCTGATCCTGCCGGTGACCGACGGCTGCTCGTGGAACGAATGCACCTTTTGCGAAATGTACACCGCGCCGCAGAAGAAGTTCAGGGCGCGCGACGAAGCTGAGGTGCTGGAGAGCATCCGCCTCACCGGCGAACGCTATGGCGACCAGGTGCGGCGCGTCTTCCTGGCCGACGGCGACGCCACGGTGCTGCCGACGCGGCGGCTGCTGGCCGTTCTCGCGGCCATCCGCGCGCACCTGCCGGCGGTGCGGCGCATTTCGAGCTACTGTCTGCCGCGCAACCTGCGCCGGAAGTCGCAGGCGGAAGTCGATGAACTCGCGGCGGCCGGGTTGTCGATGGTCTATGTCGGCGCCGAATCGGGCGACGACAAGGTGCTCGCCGCGGTCCACAAGGGCGAAACCTTCGAAACCACGCGCGAGGCGCTGGACAAGCTCGGGGCCGCCGGCATCACCCGTTCGGTGATGATTCTCAACGGCCTCGGGGGGAGCGTTTATTCGCGGCAGCACGCAGAAAACTCGGCGCGTTTGGCCAATGCGACGCAGCCGGAATACCTGGCGACACTGGTTGTCAGTTTCCCGCTCGGCGAGCAGCGCTTCCGCGCCGGTTTCCCGGAGTGGGAACCGTTGAGCCAGCATGAATTGTTCGTCGAGACCGAGCAACTGCTCTCGGCGCTGGAACTCAGGCGCACGGTTTTCCGCAGCGATCACGCGTCGAACTGGCTGGTACTCAAGGGCACGCTGGGCGCCGACAAGGAACGCCTGCTGGCGCAGGTGCGGCAGGCCATCTCCAGCCCGGAAAAAGCCCATCTGCGGCCGGCCTGGGCGCGCGGGCTGTAGACTATTCCGGTTCCAGCTTCAGCGACGCCGAATTGATGCAGTAGCGCAGTCCGGTCGGCGCCGGGCCGTCGGGAAAGACATGGCCGAGGTGGGCGCCGCACTCGGCGCACGTGACCTCGGTGCGGGTCATGCCGAAACTGCGGTCGACATGTTCAGCGATCAGATTTTCATCGTTCGGCGTGTGAAAGCTTGGCCAACCGCAACCCGAGTCGAATTTTGATTCCG
Organism: uncultured Dechloromonas sp.; assembly: GCA_964555315.1. Taxonomy (GTDB): domain Bacteria; phylum Pseudomonadota; class Gammaproteobacteria; order Burkholderiales; family Rhodocyclaceae; genus Azonexus. Next base: position 11,081 of record CAZKSD010000050.1, read on the forward strand.
AGCGGAAGAGGGGGGCGCCACAGCAGACGCAGCGGTAAGTGCCATCCTCGTGGCAATCCCAGTACTGGCCGGTAAAGGCGCGCTCGGTGCCCTTTTCGCGGGTCACGTGGTACTCGGTCGGACTCAGACGGGCGCGCCACTCGGCGTCACTTCTGTCGATCTTCGGCATGGGGAAACTGTCTCCTGGTTGGCGTTGCGAATTGAGACACCTATACTGAGCCATGATTCACTCAGGCAACAAGGAAGAAGCGAGATGAACCCGGCACCCCTCAGCGACAGCGATTTCGACCGCCTCGAGCAACTGCTCGAAGCCGAGGTGTTTCAGGGAGATGCCATGCGCCTCGACGAGATCCAGGCAATGCTCTGCGCCGTTGTCAGCGGCCCGCAGCCGGTTGCACCGTCAACCTGGTTACCTGAGGCGCTGGGCAAGGGGCTCGAAGGCGCCGATGATACGCAGGTTATCGAGACGATCGAACTGCTGATGCGCCTGAATAACGACCTCGCTGCCGCCCTGCTCAACGACGAGACGATCGCGCCGGTGCTCTATCCGCTCGATGAAGCCTGCGAGGAATACGACTACGCCGCGTGGGCCGACACTTACGTTTTCGGCGCCGGTCTCGGCGGTGACTGGTTCGAACTCGCCGGCAAGCACGCCGATGACCTGTCCGAACTGCTCGAACCGATGTTCCTGCTTAACGGCATGCTCAAGGAGGACGTCGAAAAAAGCGGCGAGCGCTGGTTCTCGCCGGCCGAGGAAGCCGGCTTGGTGGCTGATATCCAGGAACATCTGCCGGTCATTGTCCAGACCCTCTACAACTTCTGGCGCAACAAGCGCAGCGGCGGTACCATGCGTCGCGGCGAGCCGAAATCGGGGCGCAACGACCCGTGCCCGTGCGGCAGCGGTCGCAAATTCAAGCAATGCTGCGGTCGACCCGATAAATTGAACTGAATTCGCTGACCGCCGTGACCCCAGCGCCTGGTCGCTGCCACATCCGCCTCCTCCTGCGCTCAACTCTTGGCTCGTGTGACGGATTCATGCGATCACCCGGACTATCACGACGTTGACATCCATCCGCGAGCGCCTATAATGCCGGCTCGGTTCAGCGCGGCAGTAGCTCAGTTGGTAGAGCGATACCTTGCCAAGGTATAGGTCGAGAGTTCGAGACTCTTCTGCCGCTCCAGTTTTTCCAGGGAAAGCGCAGCTTTCCCTTTTTCGATGCAGAGACATCGGTTTCAAGCGGGGCGCGATAGCAAAGCGGTTATGCACCGGATTGCAAATCCGTTCAGCCCGGTTCGACTCCGGGTCGCGCCTCCAGGAATTTGCGGCAGTAGCTCAGTTGGTAGAGCGATACCTTGCCAAGGTATAGGTCGAGAGTTCGAGACTCTTCTGCCGCTCCACGAATGAGACAAGGAAGAGGGAATGCGTCGGCCGCTTTCACTTTTTTGTTTTCTGGTCGCTATAATCGACCGGCAGCCCGGGTGGTGAAATCGGTAGACACAAGGGACTTAAACAATTTGAGCCTTCGGGGGGAAACGCCCGAAGTGAAGCCCGTCAAAGTCGGTGAAAGCCCTGGATGCCTCGCATCCGAGCCAACGCCGAGCCAAGCCCAAGTTCCATGATTGGGAAGGTGTAGAGAGCAGACGGCGGGCACCTACGGCCGCAAGGCTATGGTGAAGGCGTGCTCCAGACCACGAACAGCGCATGCGCTGGCGGCGAAAGCCGAAGTGGTAAGAAAATCCCTCGCCGAAAGGCGTGCCGGTTCGATTCCGGCCTCGGGCACCATCCAAAGCCGCTCCTGTTCTCGCAGGGGTGGCTCTTTTTTTTTGCGCTCAGGTCCGTGCGGCATGTTTCAACGCCACGCACTTTTCCAGATAGCTGTCCGAGAAAGCACGGAGGTTCGCGCGGCGCACCGATTTCCATTCGACTCGGGCGTCGCCCAGGCCTTGACCCGACTTTGACACCCCCAAGTAACACGCCCGTCGGAAAGCCACATGAGGCAAG
>CAZKSD010000051.1:0-12913 GCA_964555315.1 uncultured Dechloromonas sp.
TCAAGTCGATCACCGACTTCGGCATCTTCATCGGCCTGCCCGGCGGCATCGACGGTCTCGTGCATCTGTCCGACCTGTCCTGGAGCGCCTCGGGCGAGGAAGCCATGCGCAACTTCAAGAAGGGCGATGAAGTCGAGGCGGTCGTGCTCGGCATCGACGTCGAGAAGGAACGCATTTCGCTCGGTGTCAAGCAGATGGATGGCGACCCGTACACCAACTTCATCGCCACCCACGAGAAGAACAGCATCGTCCGCGGCACCGTGAAGACGGTCGACGCCCGCGGCGCCGTGGTGACACTGGATGGCGAGAATGAAGGTTACCTGCGCGCGTCCGAGTTTTCGCGTGATCGCATCGACGACCTGTCGCAGCACCTCAGGGTCGGTGACGAAGTCGAGGCGATGATCATCAACGTGGACCGCAAGACGCGCGGCATCAACCTGTCGATCAAGGCCAAGGACAGCGCCGACCAGCACGATGCCATGCAGAAGCTGTCCGCCGAGTCCTCCGCCGCGGCTTCCGGTACGACCAACCTCGGCGCCCTGCTCAAGGCCAAGCTCAACCAGCAAGGCTGACAGGCGACAGCATGACCAAATCCGAGCTCATCGCCCGGCTGGCGGAACGCTTTCCCCAGCTCGTGGCGAAGGATGCCGACTTCGCGGTCAAGATGATTCTCGATGCGATGTCCGACGCCCTGGTGCGCGCGGACCGCATCGAGATTCGCGGATTCGGCAGCTTTGCGCTCAACTACCGGCCGCCGCGCACCGGCCGCAACCCCAAATCGGGGGAGAAGGTCAGCGTGCCCGCCAAGTGGGTTCCCCACTTCAAGGCGGGCAAGGAACTGCGCGAACGGGTCGACCAGTCGATCTGACCCGGGTCCGGGTGCACATTGTGGTAGATTCGGGGGCAGTGGATTTCACTGCCCCCTTTTGTGTCGCCGGCCCCGCCGGTGACGGTGTCCCGCGTGGATTCTGACGGCATGACAGCATTGACCTGGGCGATTCGCCTCATCATCTTCTCGATCCTGCTGGTGTTCGCCATCCGCAACACCGAACCGGCGACCCTGCGCTTCGTTCTCGACTATGCCTGGGAGGCGCCGCTGGTGATTGTCCTGCTGGCGTTTTTCGCCGCCGGGGCCGTCCTCGGCGTGTTGTCGGTGGTTGGCGTGATCTACCGCCAGCGTCGCGAAATCTCGCGCCTCAGGCGCGAGGCCGCGAAGCCGCAGTTTCCGGTCGTCCCCGAACCGCCGCCACCGGCATGAGCGAGCTTTTCGAGTACTGGCAACTGCTGCTCATTCCGCTGTTCTTCGGGCTGGGCTGGGCGGCGGCTCGCGTCGATATCCGCCAGGTGGTGCACGAATCGCGCGCCCTTCCTCGCTCCTACTTCCAGGGACTCAACTTCCTGCTCAACGAGCAGCCGGACAAGGCCATCGATTCCTTCCTGGAAGTGGCCAAGATCGATTCCCAGACGGTCGAACTGCACTTCGCGCTGGGCAACCTGTTCCGCCGGCGCGGCGAGACCGAGCGGGCGATCCGCATGCACCAGAATCTGATCGACCGGCCCGATCTCGACGAGGGCGTGCGCCTGCATGCGCTCTCGGAACTCGGGCAGGATTTCCTCAAGGCCGGCCTCCTCGACCGTGCCGAGGAAATTTTCAACAAGCTGGTCGGGACCTCGTTCGAGGACGAGGCCAAGCGCAACCTGTTGGAGATCTACCAGGTCGAGAAGGAATGGCAGAAGGCCATCGATCTCGCCCGCGAACTGCCGGACGTCGCGTCGCAGCAGCAGGTCGCCGAGTTCTACTGCGAACTGGCCGCCGGCGAGATCATGCGTTCGCGTCCGGACGGCGCCCGCGCGCACCTGGAATCGGCCATGCAGCAGAACCGCAAGTGCGTGCGCGCCAGCCTCCTGCAGGGCGAACTGCTGATGCAGGAGGGCAACCCGGCGGCCGCGATCGAGGCCTGGCAGCGCATCGAGCAGCAGGATCCCGCCTACCTGGCGCTGGTCGCCCAGCGTCTGCTCGAGACCTACCGCAAACTGGAGCGGCGCGACGAGGGCATGGCGTTGTTGCGCGGCTATCTCCAGCACTACCCGTCGCTCGATCTGCTCGATGTCGTCTATCAACTCGTCCTCGAGAGCGAAGGCAACGAGGCGGCGTATCGTCTGGTCCGTGACGAATTGCAGCGCAATCCGACCCTGCTCGGTCTGGAGAGGTTGATGGGCGCGCGACTGCCGCTGGTCGAGCCGGAGGTGCGGCCCGATATCGACCTCGCGAAGAGCATCATCGCCGGGTACACGCAGCGCCTGTCACGCTATCGATGCAATAATTGCGGATTCAAGGCCCGCCAGTTCTACTGGCGCTGCCCGGCCTGCGGCGGCTGGGAAACCTACCCGCCGCGGCGCAGCGAAGAGTTCGATCAAACCCTGTAGAAAGCGTATATGAAGATACGGAACCCCGTCGTCCACGACCGCGGCAACCGCCATGACCACCAGTCGCACCTGGCTGGGGGCATCCGCTACCCGGTTGCGGAACATTGAGCCACATGCTCGACATGGTCGGCAACGTTCGCCTGCTGGTGGTCGGCGACGTCATGCTCGACCGCTACTGGTTCGGCGAGGTCAGCCGGATTTCTCCGGAAGCGCCGGTGCCCGTGGTCAGGGTCCAGCGCATGGAAGAACGTCTGGGCGGCGCCGCCAACGTCGCGCGCAACGCGGCGTCGCTCGGCGCCTTGACCGGCTTGCTCTCGGTCGTTGGCGACGACGAAGCTGGCCGCTCGCTCGCCCGGTTGCTCGAAGAGGAGCAAATCGATGCCGGATTGCATGTCGACCGCGACATCGACACCACGGTCAAGCTGCGCGTCATCGGTCGCCAGCAGCAACTGCTGCGCATCGACTTCGAGACGGCGCCCTCGCACGAAATCCTGCAGGCCAAGCTGGCCGACTTCGAGCAGCGGGTGGCGCAGGCCGATGTGGTCATCCTCTCGGATTATGGCAAGGGCGGCCTGGCCCACATCGCCGAGATGATCGCCGTCGCCCGCGCCCGCGACAAGCCGGTGCTGGTCGATCCCAAGGGGGACGACTACTCCCGGTACGCCGGCGCGACCGTGATCACGCCGAATCGCTCGGAACTGCGGGAAGTCGTCGGTCGCTGGTCGTCCGAAGCTGAATTCGCCGCCAAGGCGCAGAAGTTGCGCGGTGAACTTGGCCTCGAAGCGCTGCTGGTGACGCGCAGCGAAGAGGGCATGACGCTCTTTGCCGATCAGGAAATCCATCATCAGCCCGCGCAGGCCCGCGAAGTGTTCGACGTTTCCGGAGCCGGAGATACGGTCATCGCCACGCTGGCGGTGATGCTGGGAGCGGGCGCCGACTGGGCCGAGGCCATTCGCGTGGCCAATGTCGCCGCCGGCATCGTCGTCGGCAAGCTGGGTACCGCCGTCGTCACCCGCGCCGAACTTGCATCAGCACTGTAGGGAATAGCCATGTACATCGTCGTTACCGGCGCCGCCGGCTTCATCGGCTCCAACATCGTCAAGGCGCTCAACGAGCGCGGGGTGACCCGGGTCATCGCGGTCGACAACCTGACAAGGGCCGACAAGTTCAGGAACCTGATCGACTGCGACATCGCCGATTACGTCGACAAGGACGACTTCATCGCGCGCATCCAGGCCGGACATTATGACGGAGAGATCGACGCCATCCTCCATGAGGGAGCCTGTTCGGACACCATGGAAGGCGACGGTCATTACATGATGGAGAACAACTACCGCTATTCGATGATCCTGCTCGACTGGTGCCAGGATCAGGACGTCCAGTTCCTCTATGCATCGAGCGCGGCGACCTATGGCGGCAGCGGCGCGTTCAGGGAGGAGCGCGAGTGCGAGGGGCCGCTCAACGTCTACGGTTATTCCAAGTTCCTCTTCGACCAGATCGTGCGCCGGCGCCTGGCGCAGAACCCGTCGTCGCAGGTCGTCGGCTTTCGCTATTTCAACGTCTACGGTCCGCGCGAGACGCACAAGGGGCGCATGGCCTCGGTCGCCTTCCACAACTTCAACCAGTTCCGCGCCGACGGCAAGGTCAGGCTGTTCGAGGGCTCGCACGGCTACGAGAACGGCGGCCAGATGCGCGATTTTGTCTTCGTCGGCGACGTCGCCAAGGTCAATCTTTTCTTTCTCGATCATCCGGAGAAGTCCGGCATCTTCAACCTTGGCTCAGGCCGGGCGCAAAGCTTCAACGATGTCGCGGTAGCTGCGGTCAACGCCTGTAGAAGGGCAAAAAACGAAGCGCCGCTGACGCTGGACGAGTTGCGGGCGCAAGGCTTGCTCGAATACGTTGCCTTCCCCGAGGCGCTGAAGGGCAAGTATCAGGCATTCACGCGGGGCGACCTGACCAGACTGCGGGCAGCCGGCTACGATGCGCCGATGGCCACGGTCGAGGAGGGCGTCTCCCGATATATCGAGTGGCTCCTGAAGAATGGTTAAGACGCTGCAGGATTTTGTCGGCAACACGCCGCTGGTGCGCCTTGTGCGCATTCCCGGCGCCGACAACGACAAGCGCGGCAATGTCATCCTCGCCAAGCTGGAGGGCAACAACCCGGCCGGTTCGGTGAAGGATCGCCCGGCGCTGTCGATGATCGTCCATGCCGAGGCGCGCGGCGACATCAAGCCGGGCGACACGCTGATCGAAGCGACCTCGGGCAACACCGGCATTGCTCTGGCGATGGCGGCGGCGATGAAGGGCTACCGGATGATCCTGGTCATGCCGGAAAACCAGAGCATCGAGCGCCGGCAGACGATGCGCGCCTTCGGTGCCGAACTGGTGCTGACTCCGAAGGATGGCGGCATGGAACTGGCGCGCGACGTTGCCGACCGCATGCGCGACGAAGGCCGGGGGATCATCCTCGACCAGTTCGCCAATCCGGACAACCCGCTCTCCCACTACGAGGGGACCGGCCCGGAAATCTGGCGCGACACCGACGGCAAGATCACGCACTTCGTTTCCAGCATGGGGACGACCGGCACGATCATGGGGACCAGCCGTTTCCTCAAGGAAAAGAATCCGGCGATCGAGATCGTCGGTTGCCAGCCCGAGGAGGGCAGCCAGATTCCCGGCATCCGCAAATGGCCGGAAGCCTACCTGCCGAAAATCTACGACAAAACCCGCGTCGACCGTGTCGAGAACGTCACCCAGGCCGATGCCGAGGCGATGACCCGCCGCCTGGCGATGGAAGAGGGCATCTTCGCCGGCATTTCCTCGGGCGGGGCGCTCGCCGTCGCCCTCCGGCTTTCCCGGCAACTCGAGAATGCGGTGATCGTCAGCATCATCTGCGACCGCGGCGACCGCTACCTGTCCACGGGCGTCTTCCCGGCATGAAACCCGTTCTCGTCTTCGACATCGAAACCATTCCCGATGTCGCCGGCCTGCGCAAGCTCGATGCCCTGCCGGCCGAACTTTCCGACAACGAGGTCGCCGAGCTCGCTTTCCAGCAGCGACGCGCCAGGACCGGCAGCGATTTCCTGCAGTTGCACGTGCAGCGGGTCGTCACCATTTCCTGCGTGCTGCGCACCGGCGAGGGCCTGAAGGTCTGGTCGCTGGCCGAACCCGAGCAGGGCGAGGACGAGATCATCCAGCGCTTCTTCGACGGCATCGAGAAGTTCACGCCGCAGATCGTCTCGTGGAACGGCAGCGGCTTCGACCTCCCGGTGCTGCACTATCGCGGCTTGCTGCACGGCGTCGCGGCGCCGCGCTACTGGGATCTCGGCGACGGCGACTACGCCGACTCGCGCGACTTCAAGTGGAACAACTATATCAGCCGCTACCACATGCGGCACCTCGACCTGATGGACCTGCTGGCGCTCTACAATCCCCGCGCCAACGCGCCGCTCGACGACCTCGCCAAGCTCTTCGGTTTTCCCGGCAAACTCGGCATGGACGGCGGCAAGGTCTGGGAAGCCTGGCAGGCAGGCAAGGCCGCCGAGATTCGCGACTACTGCGAAACGGACGTGATCAACACCTATCTGGTCTATAACCGCTTCCGCCGCATGCGCGGCGAACTGACGGCGGAAGAAGAGACCGCCGAGGGCGAATTCGTCAAGGCGCAACTCGCCCGGATCGGCGCGCCGCACTGGCAGGAGTTTCTCGGCGCGTGGCGCTGACTGCGTGTGGCGCGGCGTTATAATGACAAATTTCGAAACCCGACTGCAGAGAGACAAGAATGGCCCTCAACAACGTTCCTTCAGGCAAGTCCCTTCCCAACGACGTCAATGTCGTCATCGAGATTACGGCGCATTCGGAGCCGGTCAAGTACGAGGTCGACAAGGAGAGCGGCGCCATCTTCGTCGATCGCTTCATGTCCACGTCGATGCACTACCCCTGCAACTACGGCTACATTCCGCACACCATCGCCGGCGACGGCGATCCGGTTGACGTGCTGGTCGTCAGCCCCTTCCCGCTGCCTCCGGGCGTTGTCGTCCGCTGCCGCCCGATCGGCGTGCTGGCGATGACCGACGAGGCTGGCGACGACGCGAAGCTGCTGGCGGTGCCGGTCGACAAGCTGACGCCGATGTACCGCAATGTCTTGAGCCACGCCGACATGCCCAACCTGCTGCTCGACCAGATTGCCCACTTCTTCGCGCACTACAAGGATCTCGAGCCGGGCAAGTTCGTCAAGATCACCGGCTGGCGCGGTCCCGAGGAGGCCAAGAAGGAGATCGTGGACGGCGTGGCCACCTACAATTCGGCGAAAGAAAAGCCCAACTACTGAGTCCCGATGCTGCGCATCGCCGTTGCCCAGTTCAACGCCGTCGTCGGTGACCTGACCGGCAACGTCAACCGCATCGTCGCATGCGCCGCCGCGGCCAGGGCGCGCGGCGCGCAGGTTCTGGTCACGCCGGAACTGGCCTTGTGCGGTTACCCACCGGAAGACCTGCTGCTGCGCCCCGATTTCTACCGGGCCTGCCGGCGCGCACTGGACGATCTGGCCGGCCGCGTCGAGGGCATTGCCCTGATTGTCGGTCACCCGGAGGAGCATGAGGGGCGGCGCTACAACGCCGCCACGGTCATCGAAAACGGCCGGAAATTGGCCGTTTACCGCAAGATTCGCCTGCCCAACTACGACGTTTTCGACGAGAAGCGCTATTTCGATGCCGGCGCCGAAGCCTGCATCGTGACCCTGGGCGGCGTGCGCTGCGGCATCAACATCTGCGCTGACATCTGGGAATCCGGCCCAGCCGAACTGGCGCGTGCCGGCGGCGCCGAACTGCTCCTCGTGCTCAATGCCTCGCCCTGCCATCTCGAAAAGCATCAGCAGCGCAGCGAGGTGCTGCGCGAGCGAGTCGCCGCCACCGCCATCCCGGCGATCTACGTCAATCTGGTCGGCGGCCAGGACGAACTGGTTTTCGACGGCGCTTCGTTCGCTCTCGATGGCGAAGGCCATTGCCGGATGCGCCTGCCGCAGTTCGAGGAAGCTCTGGGCGTCGTCGATTACGACCGGGGGCGCCTGCGCTCCGCCGACATGGCGGAGGAACTCCCGGTCGAGGCCGAGGCCTACCGCGCCCTGGTCCTCGGTGTGCGCGACTATATCGGCAAGAGCGGCTTCAAGGGGACGCTGATCGGGCTCTCGGGCGGCATCGACTCGGCGCTGACCCTGTGTGTCGCGGTCGACGCGCTGGGGGCCGACAAAGTGCGGGCGGTCATGATGCCTTCGCCGTACACCGCGCAGATGAGCCTCGACGATTCGCGGGCGATGATCGCTGCCCTTGGCGTGCGTTACGACGAGGTGCCGATCGCGCCGGCGATGGCGACCTACCAGGCGATGCTCTCCCCGCTGTTCGCCGGCCTGCCGGCCGATACCACCGAGGAGAACATCCAGGCGCGCATCCGCGGCAACATCCTGATGGCGCTCTCCAACAAGACCGGCGCGCTGGTATTGACCACCGGCAACAAGTCGGAGATGGCCGTCGGCTACTGCACGCTTTACGGCGACATGGCGGGCGGCTTCGCCGTGATCAAGGATGTCTACAAGACGCTGGTCTACCGCCTGTCGCGCTACCGCAACACGATTTCACCGGTCATACCGGAAAACATCATCGTCCGGCCGCCGTCCGCCGAACTCAAGCCGGACCAGACCGATCAGGATTCACTGCCGCCCTACGAGATCCTGGACGCCATCGTCCGTGCCTACATGGAGGAAGACCTCAGCCCGCGCGAGATCATCGCCGCCGGCTTGCCGGAGGAGGCGGTGCGCCGGGTCGTGCGCCTGTTGCGCATCGCCGAGTACAAGAGGCGCCAGGCGCCGGTTGGAATTCGCATCACGCCGCGTGGTTTTGGCAAGGATTGGCGGTATCCTATTACCAATCGTTACTGCGACGAATTTTGACTAACTGCATCGAACAGGAAACAGGATATGAAGAAGATCGAAGCCATCATCAAGCCGTTCAAGCTCGACGAAGTGCGCGAAGCGCTGTCGGAAATGGGGATCACGGGCCTAACGGTCACCGAAGTCAAGGGCTTCGGCCGCCAGAAGGGTCACACCGAGCTTTATCGTGGCGCCGAATATGTCGTCGATTTCCTGCCCAAGATCAAGATCGAGATCGTCGTCAAGACCGAGCATACCGATGCCGCCATCGAGGCCATCATCAAGGCGGCGCGTACCGGCAAGATCGGCGATGGCAAGATTTTCGTCATGCCGGTCGAGCAGGTCGTGCGCATCCGGACCGGCGAAACTGACGAAGCGGCAGTCTGATTCGGAGGGCATTGCCATGGACGATGGCCAGGAAGATTTCGATATCCCCACGCTCAAGGCGAAACTACTGGAGTCGCTCGGGCCGGAATCCGGGATATACCCGGTGCTCATTGAACAGCAGTTCCCGCACATCCTTGCCCGGATCGTGGAGTTGTGGGGCAAGGCCGGGCTGGATGCCTACCTGGCGGATCTGATGGTTACCAGTCGCCCCGGACGCCGAGGTTTCCCGCACGATGTGGCGCTGGAGATCTTTCGTCTGGCTACGGCGCACAGCGCCCTGGGGCTGACGCCGAAAGACGCGCTGGGAACGGCGTGGGACTGGGTTGACGACCCTGAACTCTTCAAGCGTGGTTTGTGAAAACCAGAATTGCCGCGAAATCGTCGATCAAGGTCGCGAGGCGATTTTCCGTTGCGTGCGCAGCAGCACGATCACCGCACCCTCGCCGCCGTCCTGGGGTTTTGCCTGGCAGTAGGCCAGGATTTCATTCTTCTGCACCAGCCAGCCGCGTACCAGGCGCCTGAGCACGGCTTCCCGGCCTGGCGAGCCGTGTCCCTTGCCATGGACGATGCGGACGCAGCGCCTGCCGTAGTTCAACGATCGCGCGAGAAAGGCTGCCAACCGGTCGCGCGCTTCCTCGCGGTTCAAGCCATGCAGGTCGATCTCGTCCTGGATGGCCCAGCGTCCGCGCCGCAGGTCGCGCAGCACGCTGCTGGCGACGCCGCTGCGCAGGTGGCTGGGTTCGTCGCCGCCTTCGAGCCGGTCCTGCAGGGTGATCGGTCCGTGCAGGCTCTCGCGCAGCGCCGCCTGCTCGTCGGCCAGGCGCTGCAGCGGGCGCGGCGGCGGCATCGGGCCGCCGAGATGAACGCGACCCGACGCCGGCAGCGGCTTCGCATCCGCAACTGCCGCCTGAAACGCCGCGAGATCGTCGGGGTCGAGCAAGCCTGAACCTCACGGTCTAGGCAAGGTGGTCGAGGTAGCGTTCGGCATCGAGCGCGGCCATGCAGCCGCTGCCGGCCGAGGTGCAGGCCTGACGATAGATGTGGTCCTGCACGTCGCCGGCGGCAAAGACGCCGGGAATGCTGGTCTGCGTCGCGTTACCGTCGCGCCCCCCTTCGGTCACGATATAGCCGCCTTCCATCGCGAGCTGGCCGGCGAAGAGGTCGGTGTTCGGCTTGTGCCCGATGGCGATGAAGACTCCGAAGACATCGACGTTCTGCGTGGCGCCGGTTTGCGTGCTCTTGACGCGCAGGCAGGTGACGCCGGAATCGTCGCCGAGCACTTCGTCGAGCGTGTGATTCCGCAGGATGGTGACCTTTCCGGCCTTTTCCTTCGCGAACAGTTTGTCCTGCAGTATCTTTTCGGCCCTGAAGGTTTCGCGGCGATGGATCAGCGTGACATGGCTGGCGATGTTGGCCAGGTAGAGCGCTTCCTCGACCGCGGTGTTGCCGCCGCCGACGACGGCTACCTCCTTGTTGCGATAGAAGAAGCCATCGCAGGTGGCGCAGGCGGAAACACCCTTGCCCATGAAGGCTTCCTCGGAGGGCAGGCCGAGGTACTGGGCCGAGGCGCCGGTGGCGATGATCAGTGCGTCACAGGTATAGGCGCCGGCATCGCCGACCAGGGTAAACGGCTTCTGCGTCAGTTGCGCCGTATGGATATGGTCGAAAATGATCTCGGTATCGAAGCGCCGGGCGTGGGCCTCGAAACGCGACATCAGGTCGGGTCCCTGGACGCCGTCGGCGTCGGCTGGCCAGTTGTCGACCTCGGTCGTCGTCATCAACTGGCCGCCCTGGGCCAGGCCGGTGATCAGCACCGGCTTCAGGTTGGCGCGGGCGGCATAGACCGCGGCGGTGTAACCGGCGGGGCCGGAACCGAGGATGATGAGACGACTATGACTGGGTCCTTGGGACATGGTGATTCTCGGTGGTGGTAATTGGCAAAATTATATCCTCCAACCACGGGCCGTTTTTTCGCGCTTTCTCTCGCGCTTTTCGAATTGAGTTTATAATCTTCCCGTAACTCCATGAAGGGAAATGCTTTATGTCCTCCATAAATGTCGGTCTGAGTCTGGTGGTCCTGCGCAACATACCGCTCTTCTCGGGTCTCGACGAGAGCGAACTCGAGCGCTTGTCGAAAGTGGCGATGCGGCGGCGTGCCGCGCGCGGCGAGCAGGTGGTGCGTGCGGGAGAAGACGCCGAGACCTTGATCGTCATGCTCACCGGTCGCGCCAAGGTGACCAATTTCGACGAGGAAGGGCGCGAGATCATTCTCGCCTGGCTGAGTCCGGGTGAATTTTTCGGAGAAATGGGCCTGATCGACGGCAGCCCGCGGTCGGCCAATGTCGTCGCCGTCGAGCCCTGCGAACTGCTGACCCTGGGCAAGCACGAATTCCAGCGCTGCATGCAGGACAACTTCCAGGTCGTGCAGAAGCTGATGCAGATTCTGGTGCGCCGCCTGCGCGAAGCCGACCGCAATATCGAGAGCCTGGCGCTGCTCGACGTCTATGGCCGCGTTGCCCGCCTGCTGCTTGACATGTCCGAGGACGACAGCGGCAAACGGGTGGTCAGGCAGAAGATCTCCAAGCAGGACATGGCTCGCATGATCGGCGCTTCGCGCGAAATGGTCAGCAAGGTGATGCGCGACCTCGAGGTTGGCGGTTACATCATCAGCGAAGGCGATCACATCACGATTACCGGAACCTGACGTGGGGGTCCGGACCGCCGACCGCGCAACGTCGAGCCAGTTGCCGGAGAAGATCGGCAACCTGCTGCACGAGTCGCGCTGGCTGGGACTGGGCGCCATCGCCATCTTCCTGTCAATGGCCCTTTGGGGTTATCACAAGGCCGACCCGGGCTGGTCGCATGCAGTCGTCTCGGGAACCCTGATCAACCCGACCGGGCATTTCGGCGCGTGGGTCGCCGATCTGATGCTCTACCTGTTCGGCTTTTCCGCCTGGTGGTGGATCGTCCTCCTGGCGATGGTGATCTGGTGGGGGTTCCGGCGCCTTCACTCGCCGTTCGGCAAGGCTGACCGGCGTCCCCTGTATATCGCCCTGGCTGGCTTCCTGCTGCTGCTGGTCGCCAGTTCGGCACTCGAGGCCCTGCGTTTTTACACGCTCAAGGTCGAGTTGCCGCTGGCGCCGGGCGGCCTGCTGGGGATCGAGGCGAGTCGCCTGCTGGCGCACCTCCTCGGGTACACCGGCTCGACGCTGCTGCTGCTGGCGGCGATGGCGGCCGGCTGGAGCATCTTTTCCGGAATGTCCTGGCTGTGGGCATTCGAGCGGCTGGGCGTGGTCCTCGAGGCCATCGCCGGCACCCTTTATGGCCTGGTGGATTCCTGGCGCGACCGTCGCATTGGCCGCGAAGTCGCGCACCAGCGCGAGGAAGAGGTCGAGGTCGAGAAGCGCCGCGTCGAGTTGCATGACCCGATCATCATCGAGACGGTATCGCCGGAGGTGCCGGTTTCGAAGAAGGCCGAGAAGCGCATCGGGCGCGAGAAACAGGTGGCGCTCTTCCCCGAGGCGCTTGTCGGCGGACAGCTGCCGCCGCTGCATCTGCTCGACCCGGCGCCGCCGGCAACCGAGACGGTGAGCCCCGAGACGCTGGAATATACTTCCCGACTGATCGAACGCAAGCTTGCCGACTTCGGCGTCCAGGTCAGGGTGCTCGCCGCCATGCCCGGCCCGGTGATCACCCGCTATGAGATCGAGCCGGCGGTCGGCGTCAAGGGCGCCCAGATCGTGAACCTGGCGCGCGACCTGGCGCGGGCGCTGGCCATGGTCTCGATCCGCGTCGTCGAGACGGTGCCCGGCAAGTCGTGCATGGCGCTCGAGTTGCCCAATCCCCGGCGGCAGGTGGTCAAGCTGTCCGAAATCATTTCCAGCGCCCCGTACAACGACATGACCAGCCCGCTGACCGTCTGTCTCGGCAAGGACATCGGCGGTCAGCCGGTGGTTGCCGACCTGGCCAAGACGCCGCACCTGCTGGTTGCCGGTACCACCGGCTCGGGCAAGTCGGTCGGCGTCAACGCGATGATCCTGTCGATGCTCTACAAGTCGGAGCCGGACCACGTGCGCTTGATCATGGTCGACCCGAAAATGCTGGAGCTTTCCATCTACGAAGGCATTCCGCACCTGCTGGCGCCGGTCGTCACCGACATGAAGCAGGCGGCCAACG
>CAZKSD010000052.1:0-12865 GCA_964555315.1 uncultured Dechloromonas sp.
TGGCCGCCGCCAATGCCGATGACCTGATGCACGCCCAGGGCGAATTCCAGAAGGCGCTGGAACTGCGCCCCGACTGGGAGGCCGGCGAACTCGCCTACGCCCAGTTGCTGGCCAAAACGTCCGTGGCGAGCGCGGTCGAGAGTCTCAACGAGTTCCTCGTGCGCAAGCCCGATGCCCGCGACGCCCGCCTGACACTCGCCCGCCTGCTGCTCAGCGAACAGAAATACGCCGAAGCACGGGCGCAGTACGACATCCTGCTCAAGAATGCGCCGGACAATCTCGACCTCATCTATCCGGCGGCCATGCTGGCACTGCAGCAGGGTGACCTCGACAGTGCGCGAACCCTGCTCACGCGGATCCTGAATTCCGATTTCGCCGACAGGAGCACGGTCCATTTCTTCCTCGGCCAGATCGCAGAAGAGCAGAAGAATCCCGAGCTTGCCCTCGAGCATTTCCGTCAGGTGACTGCCGGCAACCAGTACATTCCGGCCCGCGGGCGCGCCGCGCAGATACTGCTGCAGCAGGGCAGGCTGGAAGAAGCGCGGGCGCTGCTCCGGGCCACGCAAACCGGCTCCGAGGCCGAAAGGACCCAGTTGATCCTGGCCGAAGCGCAACTCCTGCGCGAAGCGGGACGCGGCGACGACAGCTACGCCCTGCTGGAAGCCGCGCTGGCGAAGCAGCCCGACAATCCGGAACTGCTCTACGAAACGGCGCTGTCCGCCGAACGTCAGGGCAAACCGCTGGTTCTCGAAAAGCACCTGCGCCACCTGCTCAAGCTGAAACCGGATCACGCCCATGCCCTCAACGCGCTGGGCTACTCGCTCGCCGATCGCAATGTGCGCCTGGACGAGGCGAAGAAGCTGATCACCCGCGCGCTCGCGCTCGCGCCCGAAGACCCGTTCATCATGGACAGCATGGGCTGGGTTCTTTTCCGCCAGGGCAAGCTGCCGGAAGCGCTCAAGACCCTCGAGACCGCCTATGGCATCAAGGCGGACCCGGAAATCGCCGCGCATATCGGTGAGGTTCTGTGGACACTGGGACGCAAGGAGGAAGCGTCGCGCGTCGTGATGGAGGCGGTCAAGAAATTCCCCGACAGCGAAATTCTGGCCGGCGCCCTGAAAAAATTCCAGCCTTGATGCGGCGCATCGGCGCAGTGCTCGCCTGCAGCCTGCTGGCTGCCTGTGTCAGCGTCCCTCCCGAGTTGCTGGCGCCGCGCGACCAGATCGGTGACTTCGCGCTCGCGGCCCGCTTCGCGTTGCGTGTCAGTGTCCCGGACGGGCCGCCGGAGAACTCCGGCGGTCGACTCGAATGGGAGCACAGAAACGGCAACGACCGCGTCCTGATTTTCAGCCCGCTTGGTGTCGGCGTGGCCGAAATCGACGTCGGCCCGGGCCGCGGGCGCCTGCGCACCGCCGACGGCCAACTCCGGGAATCCGCCGATGCCGATGCGCTGATGGAAGTGGTGACCGGCCGGCGCCTGCCGATCCGCCAGTTGCCGAACTGGCTGCTCGGCCGCAGCGGCGGCGCTGCCATTGTCACGAGCGACAGCGCCGGCCGCCCGGCGCGCCTGAGCGAAGCCGGCTGGCAAATCGAATACGCCTACCCCGACGACACCCCGGGCGCGCTGCCCAAGCTCGTCAGCCTGAGACGCGACGGTGAAATCGACCTCCGCCTGCGCATCGAAGAGTGGAGGGCAGCGCCGTGAGTCGCTGGACCTGGGACAGTTCCTGGCCAGCGCCGGCCAAGCTCAACCTGTTCCTGCACGTGGTCGGTCGCCGTGCCGACGGTTATCATCTGCTGCAGACGGTCTTCCGCTTCATCGACCGTGCCGACACCCTGCATTTCGCACCGCGCGCCGATGGCCGCGTCGTCCTCGCGACGCCGGCCCCGGGTGTCGAGGCGGCGAACGACCTGACCTTCCGCGCCGCCCGCCTGTTGCAGGAAGCGACCGGCTGTCGCCACGGCGCCACGATCCACCTGAGCAAGAGCCTGCCGCTGGGCGGCGGACTCGGCGGCGGCAGTTCCGATGCGGCAACCGTCCTGCTCGCGCTCAACCACCTGTGGCAAACCGGCTTGTCACGAGCCGAACTCCGGCAACTTGGGCTGCAACTCGGCGCCGACGTGCCGGTCTTCGTCCATGGCCGTAACACCTTTGCCGAGGGCATCGGCGAAGACTTCAGCGATGTCGAATTGCCGCCGGAGACGTACCTGGTGCTGCATCCTGCGGTCAACGTGCCCACGGGGGCAATTTTCGGCGCGCCGGAACTGCGCCGTGACACGCCCCCCATCCGCCCGGCGGAGTGGCGGCACGGTACTGGCCACAACGACCTCGAACCCGTCGCCTGCACGAGATTTCCGGAGGTTGCCGGGCATCTGGAATGGCTCAGGCAGCGCGCGCCCCACGCCATGATGACCGGTTCCGGGGCCTGCGTCTTCGCCGGGTTTGCCGACCGGGACACGGCCATCACGGTTTTTCGCCAGCTGCCGCCCGCCATGGCGGGCTGGCTGGCCGCCGGTCTGACCGCACATCCATTGGCATCTCTCTGACAAAGCGCTGGATTTTCGCCGGCGACTCCTGTAATATCCCGGCCTCGTTCGCACGCGAACCCGTGCAGACGACCCGCTGGGGAGTCGCCAAGTTGGTCAAGGCACCGGATTTTGATTCCGGCATTCGAAGGTTCGAATCCTTCTTCCCCAGCCAGTTTCCTTCGGGCAGGTCTTGAGCCTGCCCGAATTTCATTGTGGCGGGCAGTTGCTTGCAGGACATGCCCGAAGGGAAGTGAAGCAAATGGCCTACAACAGCTTGATGGTCTTCACCGGCAACGCCAACCCGAAACTGGCAGCCGCCGTGGCGCTCGAACTCAACATCGAGTTGGGACGCGCCGATGTCGGCCGCTTCTCGGACGGGGAACTGAGCGTCGAACTCCAGGAACACGTGCGTGGCCGCGACATCTTCGTCCTGCAATCGACCTGCGCGCCATGCAACGACAACCTGATGGAACTGCTGGTCATGGTCGACGCGCTGAAGCGCGCGTCGGCCGGCCGCATCACCGCCGCCATTCCCTACTTTGGCTATGCCCGCCAGGACCGCCGTTCGCGTTCGTCGCGCGTCCCCATCGCCGCCAAGCTGGTCGCCAACATGCTCGTCGCCTCCGGCGTCGACCGCGTCCTGACCATGGACCTCCATGCCGAGCAGATCCAGGGCTTTTTCGACATCCCGGTCGACAACGTCTACTCGCTGCCGATCCTGCTCGCCGACATCCACAAGCAGAATTACGAGAATCCGATGGTCGTCTCCCCCGACCACGGCGGCGTCGTCCGCGCCCGCTCGCTGGCCAAGCGCCTCGAATGCGATCTCGCCATCATCGACAAGCGCCGGCCGAAGGCCAATGTCTCCGAGGTCATGAACATCATCGGCGAGGTCGACGGCCGCACCTGCATCATCATGGACGACATGGTCGACACCGCCGGCACGCTGTGCAAGGCTGCCACCGCGCTCAAGAGCGAAGGCGCCCGGCAGGTTGTCGCCTACTGCACGCACCCGGTGCTTTCCGGATCGGCGGTCGACCGCGTCAATCGCTCCGACCTCGACGCGCTGGTCGTCACCGACACCATCCCGTTGCGTGATGATGCCGCCGGTTCGCCGCGCATCCGCGTGCTTTCCGTCGCGGAAATCATGGCCGAAACCATCCGCCGCATCAGCAACGACGACTCCGTTTCGTCGCTGTTCATCGACTAAGATTTTTTCAACCCTCCCGTTCTGGTCGCGGACCGGGAATACTCTGGAGTAACACGATGAAATTCGAACTCAACGCGCAAGCGCGCACGCTGCAGGGATCGGGTGCGAGCCGCCGCCTGCGTCGCGCTGGCAAGGTACCGGGCATCATCTACGGTGGCGACGCTGCCCCGCAGGCGATCGAACTCGATCACAACGACCTGTTGCTGGACATGAAGAAGGAAGCATTCCACGCCTCGATCCTGGTCATCTCCGTCGACGGCAAGAAGCAGCAAGCCCTGCTGCGCGACACCCAGATGCATGCCTACAAGCCGCAGATCCTGCACGTCGATTTCCAGCGGGTAAGTGCCACCGAGGAACTGCACATCATGGTGCCCCTGCACTTCATCAACGAGGACACCGCGCCCGGCGTCAAGCTCTCCGGCGGCCTGGTCAACCACGTGCTGACCGAAGTCGATGTCCAGTGCCTGCCCAAGAACCTGCCGGAATTCATCGAGGTCGATGTCGGCGCCCTCGAGGTCGGTGAAAGCATTCACCTTTCCCAACTCAAGCTGCCGAAGGGCGTCAAGCTCACCCATGAAGATGACGACTCGCTCGTCGTCGGCGTCGTCGGCAGGGGCGGCGGCGCCGAGGAAGGCGAAGAAGGCGAAGCGGCCGAAGGCGAAGCTGCCGCCTGACCGTCTCGCCCACCACGCTGCAAATGGCCGCCGCTGGCAACATGCCGCCGGCGGCCATTTCATTTGTCCAGCCATGAATCCACCGCGACTGATCGTCGGCCTCGGCAACCCGGGGCCGCAATACGAAACCACCCGGCACAACGCCGGCTTCTGGTTCGTCGACCATCTGGCCGACAAGCTGAAGGTCGCGCTCGCGCCGCAGGCGAAGTTCTTCGGGAAGGCGGCACGCGCCGGCGACCTCTGGCTGCTCGAGCCGGCCACCTTCATGAACCGCTCCGGCCAGGCGGTGGCGGCGCTGGCCAATTTCTACAAGATTCACGCCGGCGATATCCTCGTGGTCCACGACGACCTTGACCTGCCGCCCGGCGGTATCCGCCTCAAGCAGGGCGGCGGCAACGGCGGCCACAACGGCCTCAGGGACATCCAGGCGCGGCTCGGCACGCCCGATTTCTGGCGCCTGCGCCTCGGCATCGGCCACCCGCGCACGCTGAATCCGACGCAACAGGTCGTCGACTTCGTGCTGCACCCGCCGCGCAAGGAAGAACTGCCCGAGATCGAACATGCCCTCGCCCGCTGCCTGCTGGCCTGGCCCAAACTTGCCGCCGGCGACTATGCCGGCGCCCAACAACAGCTGCACGGCAACGCCGTCTAACTGGCCACCCCTAAGGAAAACAAATGTCTTTGAAATGCGGCATCGTCGGCCTGCCCAACGTCGGCAAGTCCACCCTGTTCAACGCCTTGACCAAGGCCGGCATCGACGCCGCCAACTATCCGTTCTGCACCATCGAGCCGAACGTCGGCATCGTCGAGGTGCCGGACCCGCGCCTCGCGCAGCTGTCGGCCATCGTCAAGCCGCAGAAGATCCAGCCGGCCATCGTCGAGTTCGTCGATATTGCCGGCCTGGTCGCCGGCGCCTCCAAGGGCGAGGGCCTCGGCAATCAGTTTCTCGCCAACATCCGCGAAACCGACGCCATCGTACACGTCGTGCGCTGCTTCGCCGACGACAACGTGGTGCACGTTTCCGGCAGCGTCGACCCAATCCGCGACATCGAGGTCATCGACACCGAACTGGCGCTGGCCGACATGGCGACCGTCGAGAAGGCCCTCAACCGCTACAAGCGCCCGGCCAGCTCCGGCGACAAGGAAGCCAAGATCCTGGTCGCCGTGCTCGAAAAATGTTTCGCTCAGCTCGACCAGGGCAGGCCGGTGCGCGCCCTCGACCTCGCCAAGGAGGAATGGGCCAGCCTCAAGCCCTTCTGCCTGATCACCGCCAAGCCGGTGCTCTACGCCGCCAACGTCGCCGAGGACGGTTTCGAGAACAACCCGCAGCTCGACGCCGTACGCACCCATGCCGCCGCTGAGGGCGCCGAGGTGGTCGCCCTGTGCGCCGCCATCGAGTCCGAGATCGCCGACCTCGACGATACCGACAAGATCGAGTTCCTCGAATCGATGGGCCTCCACGAACCCGGCCTCGACCGCCTGATCAGCGCCGGCTACCACCTGCTCGGGCTGCAGACCTACTTTACCGCCGGCGTCAAGGAAGTGCGCGCGTGGACCATCCACAAGGGCGACACCGCCCCGCAAGCCGCCGGCGTCATCCACTCCGACTTCGAGCGCGGCTTCATCCGCGCCCAGACCATCGCTTTCGACGACTTCATCGCTGGCAAGGGCGAGGCCGGCGCCAAGGAAGCCGGCAAGATGCGCGCCGAGGGCAAGGAGTACGTGGTCAAGGACGGCGACGTGCTGAATTTCCTGTTCAACGTGTGATTTTCAGGGCGGGTTCGGCTTGCCACCCCTTGTAAATTGATACCAATATTTGATACCATAACCCCATGAAGCGGAAGCACCAGCGCACCCTGGAACTGATCTTCACCAAGCCCGTTTCGGCAAATGTTAGTTGGGCCGACATAGAAGCACTGCTCCGCGAGCTTGGCGCGGAGTTTTATGAGCGTGAAGGCTCGCGTGTCGAAGTATTCCTGTTCGGACTGGTGCGGGTGTTTCACCGCCCCCACCCGTCGCCGGATACGGACAAGGGTGCGGTTGCAGCAATTCGCAAGTGGTTGGAAGAGAACGGAGTGAAACCATGAATGTCATGACCATCAACGGCTATCAGGCAGTCATCGCCTTTGACCCGGACATTCAATTGTTCCGTGGCGAATTCGTGGGCTTGAATGGCGGTGCCGATTTCTACGCCAAGGATGTCGATGGATTGAAGCGCGAGGGCGAAATATCCCTGCGCGTGTTTCTCGAAGCCTGCGAGCACCGCGGCGTCGAGCCGCGCAAGCACTTCTCCGGCAAGTTCTCCCTGCGGGTCGATCCGGCAACCCACGAGGCGGCAGCCATTGCCGCTGCGGCTCACGGTCAGAGCCTCAATCAGTGGGCAAGCGAAGCCATCCGGCAAGCCGCCTTGGCCGGATGATGTCAATGCAGCGCATGGCCAATGGCTGACAAGAGCGAAGCGCTCCGGGCACATGGCGTGGGCGACACATCGATAATCAGCTATTGGCGGCGTTGTTGTGTTTCCGCTTGGGTTTGGCCGGTCGCAGGTGCCGAAAAATCTTGCATACGCTGCCGGCCAATACCGCGCCCACTGTGCAAGGCATTGAAAACATTGAAACCCCTGCAGATTTCATGGTCATTCAAGCTCATGGACGGCATCCGCGTTCATGAAGAAACCAAGGTGCATTTGCTGACCTATGCCGAGCAGACGGGTCAAAAGCCGGTGAAGCCTTTCATGCTGGTGATTGCACGCGACACCACGCACGCCACCGGACTGCTGACTACGATTGAGGGTCTGTTCGACGGACAGTACGGGCAAGGTAATTCAGGTCGATAGCGGCCACCAGAGCTGGGTTAGAATCCCGACATGATCGGTATCCTCCTCATAACCCACGGCAGCTTCGGCGAGGCGCTGGTGCAGAATGCCTGCCATGTCCTCAACAAACGCCCGGTCCAGGTGAACCAGCTCGGTGTTTCGGCGCAGGACGATCCGCGCGACCTGCTGCCACTGGCCCGTCAGATGCTCGAACTGGTCGACAACGGCGACGGCGTGCTGGTCCTCACCGACATTTTCGGCGCCAGCCCCGCCAACCTGGCGATCAAGCTCCTGGAACCGGGGCGTGTCGAGGGCCTGACGGGCGTCAATCTGCCGATGCTGCTGCGTGCGTTGACCTACCGCGAGAAGGGTATGGAAATCCTGCTGCAACGTGCCCGCGACGGGGGTCGCGACGGCGTTTTCAACATCCTGGAGCATTGACCATGCTGAGTACGGAAACCGAAATCATCAACAAGCTGGGCCTGCACGCGCGGGCTTCCGCCAAGCTCACGCAACTCGCCGGCAAGTACAAGAGCGAGGTGTGGATGGCCAAGGGGCCGCGCCGCATCAACGCCAAGAGCATCATGGGCGTGATGATGCTGGCTGCCGGCAAGGGGGCGAAGGTCACGCTGGAAACCGATGGTCCGGACGAGCAGGAAGCGATGGATGCCCTGATGGCGCTGATCGCCGACTATTTCGGCGAAGGGGAATGAGCGCATGAGTTTCATCCTGCACGGCCTTGGGGTCTCCGGCGGCATCGCCATCGGGCGGGCCATGCTCATGTCGCACGCGACCCTAGAGGTGTCGCATCTGACCATTGCGCCGCGCATGGTCGACAGGGAGATTGCCCGCTTTGAATCCGCGATCAATGCGGTCAAGCGCGAACTGGAACTGATGAAGGAGTCGGCCGAGAACGCGCCGGCCGAGTTGGGTGCATTCATCGATATCCACACGATGTTCCTTGATGACCCGGAACTTTGCGACAAGCCGCGCGCGATCATTCGCGAGCGGCGCTGTAATGCCGAGTGGGCGCTGGTCCAGCAGATGGAGCGCCTGGTTGCCCAGTTCAGCAAGTTCGAAGACCCCTACCTGCGCGAGCGCAAGTTTGACGTCAGGCAGGTCGTCGAGCGGGTGGTCAAGGAGCTTCTGGGTCATCCCGGCCGGCCGCTCATGAAGGCCGTCAAGGGGGTCAAGGAAGAGACCCTGATCGTTGTCGCCCATGACATGTCGCCGGCCGACGTGATCGCCTTCAAGGAACACCGTTTCGCGTCGTTCATCACCGATGTCGGCGGCGCCACCTCGCATACCGCCATCCTGGCGCGCAGCCTGGCGATTCCGTCGGTGGTCGGGATGGAGAATGCCCGCGCGATGATCCGCGACGGCGAGCAACTGATCGTCGATGGCGCGCGCGGCGTGGTCATCGTCAATCCCGATCAGCGGGTGCTGGAAGAGTATCAGCTGCGCAAGAACCAGATCGAGCTGGAGAACTCCAAGCTCAGGCGGCTGAAGACGGCCAGGTCGCAGACCCTCGACGGTATCGATGTCCAGTTGTACGCCAACATCGAGCTGCCGGGGGACGTGGCGGCCGCGCTCGACGGCGGCGCCGAAGGCATCGGCCTGTTCCGCACCGAATTCCTCTTTCTCGACCGTGGCGACATGCCTGACGAGCGCGAGCAGTACGAGGCCTACAAGAAGGTCGTCAAGGGCATGGAGGGCCGCCCGGTGACGATCCGCACCTTCGACCTCGGCAACGACAAGGATTTCCACCCGGACGAAATCGGCAACCGCGTCAAGACCAACCCGGCGCTGGGGCGCCGCGCCATCCGCCTGTCGCTGGCCGAGCCGCGGATGTTCCAGACCCAGTTGCGCGCCATCCTGCGCGCCACGAAATACGGACCGATCAAGCTCCTCATCCCGATGCTCGCCCACGCCCACGAGATCGACCAGACGCTGGCCGCGCTGGAACTGGCCAAGTCGAGCCTGCGTGGCGAAAAGGTTCCCTTCGATGAAAACATCGAGGTTGGCGGCATGATCGAGATTCCTGCGGCGGCGCTGGCGGTCGGCCTCTTCCTGCGCCGCCTCGACTTCCTGTCGATCGGCACCAACGACCTGATCCAGTACACGCTGGCCATCGACCGTTCCGACGAGCAGGTATCCAGTCTCTACGATCCGCTGCACCCGGCGGTGCTGATGCTGATTGCCCACACGCTGGCCAGCGCCGAGAAGGTCGGCGTCCCGGTTTCGGTCTGCGGAGAAATGGCGGGCGACCCCAAGCTTACGCGTCTGTTGCTCGGCATGGGACTGCGCAACTTCTCGATGCATCCCTCGCAGATACTCAAGGTCAAGAGTCGCGTGCTGAAAGCCGATGTCAACGAGCTTGCGCCCACCGTGCGCCGCATGCTGCGCCTGGATGAACCGTCCAAGCTGCGTGAGTCGCTGGAAAGGCTGAACGCCTCCGCGGCGACGTCCTAGAACCTGCCGTTGTCGACCTGATCGACGAGTTGGGTGGTTCACTGGTCGAAAGTGAGCGCCCGTTCGCCCTTGTGGTCCTTGAGGAACTCTTCGGCATCCATCCTGTTCACCAGCGGGACGAACTCGTGCCCCATCGGTCCGAGCACGTCCGAGCCGATGACGAAGCAGGCCTGCCGCGCATCGACCTGGCCGAGGTGGTAGAAATCGGTTACGGCGATCGCCTTGATGTCTACCTTGCGATGCCCCGGCGCCCGGTTTGGGAGAGCCAACCCTAAGCGCAATCCTTCGGTTGTTGGAACCGGACAAATTGTCGCGCGACAATTTGCCACATTTCACGCACGGGCCGCTCCCACGATAATCGCCACCACCACAAAATCAATCGAGGGAGCGTTTCATGGGGTTCCGCATTCATCCGCTGGCGGCGGCTGTCGCCGTTCTGTTCTCCGGCTCCGCCGCTCCGTCGGCCGTTCTGGCGCAGAGCCAGGAAGCCGGGCCGGCCGTCCTCGATGATGTCGTCGTCCTTGGCGCGCGCGAGCCGGCGGCGAGCGGCTTCGGCAACCCGTCCGGCGTCAGCGGTGAGGAATTGCGGATGTTGCGTCCGGCGACCAGCGACACCGCCACCCTGATGCGTGACGTGCCCGGCGTGCAGTTCCAGAGTGCCGGCGGCACCTCCAGCCTGCCGGTGATTCGCGGACTGGCCGACGACCGCAACCGCATCCTGGTCGACGGAATGGACCTGATCGCGTCGTGCCCCAACCACATGAATCCGCCGCTGTCCTACCTCGACCCGAGCAATGTGGCCATGCTCAAGGTCTATCCCGGCATCGGCCCGGTCAGCGTTGGCGGCGACAGCATCGGCGGCACCATCGTTGCCAACGGCCGTCCGCTGCCCTTCGCGGCGCCCGGGCAGGCACTGCTGACCACGGGTGAATTGGGAGCCTTCTACCGCAGCAACGGCAACGCCTGGGGTGGCAACATCTACGCCGCGGCAGCCAGCGAATCGTTCAGCATTGCCTATACCGGCTCCTACGCGCAATCAGGCAACTACAAGGCGGGCGGCGACTTCAAGACGACGACGGCGACCGGCCGCCTCGGCCACACCCTCGCCCTCGATGAAGTCGGGTCGAGCGCCTACCAGACCTGGACCCAGCAAGTGGCGCTCGGCCTCCAGGGCGACGGCAATCTCGTCGAGTTCCGATACACCTTCGTCAAGACGCCGGAACAGCTTTATCCCAATCAGCGCATGGATATGCTCGACAACGAACAGCAGCGCTTCAACCTGAACTACGTCGGCCAGTTCGGCTGGGGCAAGCTTGATGCGCGGATCTACCGCGAGACGGTCGATCATTTCATGGACTTCGGCCCGGACAAGCGCTTCTGGTACGGCGGGGGAATGATGACCGCGGTCGGCATGCCGTGTTCGCCGATCAGCCCCACCTGCGCCGCCGGCATGCCGATGTACGCCGCCAGCAAGAACACCGGGGGCACGGTCGCCGCCGACATCAACCTGAGCGAAAAGGACCTGCTGCGCGTCGGCGGCCTCTACCAGCGCTACACACTCGACGACTGGTGGCCGCCCTCGGGCGGCGGCATGTGGCCGGGCACCTTCTCCAACATCAACGACGGCGAGCGCAACCGCTTCGGGCTGTTCGGGGAATGGGAATCGCAACTGAATGCCCAGTGGAAGACGCTGCTCGGCGCCCGCTATGAAAACGTGCAGATGGATGCCGGGCCCGTCCAGGGCTACAACCCCAACACCAACGGTATGGGGATGATGGTCAACAACCAGCAAAGGGACGCTGCCGCCTTCAACGCCCAGGACCGCAAGCGCACCGACAACAACTGGAACCTGACCGCGCTGGCCCGCTATACGCCATCGGAGATGGCCGACATCGAATTCGGCGTTGCGCGCAAAGTGCGCTCGCCCAATCTCTATGAGCGCTACACATGGTCTACCTGGTCGATGGCCGCGGTCATGAACAACACCGTCGGCGACGGCAACGGCTACATCGGCAACCTCGATCTCAAGCCGGAAGTCGCTCACACCATCGCCGCGACTTTCGACTGGCACGCGGCCGACCACTCGTGGGAAATCAAGGCCACGCCGTACTATTCGCGCGTCACCGACTACATCGACGCCGTCCGCTGCACCAGCGGCGCCTCCTGCACCCGGAACAACGCGACCACGACCAACCAGTTCGTCGTGCTGCAATATGCCAACGCCTCGGCCGAACTCTACGGCATCGATATCTCCGGCCAGATGCCCCTGGCGCAGACCGGGGTCGGCGACTTCGGCCTGCGCGGCCTGATCGGCTACGTTCATGGCGAAAACCGCGATACCGGGGACGGCCTGTACAACATCATGCCGCTCAATGCCCGCGTCGCGCTCACCCACCAGATCGGCGGCTGGAACAATGTCCTCGAAGTCATCGGCGTCACCCGCAAGGACGACGTCTCGGCGGTGCGCAACGAACTCGAAACCCCGGGCTACGGACTGACCAACCTGCGCCTGAGCTATTCCTGGAAGCAGGCCCGGATCGACTTCGGCGTCGAGAACCTCTTCGACAAGTTCTACTACATGCCGCTGGGCGGCGCCTACGTCGGCCAGGGATCGACGATGATGCTCAATCCTGGCAACCCTGCCTGGGGAACCGGAGTTCCAGGCGCGGGACGCACGATATACACGGGGCTGAACCTCAAGTTCTGACCGGGCGCCACGGCCGTCGCGCCGGCAAGCCCCGAGAGTGCGCGGAGCTTGCCGCACGTGCGGACCCCGGAAGCGAAATGCGCCTTTCTTCGACGGTCGACCGCGCTGCACCGCAAGTCCTCTTGGGAGAGGAGAGTTTGCTCATGCCTCGTGCTACCCAGCATTTGCCAGCCGGCCGGCGAAGGTCTGGCCTGGCGGGTCGCCGATGGGGTCGTCCGGCTCGATACGATCGGCAAGGGCGGCGATCCTGTCACCGCTCCATATCGCCGATGTCCACGCCAACCGCGGTTTCCGGATCGGATACGCGCCGGGCGGCTGAGTCACGCTCCTTGCTTCAGGAGGCTACAATTCACGGATGAACGGCGCACGGCTGGAATTTCCTCCCGAGATACCCGAATGGCGAAGGATCGCTCCATTCCTGGCACTCGCGGCCGGCCTGCATCTGGCGGTTCTGCTCT
>CAZKSD010000053.1:0-12616 GCA_964555315.1 uncultured Dechloromonas sp.
AAGCGGACCCGGCACTGGACCTTGAGTTCCTGGAAGTTGCCGCCGCGGCGCAACAGGAAGGTCATGATGGCTGGCGTCCCGACGGTCACCGGCTGGACGCCCCGCGTCATCGATTCGCTCGCCTCGAATTCGGCCCCGCCGCGGGAAATGTTCCGGGTAATCCCCGAGTAGCGCTTGCCGGTCGCCGCAATCATCAGGTCACACTGAATGCGGGCGCGAAAGCGAAGGTCCTTGCGACGGTCTTCCATCCGCACATTATCGGGCTGACACCCGATCCGGCAAAGCCTTGCCACCTTCAGCTCCCGGCTACGGGCGACGCGGCCACGGCTTCCAGCGCTGTTTTTGGAGTAACCTGACGGCGGAAACGGATCGATCCTGCCCCATGCACATTGCACATCTCTCCATCGCGGATGCCCTGCGCAGCCTGAGAACTTCGGAACAGGGCCTGAGCATGGCCGAAGCCGCAAGACGCCTGGGAGAATACGGCGTCAACCGCCTTGACGAGATCAGGCAAGAGGCCGAGTGGCGGCGGCTTCTCGGCGAATTCACGCATTTCTTCGCGCTGATCCTCTGGGTCGCCGCCGGGCTGGCCTTTTTCGCCGAATCGCGCAGCCCGGGCGAGGGCATGTGGCAGCTCGGGGCTGCCATTCTCGCCGTCATCGTGATCAACGGCTCGTTTTCCTTCTGGCAGGAATATCGCGCCGAACGGGCGATCGCCGCGCTGCGCAAACTGCTGCCGCAGACGGTCAAGGTCATGCGCGACGGCAAGCTATTCACGCTGCCCGCCGAAACCCTGGTTCCCGGCGACGTGATCCTGCTCGCCGAGGGCGACAACGTCCCGGCCGATTGCCGGCTGATCGCCGGGACCGATGTGCGGGTCAACCTGGCGACCGTTACCGGCGAATCGCTGCCCAAGGCGCGCAACCCGGAAAGCGTGGCAAGCGAGACGCCGCTCGCCACGAAGAACCTGCTGCTGGCCGGCACTTCACTGGTTTCCGGCGAGGGGCGCGCCATCGTCTTTGCCACCGGCATGAAAACCGAGTTCGGCAGGATTGCCCACCTGACCCAGACGGCGGAAAAGACCGTTTCCCATCTGCAGATCGAAATCGCCCGCCTCTCCAGACTGGTCGCCATCTTCGCCAGCGCGCTGGGCCTGCTGTTCTTCGCGATCGGCGCCCTGATCGGCCTGCCCTTCTGGGCCAACCTGATGTTCGCCATCGGCATCATCGTCGCCAACGTGCCGGAAGGCCTGTTGCCCACCGTCACCCTGTCGCTGGCCATGGCGACACAGCGCATGGCGCGGCGGCATGCGCTGGTACGCCATCTGCCGGCGGTGGAGACGCTGGGCGCCACCACCGTCATCTGCAGCGACAAGACCGGCACGCTGACCGAGAACCGGATGAGCGTGCGCCAGGCTTTCTGCGCAGGCAAGCTGTTCGACGCGCACCAGCCGCCCGCAGGGTCAGCGACCCGACACCTGCTGCGCAACGCGGCAAATTGCCACAACCTCAAACGCGGCCAGCAAGACGGCAGCGAAGTCTGGCTGGGCGACCCGATGGAAGCGGCGCTGCGCGATTTTGCCGTGCGGCACGGCGCGTGCGGCGACGCGCCGCGGCGCGGCGAACTGGCGTTCGACAGCGACCGGCGACGCATGTCGGTCATTGTCGACGACGGTGGCGCGCGCTGGCTGTATTGCAAGGGAGCGCCCGAGGTCGTCTTGCAGTTGTGCGCGCAGGTCGACCATGACGGCGGGGCAATCCCGCTCGACGACGAGGGCGTGCAGCAGGTCGCCAGGGTGCAGGAGGCGATGGCCGATTCCGGGCTGCGGGTGCTGGCCTTCGCCTACCGCAAGCTCGCACCGGGCGACATCCCCGCCGAGCGGGATCTGGTGTTTTCCGGCCTGATCGGCCTCCACGACCCGCCGCGGCCCGAGGTCCCCGAGGCGATGGCGCGCTGCCGCTCGGCCGGCATCAAGGTCATCATGGTGACCGGCGATCATCCGCATACCGCCCTCGCCATCGCCCGGGAAATCGGGCTGGTCAGCAGTGCGCAGCCAACCGTGCTGCTCGGTGAAGCGGTGCGCAAGCTGAGCCCGGCACAACTGCAGATCGCCCTCGACAGCCCGGAAATCCTGTTCGCCCGCGTCACCGCGGAGCAGAAGATGCTGGTGGTCAACGCGCTGCGCAACAAGGGCGAAATCGTCGCCGTCACCGGTGACGGGGTAAACGATGCGCCAGCCTTGAAGAGCGCGCACATCGGCATCGCCATGGGCCTCGCCGGAACCGACGTGGCCAAGGCGGCGGCCGACATGATCCTGCTCGATGACAATTTCGCCAGCATCGTCAATGCCGTCGAGGAAGGGCGGGCGGTCTTCGAGAATATCCGCAAGTTCCTGACCTATATCCTCACCTCGAACGTTCCCGAACTGGTTCCCTATCTGGCCTACGTGCTGTTCAGGATTCCCCTGCCGCTGACGATCATCCAGATCCTCGCCGTCGATCTCGGCACCGACATGCTGCCGGCGCTGGCGCTGGGAGCCGAACGTCCCGACCCCGGCCTGATGCGCCAGCCGCCGCGATTCGCCCATGAACGCCTGCTGTCGTGGCCGCTGCTGGCGCGCGCCTATCTCTGGCTCGGCCCGCTCCAAGCCGCGGTGGCGCTCACGGTGTTCTTCTTCGTCCTCGACCTCGGCGGCTGGCAATATGGCGAATTCCTCGCCACCGTTGATCCGCTGTATCGGCAGGCGACCACCGCCTGCCTCGCGGCAATCGTCGTCGCCCAGATGGTCAATGTCTTTCTCTGCCGTCACCCCCGCGTCGCCGCGATCCATTTTCCGCTGACCCGGAATCCGCTGCTTCTGCTCGGTCTCGCCGTCGAACTTGCGTTGATCCTGGCGATCGTCTACACGCCGTTGGGGAACGAACTCTTTGCCACCCAGGCTTTCGCGCCGGTGGTCTGGGGATTGATGATCGCTCTCGCGGTCGCTATCGCCGTGCTGGAGGAGACGCGGAAATACCTGGCGCGTCGCTACTCGTGACGCAGCCCGACACTGCTCCGATCAGGGGCAGGTCGCCGGATCGCTGGCGTAGGCGCCGAGGCCCAGCGTCCGCAGGCGCTCCAGGTAGCAGTCAGGACGCCGCCCCCAGGCGAACGCCCGGTCGTCGGCGAGCAGTCCGGGCAGGTTGGTCAGGTCGACCTCGGCCACCTTCAGCGACTCGCCGCCGGTCGCCAGCAACACGCCCTCGACCAGCAGCATGCTGCTCAGCAAATAGGCAACATGATCGCGCGGGTTGCCCGTCGCGACCACGGTTTCGCTGCTCGTCAACCCGGCGATCTGACCGATCGCCGCGCTGACGGCAGCGCGCTGCAGGACATCGGCGCCGGCGCCGGACGGCACCAGACGGGCAACCGCCGGGGCGATGCTGCGGCTGACCGGACGGCTGATCGCCGTCAGGGTGACCGGTCCCGGCAGCGCCGCCGGGATGCCGCCGAGCAGTTCCGCCAGCAGGGAGCGTGCGGTGGCGAGTTCGGCGCCGGTCATCGGCTGCAGATCGCACGGAGCCGATTCGGAATTGCGGATTTCCTGGCACAGCCGGCGATGCCAGGCCTTCTGGCCGAGCATGTCGCCCCAGGCGCTGCGCTCGCCGGCAATCTGCAGGCTGCCGCCGCCGATGTCGAGCACGTGGCTGGTCGTCAGCCGGTCGCCGAGCAACTGGCGGGCACCGTAATAGCCGTAGGCGCCTTCCTGCAACTGCGGAATGACCAGCACGCTGACCGAACTGGCGGCGTGAATGCGGGCGAGGATCGCTGCCAGTTGCTCCGCGTCCTGCTCGAGGGCGAGCCGCCAGGCGGAGAAGCCGCCGCCGACGCGCGCGCAGTCGGCGGGAAAGCCGGCCTCGCGCGGGAGATCGTTCAATGCGGCGATGGTCGGCACGACCGTTTCCTCGAGTCCACGACCCGCCCACAGCGGATCGAGATAGTCGATGCCCGCCTGCGACGTGACGGCGCTGCCGGAAGCGCCCGCCCGGATGCCCGACGAGCCCATGTCGTAGGCGATGCGGCAGGATTCGCCGGTTGCGGTCGACGCCGCCAGAAGGGCAAAAACCAGTCCGGCGACGGCTTGCCGGCGGCAACCGGCGGCGGGCATCGACATCAGAGGTGCAGGTAACCCATGGCGCCAGCCAGCAGCCCGAGGCCGGCCGAGCCGTAAACACCGACCAGCAGCCAGCGCTTGCGCGTCAGCAGCGTGATGGCGGCGAGAGCGATGGCGATCTGCAGCATCGTCGTCGCCATTGCCCAGCGTTCGTGGACATGCATCTCGACCTCGCTCAGGCGGTCGGCCTCCTTGGCGAGCGCCTCGAGCTTGTCGGCGTCGACCTTGATTTCGGCCTTTTCCTGTTTGTAGCGCTCGACTTCCTTGCGGTACTTTTCCTGCGCCTCGCCGCTGGTCAGCGTGATCGACAGCTCGGCGAGATTCTGCTTGTTGCTCTTCGCCTGGTAGTAGTTCCACTGGTTCGACGCCGAAGTCTTCTGGATTGCCGCCTCGTTCTTGAGGAGCAGCGCTGCGTTCTGGGAATGGCCGCCCATGTAGCCGAAGATGGCGCCGATGGTCGACAGAACGGCGGTCAGCACCGCCAGCCGCGCGGTGAAGCGGTCGCCGCCATGCTGGGCAACGTGTTCGACTTCGTGATCGTGCGGACCGTGTACGTGAAATCCGTGACCGGACATTGGCTTGTTCTCCTTCAATCTTTAGGTGGGATGATCGGACAAGGGCGAATTCTAGCGCCCTCCGCGGCATCTGGCCGCACCATCCCACGAGAGCGGCTACTGCGACCCTTGCGCAGCGGGCGGTTCTGCCGGCGCGGCGAACCAGTCTTCCTTGTTCACCACGACGTTGCTCGGCGGCTGCATGACGAAATGCGGCGACATGATCTGGACGCCATAGGTATTGAA
The DNA here is from genome assembly GCA_964555315.1 of uncultured Dechloromonas sp. Taxonomy (GTDB): domain Bacteria; phylum Pseudomonadota; class Gammaproteobacteria; order Burkholderiales; family Rhodocyclaceae; genus Azonexus. The sequence continues at coordinate 4,954 of CAZKSD010000053.1, forward strand.
CTGGTCCTGGATGTGCGAATGCAGTTCGGAGAGGATCTTGATGCGCTCCAGCGGGCGATCGACGTAGGCATACAGTTCGTATTCGACATAATAGTCCTGCAGACTTTTCTGCATGACGAAGGGCGTGGGCTGCGTGCACAGGCCCGAAGTCGCTTCCGCCGCTTTGATCAGCATCGCATGCACCTGGCGCCACGGCGTATCGTAGCCGATCGTCACCGTCGTCGAGACCAGCGCCCCGTGCTCGCCGAAGGCGCCGGTGTAATTCTTGATCGGGCTGGCGACCAGGAGGGCATTGGGAAGCGTCACTTCCTCGTTGCGCATGTTGATGATCTTGGTCGACAGGGCACCCGTCTCCTTGACCACTCCCGTAACCTCGCCGACGCTGACGAAATCGCCGACCTTCAGCGCGCGCGAATAGACCAGAACCAGCCCGCTCATCATCTGGGTGACGACGCCGGCCGACCCGAGGGTGAGCATGAAGCCGAACATGACCGACAGGCCCTTGAACGAATCGCTGTCGGCAATCGGCAGGTACGGGTAGGCGATGGCGACGCCGACCCCCCAGACGACAACGCCGACCAGCCGCCGCGTCGCATGCGCGGTGTCCTTGTGCACGCCGGGAATCAGCGAGCGTCCGAGCGAGACGCTGTCGAAGATGTTGCCGGCCACGTCGTTGGCCGCCTTGGTCAGGAAGAGGATGATCGCGACGGTTATCAATCCGGGCAGCGAAGCGACGGCGCCTTCGCCGATATGGACCAGGATCTCGACAAGCAGGCCGGACAGGCGCTCGGCAAACGGCTGTGTCAGCGGAAAGTTGGCGAGCACGTAGGTGAACCACAGGTAGGCAACCGAGACCCACAGCGCCACCAGCACCAGTTGCGCCACGCGCTTGACCAGCAGCCAGCCCTGCGCCGCCCAGCGCAGCTTCGTGTCGGCGCTGGCCGAGAGGACGCGCTGCTGCAGGCGGCCGAGCACATAGGCGGTCGCCCTGCGGATTCCCCACAGGAGTGCCAGCATCACCGCAGTGGCCAGCAGGGAGAAGACGATGCCCTTGATCAGGACCGTACCGTGGCCCTGTTCGACGAGGGCGGCGATCGCGCCCTCCAAACGCTTGCCGACCAGTTCCGCCATGTCATCCAGGCTGCGCTTCTCGCCTTCGTCGAGGTCGCCCTCGTAGAGGACGAAAATGTTGCGATCGCCGATGTAATAGACGACCCCCTTGCGGTTGTCGATGGTCAGGCGCGCGCGCGAAAGCGGCTCGCTCAAGTCGCGCTCGTCCATCTGTCTCAGCCGCTCGTGGATTCGCCTGATGCGCATCTCCGGCGAGGCGCCCTGCGCCGTCGCCCGCAACATGACGATATCGCGGTTGGCGATCGTCAGCATGGCCTCCGGCGCGGCCTCGCCCTTGGCGAACGACAGGCCCGCCAGCAGCGCGAGCGCAAGGAACATCACGATGCGAAAGACTGACCCGACGGTGCTCATTCAGAATTCTCCAGGCTCAGAAAACCTCGATCGCAGGCTTGCCCGCGACGACTTCACCGATGACCGAGACATGTGAAAAACCCTGTTGCAGGAATATCGACAGCACCTCGGTGACCGCCTCCGGCGAACACGAAACCAGCAGCCCGCCCGACGCCTGCGGATCACTCAGCACCGTCCTCTCCTTGCCGCCGATGCCCGCGCCAGGCGTCACCTCCTCGCTACAGCTTTCCCAGTTGCGCTGCGCGGCGCCGCCGACGCAACCGGCTCCGGCCAACGCCAGCGCCTGCGCCAGCAGCGGCAGCGCCGCAAAACGGACGCGCGCCCCGACCCCGCTGCGCCTGCACACCCCCAGCAGGTGGCCGAGCAGACCGAACCCGGCGACGCCGGTGACCGCATGGACGCCGTCGAGGCACGCCAGAACCGGTCCCGGCGTGTTGAGCCGGGTGGCGCTGGCGATCATGGCCTCGTAATCGCTTGCGCACAACTCGCCCCGTTTCAGCGCCGTGCCATAGATGCCGGTCCCGAGCGGCTTGCCGAGAACCAGGCGATCACCGGGCCGGGCCGCAGTATTGCGCTTGAGGCGGGCCGGATCCGCCAGACCGATCACGACCAGCCCGTAAACCGGTTCGAGCGAATCGATCGTGTGTCCGCCGGCGACCGGGATGCCGACTCTCCGGCAGACCGACTCGCCGCCCTCGAGGATACCGGCGATCGCTTCCCGTGGCAGCACGTTGACCGGCATCCCGACCTGCGCCAGCGCAAACAGCGGGGTGGCGCCCATCGCGTAGATGTTGGACAACGCATTGGTCGCCGCCACCCGGCCGAAATCGAACGGGTCATCGACGACCGGGGTGAAGAAGTCGGTGGTGGCGACGATCGCCTGGCGTTCGCCGATCTGGTAGACCGCCGCATCGTCGCCATCCTCCCTGCCGATCAGCAACTGCGGCGGAACGATGCCCGGCTTGATGCCGGCGAGGATCTCGCGCAGGACGTCCGGGGCGACCTTGCAGCCGCCGCCGCGGGTTAGCTGGGTAAGCCTGATCTTTTCTTTCGGCACCGCGCTTCTCTGGCGTTGATCTGGTGCAGCGAGTCTAACTCACTCGGCATCGAACCCGGCGTCTTCGATCGCCGCGACCAGCGCGCCGCGCGCAACGACCCGCGGATCGAAGACCACACGCGCCTCGGCAGCTTCGAGCGAGACTTCCGCCGTCGCCACCCCCGGCACGGCGGTGAGCACACCCGTGATGTTCCTGACACAACCCTGGCAACTCATGCCGCCAACCTTGATGACGCTTGTTTCCATGCCCTATCCCTTCTTGCCGAGCAACCCCTGTTGCTCGAGAAACGCGACAAACTGCTCCGGCGGCAGCGGGCGGCCGAAAAGATAGCCCTGCGCCAGTTCGCAGCCCATGCCGCGCAGTATCTCGTATTGTTCGACGGTCTCGACGCCCTCGGCCAGCACCTTGAGGCGCAGGCTGCGGCCCATGCTGAGGATGGTCGAGGCGATGGCGCGGTCATCCGGGTCGACCTCCAGATCCCTGACGAACGAGCGGTCGATCTTGAGCTTGCCGACGGGAATGCGCTTGAGATACGCGAGCGACGAATAGCCGGTGCCGAAATCATCGAGCGCCAGTTCGATCCCCATGTCGTTGAGCGCCGACAGCGTGCCGAGGTTCTGTTCGGCGTCGTTCATCACGGTGCGCTCGGTCAACTCCAGTTCCAGGTAGCGCGCGTCCAGGCCCGACGCGGAGAGCGCACTGGCAACCGTGTCGACGAAGCCGGCCTGGCGGAACTGGATGGGCGATACGTTGACCGCCACGAACAGCGGCGGCAAACCGGCATCCTGCCAGGCGCGCACCTGCCGGCAGGCCTCGCGCAACACCCAGTCGCCGATCGGGTTGATCAGGCCGATGTCCTCGGCGACATGGATGAACTGGTCCGGCGAGACCAGTCCGACTTCCGGGTTCTGCCAGCGGATCAGCGCCTCGACGCCGATGATGCCGCCGGTCTCGTGCACCAGCGGCTGATAATGCAGGACGAATTCGCGGGCGCCGAGGCCGCGGCGCAGACCGCTCTCCATCAGCAGATGCTTGAGCGTCGCGACGTTCATCTCGCTCGAATAGAAGCGGAAGGCGTTGCGCCCGGCGTCCTTGGCCTTGTACATCGCGGCGTCGGCGTTGCGCAGCAGGGCTTCGAAGTCGGTGCCATCGACTGGGTAGAGGCTGATGCCGAGCGACGGGGTGATCGTCAGCTCGTGCCCGCCCAGCGAGAACGGGGCCGCACAGACATCGATCAGACGGCATGCGACTTCGGCGGCGCCGGCGGCGCGCACGCCGGGAAGGGCGATGATGAATTCGTCGCCGCCCAGACGGGCCAGCGTATCGACCTTGCGCAACGCGGTGGTCAGGCGCTGGGCCACGGCGCAAAGCAGTTCGTCGCCGACGCTGTGGCCAAGCGAGTCATTGACCCGCTTGAAATGATCGAGATCGAGGAAGATCAGCGCCATCTCCGAACCGTCGCGCTCGGCCGCCGCCAGAAGCTGCTTGCAGCGGTCGCGCAGCAGCCGGCGGTTCGGCAGCCCGGTCAGTGGATCGAAATCGGCCAGTTCGCGCGCCCGCTGCTCGGCTTCCTTCTGCGCCGAAATGTCGAGCAGGGTACCGACCGAGGCCGGCTGTCCCTCGTAGGTCGCCGGCGAGCCGAGGATCATGACCGGCACCGTCGTCCCGTCCTTGCGCAGCGCGGTCAACTCGTAGGGCCTGCCCTGCTCGCCGGCGGCGCGTCGCTGACCATGATCGACGACCATTGCGCGCTGCTCGGGAATGATCATGTCCTGAGGCCCCAGACGGTTCACCAATTCCTCCTCCGCATAACCGATCAGGTTGACCAGAAACGGATTGACGTAACGGAACACACCGTCCTGAAGGACGAAGATGCCGACCTGGGCGGCCTCCATCGTCGCCCGGAACTGTGCCTCCTTTTCGTGCATGACGACTTCGGCCGCGATGCGCCTGCTGACGTCGATCGAGACACCCAAGGCGGCGCGCGGTCTGCCGGCGGCATCGGCCTCGATCACCATCGAGTCATGACAATGCCGAATCCTCCCCTCGGCATCGAGCAGTCGATAATCGACGGCCAGCGACACGCGTTCACCGGGGCGACTCGCCGCGGCTTCGACGATGCGCGCCATCACCGCTTCGTAGTCGCCCGGCAGCAAGTGGCGCCCGATCAGTTCGACGCCGGATTCGCGGACCATTTCGAGATCCATCCCGAACAGGCGAGTGGCCGCCCCCGAGATGTATTCGAAGCGGCCGGTCACGAAATCGAGGCGATAGACGACCCGCGCGATGCTGTCGAGCAGTTCCTCGTAGAACGACAGTTTTTCGCTTTCTTCCAGATAACCCCCTTACTGCGCCTGGCGGCCACGCGGGCGCCAGCGCTTGAGCAACAGGGAATTCGACACGACCGAGACCGAACTCATCGCCATCGCCGCCCCGGCGACGACCGGATTGAGCATGCCCAGGGCCGCCAGCGGAATTCCCAGCACATTATAGATAAAGGCGAAGAAGAGATTCTGGCGAATCTTGCCCAGCGTCGCCCGCGACAGTTCGATGGCGTCGTCGACGCCGCACAGGTCGCTGCGGATCAGCGTCAGGTCGGCGGCCTCGACCGCCGCGTCGGAACCGGCGCCGATGGCGAAGCTGACATCGGCCGCCGCCAGCGCCGGCGCGTCGTTGATGCCGTCGCCGACCATCGCCACCAGCCCGCCGGATTTCAGTTCGGCCACCGCCGCCGCCTTGGCGCCGGGCAGGATGCCGGCGCGGAATTCGTCGATGCCGGCTTCCTGCGCAATCGCCGCCGCCGTCGCCGCGTTGTCGCCGGTCAGCATGACGACGCGGATGCCGCGCGCGCGCAGGCGTTCGACGGCAACACGCGAGGTCGGGCGCAAGGCGTCGGCAATCGCCAGCAGCGCCAGCGCCGCGCCATTTTCTTCAAGCACAACGACGGTCTTGCCCTGCCGCTGCAGGCCCGCCACCACCGGATCGCCAGCCAGCCCCAGCCACTCCGGCGCCCCCAGGCGCAAACGGCGACCGTCGACTTCCCCGGCCACGCCCTGCCCCGGCGTCGCGCTGAAATTGGCCACTTTTTGCAGGTCGACCGCAGCAGCCCGCGCCAGGACGGCGCGTGCCAGCGGATGCTCCGAGCCCTGTTCGAGCGCCGCCGCCAGGCGCAATGCCTCGTCGGCGCCCGCCGCCAGCGGCACGACGTCGGTGACTTGCGGCTCGCCCTTGGTCAGCGTGCCGGTCTTGTCGAGGGCCAGCACGGCGATTTTTTCCGCCCGCTCCAGCGCCTCGACGTTCTTGACCAGAATCCCGGCCCGCGCGCCCTGCCCGGTGCCGACCATGATCGCCGTCGGCGTCGCCAGCCCGAGCGCGCACGGGCAGGCGATGACCAGCACGGCGACGGCATTGACCAGCGCCCCGGCAAAATCGCCGGCATACAGCCACCAGCCGGCGAAAGTCGCCAGCGCGATAGCGCAGACGACCGGCACGAAGACCGCCGAAATCCGGTCGGCCAGCCGCTGCACCGGCGCTTTCGAGCCCTGCGCTTCGCCGACCAGGCGGATGATCCCGGCCAGCAGCGTCTGCTCGCCGACCCCGGTTGCCCGGCAGCGTAGCGCCCCCTGGCCGTTGGCCGTCGCCGCGAAAACCTTGTCGCCGGCCGCCTTGCCCACCGGCATGCTCTCGCCGGTCAGCATCGCTTCGTTGACGCTGGAGGCGCCATCCACCACCTCGCCGTCGACCGGCACGCTCTCGCCGGGGCGCACCATGAAGATGTCGCCCGGCATCAGCGCATCGACGGCAATCTCGACCCACTGGCCGTCGCGCTCAATGCGCGCCGTCTTCGGCTGCAGGCGGATCAGCGCTTCGATCGCTTCCGAAGTCCGCGCCTTGGCCCGCGCTTCCAGCAGCTTGCCGAGCAGGACCAGGGTGATGACCGCCGCCCCGGCCTCGAAATAGACATGCTGGTCAAGCCCGAACAGCGTCACCAGCGCCGAGAAACCCCAGGCCATGCTGGTACCGAGCGCGACCAGCACATCCATGTTGGCGCCGCCGCCGCGCAGCGCCTTGTAGGTGCCGTCGTAGAAACGCCAGCCGATCCAGAACTGGACCGGGGTCGCCAGCATCAACTGCAGCCAGCGCGGCAGTTCCGGATGGTGATGCGTATCGCCGAGCATGAAGAGCATCTGCCCGAGCAGCGGCAAGGTCAGCGCCACGGCAATCCAGAAACGGCGGGTTTCGCGCCGGTAATCGGCCGCCCGGCGTGCCTTCTCGCGTGCCCGCGTCTCCTTGTCGACCAGGCTGGCCGTGAAACCGGCGCGCGCCACCGCGGCGATCACCGCCGCTTCGTCGGCCGCGCCTGCCAGCCGCACGCGCGCCCGCTCGGCCGCCAGATTGACATTGGCCTGCATGCCCGGCTGCCGGTTGAGCACCTTTTCCAGGCGCGCCGAGCAGGCGGCGCAGGTCATGCCGGCAATGGCGAACTCGACGACGCGGCTGCCGGCAGCCGCTGTTTCCACGGTGCTGATGCCAGCCTTTGAAGCGCGGGCGCCACCGGCAGCTGCGTTCATTTCACCAGCATCACCGGGCATTCGGCCAGATGCAGCACGCGGCTCGCCACCGACCCGGTCACCAGCCCGGCAATTCCGCTGCGTCCGTGGGTGCCCATGACGATGAGGTCGCACCCGAGTTCGCCCGCCAGCCTGGCGATGACCTCGGCCGGCTGCCCCACATGGATGTGGGTCGTGTGGAAGCGGCCGGCGGCATCGAGGCGCTGCTGCGCGCCGAGCAGGTGCTCGCGGCTCTCCTCCATGTAGTGGCTGTGCAGGGTTTCCTTGCTGACGTGGGCCAGTGCATGACCGATCGGGATCGGCGGCTGGACGTGCAGCAAATGAATCTCTGGCACTTCCCGGAACCAGGCGCTATGCGCGACAAGATGGCCGACGGCGCGCAGCGAGCAGTCGGAGCCGTCAACCGGCAGCAGGATTTTCATGGTCATCGCGTTCTCCTAAAACCAGTGCGACAGGCGCACCAGGCCGATCAGTCCGTGGATCCCGAAACCCAGCACCAGCAGGCCCGAGGCGATGCGGACCAGCGGGCGCCGGACGAATTCATTGACCCTT
>CAZKSD010000054.1:0-12493 GCA_964555315.1 uncultured Dechloromonas sp.
CGAACGACTTGCCCTGCGCAACGGTACGATCGAGCGACAGCGCGGTCGGTTTGAAACCGGTCTTGGTGAATACACGTGCGGCAGCGGCCAGCTGTATGAGCTTGCCTTGGTGCTGCTCTTTGGGTGTTTCGCCACTGAGCCAGTTGTAGAGTGTCTGGCGCGATACGCCGAATACCGCCGGGAGATGGGACATGGTCCGACCGAAGCCGGCCTTCACTTCCTTCATTAGATCGGTGTAGGGTGCGTAGGTGTCCTGTGCTGCCGCCAGCTCGACCTTCAGGATCGCGTAGGGACTATAGCCCTGGCGCGACATGACGAAGTGCACACCCTCGACCCCACCTGTGCCGCTTCCACCAAAACAAGGGAGAGGGCCACCCTCGGCAACGGTCACCTGCCTGTGGATGGCAGGGACTGGCCGATAGTGAGCGTGAGCGTTGAAATCGCCAACAGGAACTGCGAGTCCGAGCATGATCACTTATCCCAGGCAGCAAATGCGTAAGGCGTCGCGGTGGTCTTGAATGCAGATCCGATGACCTTGTGGATGGCGTCGAGATGTTCGGCAACCGCCTTCGTCGAAAACGCTTCACGACCTTCCACGAAACCATCGTTATCGAGGATGGCACTGTTTCCGACGTAGGACGTAAACCTTTCCGAAATTCGCATGTTCCCTGGTTGGATATCCGGGGGGAAGGCCAGTGGCCCCTCTTGGATGGCAACCCGACTCAGCAGCTTGATGTTCCCGATTTCGTTCATTGCTTCCGTAAAAGAATAGAGCGGGCGTCCGCCGAGGCGTGAATTCAGGCCTTGAACCTGGTCAACGAGGTACTGCTCGATGGTTTCTCCAGCTTGCGGCATCACACGGTCGAGATAGCGAAGGCCGACGCGTTCGGTGAATGCGAGCTTCACTGCATCATTGACGATGTTCAGCCCATCCAGGAAGCAAGCCGAGAAGGTTTCAAATTGGCCGTAATTGGTCGACTGAAGGGTGAGGCTCTGGCCATCGAGGATGAATGTATGCGTCTTTTCGACGTTGCCGAGCAGGAATCTTTCCTGCTGAACAGGGGTCGGAGCAGGCGGTTGGCCTTCTTGGGCGGTCAGCTGGATCGAGATAATGTGCTGGCGATCGAAGTCGGGATAGCCAGCCTGACGGAAGCTCTCCTGGATGCTGGGCAGAAAATCGGCCAGTTTCAGAATCGGGTTGAACCGCACCTGGGCCAAGGTCAGGTACACGGGCGGGTTCTTGAGCGGGGTTCCCATCTATCGATTACCTCCAAGTAACCGACTGAAGTTTACAATTCGGTTGACACTTTGGCAAATTTTCTTTTGGGCCGCCTCTTGGTGGCGATTGCCATGTTCGTGAGTGTGATTGCGGTTCGCGGAATCGAACTCAGCTATTTCCCTTGGCTGGATAGCGACTCGGTGCATGGGCGGGGGTGGTAGAGATGCGAAAAACTCCCTCCGAAGCCCCTACTGGCCTCAATCCTTCCTAAAAACCCCGAAATGCTTTAAGATGCCGGTTCTTTCGGTGGAGTTTCTCCACCACCAGAATTCAACGCCCAACCCCTATCGGTTGGGCGTTTCCATTTCTACTTCCCGCAAACCACGCGGGGATTGCGCCCATTCTGCGCGTGCCAGGGGTGTGCACGACCTGACCCGGAGGGCGGTTAGTTCGACACTATTCTGTCCTCTGTTCTCTCAAAATCTCCACCAACTCTTTCGCCGTGGCACGCGCACAGTGCCTTATTTGCTGGCAACTTACATCGTTTTCGCGGTAGTGCGGATCGTCGCGGCGTTTGGTTTGCTGCCATTCCTGGCGTCGTTTGCGCTGACATTCAGGATCCGAACAGTACTTCTGTTCGTCGGCGACTCGAGCATCTGGTTGAAAATTGCGTCCGCAGGCTTTACATTTCTTTGGCATGATTGGCTCCATACAGGATTGCGGTATGGAACGTGCGTGGCCGGACAGCCGTGATCGGACATGCCCCGGTCAGAAATGCCTTGGACTGAATCGTTGATGCCTGATTGGGCGTGCACGAGCACCCCCGTTCCCCTCTATCGGAAGTTGTCGTTGCACCGATAGCGAGGAACTATGCCGGTACCGTCGAGACTACGAGTCAGAGATGACAGTACTCATCGGCTACCTCCGTCGGCGTTCAATCGAAGATGGGAGTCTTCTGATGTCGTTGTCGTCTGTGTCAGCGCCGAGCGCTGTGCCACCCAATGCCCGCGCAGGGCAGGCATCGGGGGCATAGCGATTATTTGCCTTTCGACTTGCTGGCACTGGCCTTTTGGGTCAGGGCCGATGCCGCCACGGATTTGACGGATGCCGGTGTGCGTGGATTGCTCAACAACTTGGCAGCAGTCGAGGCCACGCGGGCAGAGGTGTGCTCGTTCGTAGGTTTCTTGGAGGACATGAGATTTTCCTTATCAGTTCGCGGAAAGAGGGAAAGACGGGAGTCAGGTCCTACTGATTCCCGTCCGAGATGGATCAGACAAACAATTGCATCTGACCCGGATGCGAGCGCCAGTGGTGACACACAGCCTCCCGGCATCCGAACCGGAACCGGGTGTATGCGCGCACAAATACGCTCTTCCATCGGTGGTAGGCCATAGCCAACTCCTCATGAAAGTCGAGGGGGTTTGGGCTTGCCAGCACACCGCAAACTGGTAAAATCCGCTGTCCGTTCAAGACATGATGTGCATGGGTGGTTTGGTAGCCCCCTATTCACCTCACCAAAGGCTCTGGAGTGTTATCAGCACTTCAGGGCCTTTTTCCTTGGTGTCGGCGACTGGATACAGACCCAGCTGCCAACACCGTGATTCCTGTCAGTACGGTCACTGACTCGATAGCGAGTTCGATTCCGTACTGGCAAGTGGATTATATGATAATCCCAAAAAAGGATCAATGAGATCGGTCGCTTCCCGTTTTGGGACTTTTATTCATTAATCCAGTATTTGGCTGACCTGTCCCGTCTTGCCAATGAGGTGTGAAAGCAGACGGAAGTTCTTCCCTTCGTGACGCAAACGTCCTGCTACGATGGCCGGATGCACGCCAATCTCGTCGGCGAAAGCGACGGCGTCTTCGGACAGAAGCGTTTGCCGCACTTTGGCGGTACGCCAACTCTTTTCGGGGATCAGTGCTTCCTTGGCCATGGCATCGGCCTCCGCTTCGACCTTTTCGGGATTGCTGCGATCCAGATCGTCGATGAACACAGGAGACTCTGGTGTCAGGTGCTTGGCAACGTGTGCCAGCTCGTGGAGTAAGGCAAACCAGAAGTTGTCGAATCGGTCATGTCGCAACGTCAGGGCAATGATCGGTCGGTCGTTGTCGAGCATTGCCGCACCATCGAGGAAGGTGCGTTTGAAATGCTGCTCTATGACGAGTGTGATGCCGTGACGGGCGAGGTATTCGCGCGCAAGCTTCGGACCTTCATCGAATGTAGAGAGCTTGGCCAGCTCCCGCAGCCAGGCTGGTGTGATGATGCCGCGCTTGTACTCCCTGGCAGTGCTGACCGCTCGTGCTTGCCGTAAGACGCACATGCGCCAAGCCAGGAGAGCCATCTCATCGGCTTGCCGATCCCCGCGCTGATGCATGGGGGCACGCAGAAATGCCGGGCTGACTTGCTTGGGCAAAAGGTCTTGCATGAATTTTCTGACCAGATCTTCGGCGTACTCTTTGAGGCGCTGTGCGTTCCCTTCAAAATCCCCGAAGCAACCCCGCTCCTGCATTTCCTTGAGCGGGAAACGGGTGAAGTCCATCTCTGGCTCTTGATCGACGACCGAGCTGTCCGTTTCGACATCCTCGATCAGGATGTCAGCGGGGATACCCAAACCCTGGTTGAGTCGGCGGATCATGGGCAGGGACAGGGGACGCTTGCGCGACAGCACCTCCGAGACCTTGGAGATCGAACCGATGTAGGGAATCAGATCCTTGCGGGAGAGCTGCATCTGATCCATCCGGAAAAGAATCGACTCGATCGGGTCGGCCTTGACCGGGGGAACGGTTTGGCGTTCGAAGTCCTGGATGACCAAGGCCAGCAGTTCAAGCTCGTTTTCTTCCTTGGAGTTGGCCTTGGGGTCGAGCGACATGAGCGCAGACAAGCGCGCCATCGCTGCTTCGTAGTCTTCCGCACTCTTGATGATCTTTACATTCATCGCCATCTCCACCTGTCGTTTGCTTGCCTCACACACATTTGCCTAGAACCTTTTCTTGTCGTACTCGGCATGTGTCCCCACCCACTCGACCACCACCAGTCCGTTCTGATATCTGACCTTGACCACCGGCCGATATGAGTTGCCCTTTATGTCAAAGATGACTCTGTTGTCGGCCAAGAAATCCGCGCTCCGGTATCTGCGCTTGATGTCATGTGGCGTTTTCCAGTTTTCACGCTCGACATCCGTCTGCCACGCATCCAGTGGCCCTCGCGAGGCTGCATGATCTTTTTTGAACGCCTCGAGGGTGGGCAAACCCAGAATTCGCATGTGAAGACGATGTGTGCATGTTCAGGTCTGAAGTATATTTCCCAAAAAGGGAAAAGTCAATGGTCGGCTGAGGGCGGAGAGGGAAATGGAGATATTGCGTGAAGTGAAAAGAGGAGGGGCTGGGTGTTGGGATGGCAAGCGCGAAGCCGTTCGTAAAGCAGGATTGTGGCGCGGTGCGTGGGCGGGGGTGGTAGAGGTGCGAAAAGCATCCTCCGAAGCCCCTGCCGACCTCGATCCTTCCAAAAATTCCCGAAATGCTTTAAAATGCTAGCATTTCAGGTGGAGTTTCTCCACCACCAATAGAAATCAAGCACTTGGCCCGGTCCCCGTGACCGGGCCTTTGCTTTTCTGGCACTGCGTCCGCCAGTCCTGATGGCGGTCGGCGAATTCGTCGTGTCACGAGGTGATCGTTCCCTGACCAGCGTCAGTGTCGGAGTCAGCAACCCTTTGCCGCTTGTGCAGCTTGCTGCTTGCACCGGAGATGGGTGATGCCTTCCGCAAGGGTGGCTGAATTGCTATCCTTGCGCTGTCCCGTTCGAGGCTTGCGGTGCCTGTGATCGGCGTTCCGCTACCGAGGAAGCGGTCGGGGTAATTTGAGAGGCGAGCGTCTTGGCAAATCCGGTTGTAATCTGGCGCGTTACCGATGGAAAGCGCGGCCATGAGCGGCAGACCGAGGGGCTTGTGCAGGCACTGGAACAATTGATGCCGCTGGAGGTAAGCGAGATTCCCGCTTTGGCCCGCGGACAAGCCTTCTGGCAGTGGTTGACCGGGAGTTTTTCCGGCGGCGACCGGCGCCCGCCGGCACTCATCATCGGTGCCGGACATGGGACGCACTTCACCATGCTGGCCGCGCGACGCGCTTGTGGTGGAAAGACAATTGTGCTGATGAATCCCGGTTTGCCGAGACCTTGCTTCGATCTCTGCCTGATTCCCGAGCATGATGGTGTCAAGGAGGGGCACAATGTGCTGCTGACCAAGGGGGCGATCAATGCCATCCGGTCCTCCCATGAACTGCAGCCGAATTCAGGGCTGATACTGTTGGGCGGAGTATCGGCCCATTACCGATGGGATGACCGCAATGTGGTCGAACAGGTGCGGATGCTCGCGTCGGCGTGTGGCGATGTGAACTGGCGGCTTACCAACTCGCCGCGCACCCCCGACGGCACGTTGCAGTTGTTGCGCGAGGCGGTGCCGAGCAATGTGAAGATCGTTGCCTTCAACGAAGCGCCGCTCGACTGGCTGCCGGGGCAGTTGCGCCAGGCCGCACAGGTCTGGGTCACACCCGACAGTGTCTCGATGCTCTATGAGGCGCTGACTGCCGGTGCGGCGGTGGGCATATTCGATCTGGAACGAATCGGCAATGGGCGCGTGGCGCGCGGTGTGGAGCAATTGCTGAGAGAGGGTAGAGTGCTTGGCTTTGCCCACTGGCAGGCGGGCCAGTCGCTCCCCGTAACGCAGCAGGACTTCAATGAGGCCGCGCGGTGCGCGCGCTGGATCAGGCAGACATGGTTTCCCGATCACTAGCCGTGCTGCAGGTTCTTCCCGCCCTGGAAAGCGGCGGTGTGGAACGCGGGACTCTGGAAGTGGGGAGATATCTCGTTGAACATGGCCATCGCTCGCTGGTGATGTCGGCGGGCGGGCGCCTGGTCGAGCAACTCACCGGGGAGGGCTCCCGGCATTTCTGCTGGCCGGTCGGCGAGAAGTCGCTGCGGACGCTCGGTCTGGTGCGAAGACTGCGGCGTTTCCTGGCCGAACAGCAGGTAGACATCCTGCACGTCCGTTCGCGTCTTCCCGCCTGGATCGGTTACCTGGCCTGGAGAGGCATGGATCCGGCGACGCGACCGCATCTGGCGAGCACGTTTCACGGCTTCTACTCGGTCAATCCGTACAGTGCAATCATGGCGAAGGCCGAACACATCATAGCCGTCTCGGACTGCATTGCCGATCATATCGCGGAAGAATACCGGCCACAGGCGCCGGTAACGACGGTCCATCGTGGAATCGACCCAGCAGAGTACTGCCGCGGCTTCCGTCCCGAAGACCACTGGCAGGGCCAATGGGCCGGGCAGTATCCTCATCTCCAGGGGAAACGCCTCGTGACCTTGCCCGGACGGATCACGCGGCTCAAGGGGCACCACGATTTCATCGAGATCATTGGCCGGTTGAAAGCCATGATGCCGGAAGTTCACGGGCTGATTGTCGGGGGGTATGAGCCGAGGCGGAGCAGGTATTTCGCGGAACTGGAGGAAGCCATTCGTGGCCGCGGCCTTTCTTTGGACATCACATTCACCGGCAATCGCGGCGACCTGAAAGAAATCATGAGTATTTCGGCCTTGGTGCTTTCCTTGTCTTCCCGGCCGGAATCCTTCGGCAGAACCGTCCTCGAGGCGCTTGCCTTGGGCGTTCCAGTGGTGGCTTACGACCACGGCGGTGCGAGCGAGATCCTTGGCGCAATGCTACCCGCCGGGCTGGTCGGCTTGAAGGATCTGCCACGGTTGATCGAGGTCTCTGCCACCTTCTTGCGCCAGGCCCCAGCAATCGGGGATCTGCCGAAAAAATTCATGCTGGAAACCATGTTGTCGGGTACGCTCGACGTGTATGGCAAACTACTTGGTGAGCCTTGTGCAAGACAGACCGTTGCTTGAAGGGTCGGCTGATTCGATGCGGGTGATGCAGATCATCGGGAGCAAGGGCGGCGGCGGCGCCGAGGGCTTTTTCGTGCGTCTGACCAATGCCCTTCACGACCGCGGGGGACAATTGCTTGCCGTCACGCTGCCAGAGAGTCAGGCGTCACACGGGCTGCAGTCCAAGGTACGTCAGCAGCCCATTGCCATGCGCGGCGTTTGGGATCTTTGGGCAAGATGGAAGATTGCCCGCGCCATCAGCGAGTTTCGGCCCCATGTGGTCCAGACGTGGATGGGCCGGGCCACCAGGCTGGTATCGCTCGGACGCGGCCGGCTGCCGGTTCACGTTGCAAGACTTGGCGGTTATTACAAGCTGCACAGCTACCGGCATGTTCATGCCTGGATCGGAAATACCGCTGGAATCTGCGACTATCTGCGAGCGAACGGTTTTCCTCGCGAGCGAGTGTTCCATATCGGCAATTTTGTCGAGCCGGCGCCAGTCGCCGATCAGGCAAGCACCATCGCAACCCGGCGGCGTTTCGGCATTCCCGAGGATGCGCTGTTGATTGCATCCGCAGGGCGGCTGCACCCTGTCAAGGGATTTTCTGATCTCTTGCAGGCGTTCTCCACCCTGCCGCCAGCCATTGCCGGCCGTCCCCTGCATTTGCTTATAGCCGGAGATGGCGAACTCGCCCCGTCATTGCGCGATCAGGCTGCCCGTCTCGGCATCTCCAGCCGAGTCTGCTGGGCGGGCTGGCAACGGGATATCGGTCCACTGCTCGACGTGTCGGATGTCTTCGCCTGCCCCTCGCGTCAGGAAGCGCTCGGCAACATCATTCTTGAAGCCTGGGCGCATGGCAAACCGGTCGTTTCCACCGCAACTCAGGGTGCTTTGGAGATCATGGCGCATGAACAGGATGGATTGATTGTCCCGTGTGCACAGCCCGAAAGTCTGGCCAATGCCTTGCGCGATATACTGACGTCCGACCCGAAGACGCTCTCCGTTATTGGGGAAGCCGGCCGGTCAACGCTGCTCCGGGAGCACGGCAAGGAACACATCATTGAGCAATATCTGGACCTCTATCGACAACTCGCCCGTGAAGTCGAAGGCAATGCCTGAGCCTCTCCTCCCACCCGTCGTGGTTTTCAAGGAGTCGGGTCTGACGCAGGACATCGCCTTGGTCAACGATCTGCCTTCCCGCGATGATATCCGGCGCATTCTGATCATCAAATGGGGAGGAATGGGCGACGTCGTGATCAGTACCGCCATCATCGAGGATGTCTTCAGGGCCTTTCCCGGACGGGATATCCATCTCAACGCGATGCCGCCGTGGAATTCGCTTTTTGCCGACGATCCGCGATTTTCTCGGGTCTGGGCGGTCGATCTGCGAAACCGCGAGCGAAACGTCAAGGGGATGTGGCGCTGGGTCAAGACCGCCCGCGCAGGCAATTATGATCTGATAATCGATCTTCAATGCAACGACCGGACGCGCCTGTTGCTTTCGGCCCTACTTTTCTCGGGATGCCGGATCCCATGGAGAATCGGCAACAGGCCAGGATTCCCATACAACATCTCGCACCCGAAACTGCCGGGCAGCACGCACGTCTTTCAGCGCATGCGCGCTTCATTGCTCGCCGCAGGGATTCCCGCCAACACGGAGCGACCGCTCCTGTATGGCTCGGAGGCACACAGGAAGCGCGCCTCGGCAATCCTCGACGAGAGCGGCCTCGGGGACGGAAGGTTCGCCGTGTTTCTTCCCGGAAGCCACGCGGCAGGGCTTACCAAACGATGGGGAGTACGCAACTATCGCCAGCTTGCCGTGTTGCTGAAGAGCGCCGGCCTGACCAACGTCGTGCTGCTGGGCGGACGGGATGAGGCTGAAGAGTGCGCGGCCATCGCCGAGGGTGAAAGCGGCTATGTCGTCAACCTGTGCGGCAAGACGCAACTACTGGAACTGCCGGCAATCTTCGAGCGCGCGGCGCTAATCGTTGCCAATGACACCGGCACGGCACACCTGGCTGCAGCCAGCAATCAACGCATGATTGTCATCTGCGGTCCGACCGACCCGCGGCGGGTGAAGCCGGTTGGAAATGGGGTGATAGCGATCCAGGCCGACTTGTCATGCAAGAATTGCTACCGCAAGACCTGTGACCATCACTCGTGCATGAAGTTCGTTACGCCTGGGCAGGTGATGGATTTGGCGGGCTCTATGACGGATTGGCACCTCCCGGCAGCGCCTGAAGGCGAGCTGTCCACGGTGCCGCACAGATAGAGCAATGCAAGCCTTCGTCATGAAATACGGATACTCCTTTCCCGTGCTGCGCGAGGTGGAACGGCCAATCGGCATGCCTGCGCGCGGCAGGGCCCTGGACCGATGAGCCAAGCGAGCGATCGTCGCGGAGTGTTGGTCGTCCAGCCGCTTCCAGGTATTGGCGACATGGTCTGGCACCTTCCGCACCTGCTGGCAATCGCGCGTCATGAGCCGGAAGGGCGGGTCTCGGTCCTGACCAAGCCGCGTTCGCTTTCGGACCAGTTACTGGCCAGCCTGCCCGAGGTTGCCGAGGTACTGTGGGTGGAGCGCAAGCCGGGACGACACGACGGGTTACGGGGATTCTTGCGGCTGGTATCCGAGTTGCGTCACAAGCGCTACCGCAAGGTGTGGATTCTGCATGATAGCAGCCGTTACCTTGTTGCCGCCTGGCTGGCAGGGATACCTCGCCGCGCAGGCATTGCGGCGGGATGGCAGCGGATGCTGCTTACCGATCTTCCGGTCGCCCAGGTCCCGGGTAAGCTCCATACCGTCGAGCGCGCCGATTGCCTGCTGCGCGGGTTGGCGGTTGAGCCCGATCGTCCAATCCCCCTGATCACTCCGCAAGCCTCCGCCGGAGCCGCCATTCGTGCCCGTTTCGCGGCATTTCCCCGGCCATGGTTCGTGCTCGGCGTCGGCAGCAGCGAAGCCTACAAGCAATGGGGAGCGAGCAATTTTTCCGTCCTCGCGAACTCGTTGCTAAAACGCCACGGGGGAAGTTGTTTCCTGCTCGGTGGCAATTCGGAACAGGCGATGGCCGATGGCATCGGCCAGGAACTTGGCAGCCCTGGCAATCTGGTCTCAGTCATTCAGATGCCCCTCCAGGACGTCATCGCCCTACTGGCAGAAGCGCAACTCTTTTTCGGCAACGATACCGGCATGCTCAATCTGAGCGCAGCCTGCGGGACGCACAGTGTCGGCTTGTTCGGTCATCCAGTTTCGGCCTGGGTGGCGAACAGCTCTCCCCGAATTCATCCGATATATCCCGAAGCCGGTCTGTCAAGCAATGGAGTCGGGCAAATTCGGCCATCCGAGGTCCTTCAGGCGGCCAATCATCTGGAATTACTCGATGGGTCTGAAACCGGCAGTTGAACTGGTTTGCAGCCACTTCTTTCGCTGGGGCTGGCTGCTTCCGGCATTCCTGCCGTTGGCGAGTGTCGCCGGGCGTGGCGCATTCAACATCGTGAGCGGAGTATATTTCCTGTGGGCGCTGGCCAGCGTCTCTCTTGCGCCGGGCAAGAGAAGTGCCATCTGGCAACAGCGCTGGTTCCTCGCTTCCTACAGTCTGATGCTCCTGGTCTGGGGCCTCAGCCTGACACAGTCAACTGATCCGCAGACCGGCGGATATCAACTGTTGCGTTACCTGCAATACAGTCTTACCGGGCCGTTTACCGTGGTCGCCCTGCTGCAGGCGCCGTCTCAGCTTCCCCGCCTGGTGCGCGCCATGGCGTGGGCATCCCTGTTGCTGATTCTGGTGCTCTACCTTCAACTTCCGTATTTCCTGCTGGCTGTCGAATTCATTCCCACGCAGCAACTTCACGAAGACAACCTCCCGTGGCTGCTACCATGTTTGCTGGTCGCGATTTCCTCTCGAGCACATGGTCGCTGGTTGCTACCATGCGCAATCGTCGCCTTCGCCGTCTACATCGGCTTATCGCAAGGGCGCGCGGCCCTGCTCGCCTTGAT
Organism: uncultured Dechloromonas sp.; assembly: GCA_964555315.1. Lineage (GTDB taxonomy): Bacteria > Pseudomonadota > Gammaproteobacteria > Burkholderiales > Rhodocyclaceae > Azonexus. Next base: position 11,102 of record CAZKSD010000054.1, read on the forward strand.
GGTAGCGCTCGCAGTGTTCTCCATTCTGGCGCTGCACTTGCGCAAGCGACATTGGCTGGCGGCCGGCGTGGCCGTGGCGGCTCTAGGCATCATCTTCGGCCAGCGCTTTTTCCGTGGCGTCTCCAACATCGCCTTCGACTTTTCCACTATGGACCGCTTTACCAATGGCAGAGCGACCATCTGGTGGCAGGCGCTAAATTCCCCTCCCGAGAACCCATGGTTGGGAGTTGGATTCGGCAATCTCGCCAGTCGTGTCGAGGTGCTGCGTATCGGTGACTTGGCGGGAATCGGGGAGGTAACGGTAAGGCATCTGCATAACTTTGTCCTCGACGCCTGGTTCGAAACCGGCGTCCTCGGCCTCTCGACTTTCCTGGTGATGCTCGGCGTGGTGTTCGCACGCGTCCATCGTACTTGGCCGGGTTTGGACCAGGAGCATCGCCGCATCGCCGCCGCTGCGCTGGCCGGAATCGCTGCCTTGCTGACGGCAGGGCTGCTCAGCTTTTCCTACACGTCAAAACAGTTTGCGCTCTATCTTTACCTGCTGCTGGCAGTGTTGCTGGCGCTGCCCGCGAACGCAGAGGCTGCGGGTGGCCTCCGGAGGAACCACAGGGAGGTGTGACGGTCGAGTCATCTGTGCAGGACTCGCGCCGTGCATTCCGGCAACAAGTTCATCACTGGCTTGGCTGGCGAGACCTGCACGAACGACATAGGTGGCGAGCAACGGTGCGCTTGGCTGGCGAACGGCTATGCTTCTCCGCAACGGGAAGTGGGTTTCAGGATGTCTCCATGCGGAAAAGCCGCGCCGCTTGTGCGATCCAGCCGGCGATCAATCAGCCGGATACCAGTGGGGGGCAAATTCCAGGTCGCAGTTGTCGCCTACGGCAGGCCGCCGCAGCGAAGACAAAGGGCCGCCGTCCGGGTGGACCGAGCGCCGGCGTGCTGTCGAGCGGCGCAAGCCCGAGGTTCGGGAAATCTCCTTTGCCGAGTGGATTGCCACGCTGCGCCAGAAATCGTGCGACGTCCGGTATCCGCACGGGGAGGCGCCTTTCCGTTTTCCTCCTCCGGAACGTCAACCTGCCAGCGCTCGCTCACCGAAACCGCAGTTGACCGGCCAGAAAGCCGCGATCCGTCTTCCCCGAGGCGTTGTCCTCACGCCCCGGTCGCAGCCTGTTATCGGGGGTCGGCCGGAGCCTGTTCGGCCGCCGTGGCCTTGACCTCTTCCGCGGCGATGGCAGGCGCCGGAGACGGGCGGGCTGGCCCCGCCTTCTCGACCAGTCCCGGATGGACCTTCAGGGGACCGGACTGTTCGATTTCCTTGTTGATCAGCGCGTCGAGGCTGGTGGCGCAGCCAGCGAGCAGCGAGCAAAGCAAGAGGGCTAGGGGGGTGGATAC
>CAZKSD010000055.1:0-12490 GCA_964555315.1 uncultured Dechloromonas sp.
GCTGATTTCCCCGACACTTTCCGGCCGGACCAGACGCGCCACTTCCTGGCCATGAACCATGAAGATCAGCGTCGGCCACAGCTTGACGCGAAACGAACGACCCAGTGGGCGTCCCGGGCCGTCCTCGACCTTGAGATGGCGCAGCGCCGGATGATCCTTCAAGGCTCTCTCGATCAGCGGCTGCGCCGCCATGCAGTAACCGCACCACGCCGTCCCGAATTCGATGACCAGCGGCCCGGCAAGCGCATCGATGTCGCTGCGGGCGGGCTGGCACTCTTCGTAGTTCCTGCTCATTTCCTGATCCTCTCCCGGTCCGCGAAACCATAATCCCATCTCGCCCGGTGCACAACCGCCACGGTGCAATTTGCGGACGAAAAAAATCCCGGAAGGTCGAAAACGACCACATTCCGGGACCTCAACTAGAGCCGGCAAAATTCGGGTGGTGCTGCAGAGAGGAATCGAACCTCCGACCTACTGATTACGAATCAGTTGCTCTACCAACTGAGCTACTGCAGCAGCACGGCGTACAATTATATCTTTCGCACGCGCTTTCAGGCAACGCCGGCAATCCATGAATCTTCTCCGCGCCTTGGCGACGGTCAGCAGCATGACGCTGCTCTCGCGAATTCTCGGTTTCGTTCGCGATTTCGTCATCGCCCGCACCTTCGGCGCCGGCCTGGCGACGGATGCCTTCTTCGTCGCCTTCAAGCTGCCCAACCTGCTGCGCCGGATGTTCGCCGAAGGCGCTTTTTCGCAAGCCTTCGTGCCCATTCTTGGCGAATACAAGAACCGGCGCGGGGACCAGGAAGCGCTGCTGCTGATCGACCATGTAACCAGCATCCTCGCCCTGATCCTGTTCGCCGTCACTGCCATCGGCGTCGCCGCGGCGCCGCTGCTGGTCTGGATCTCGGCGCCGGGCTTCGCCGCTGACGCGGGCAAGTTCGAACTGACCATCCAACTGACCCGCATCACCTTTCCCTACATCTTCTTCATGTCGCTGGTCGCGCTCGCCGGCGGCATCCTCAACACCATGAGCCGCTTCGCGCTGCCCGCCTTCACGCCGGTGCTGCTCAACATCTCCTTCATCGCCATGGCGCTCTTCGCCGCGCCCTACTTCGACCCGCCAGTACTGGCGCTGGCCTGGGCGGTGTTCGTCGGCGGCGTCCTGCAACTGGCGATCCAGATTCCCGCACTGCGCCGTGTCGCGATGCTGCCGCGTCCGTCGCTGAACTGGCGCGCCGCCTGGCAGGATCCCGGCGTACGCCGCATCCTGACCCTGATGGGGCCGGCGCTGCTCGGCGTTTCGGTGTCGCAGATCAGCCTGCTGATCAACACCATCTTCGCTTCGTTCCTGAAAACCGGCAGCGTTTCCTGGCTTTACTACGCCGACCGCCTGATGGAATTCCCGTCCGGCATGCTCGGCGTCGCGCTCGGCACCATCCTGCTGCCCTCGCTCTCCAAGTACCACGCCAGCGCCAACCACCGCGAATACTCGGAACTGCTCGACTGGGGCCTGCGCCTGACCCTGCTGCTCGCCGCACCGGCCGCCCTTGCCCTCGCCATTCTCGCCGTGCCGCTGATCGCGACGCTGTTCCACTACGGCGCATTCACCGCCGACGATGTCTTCCAGACCCGCCAGGCACTGGTCGCCTACAGCATCGGCCTGGTCGGGCTGATCCTGGTCAAGGTGCTGGCGCCCGGCTTCTACGCCCGTCAGAACGTCAGAACGCCGGTCAAGATCGCGTTAATCTCGCTCGTCGCGACGCAGGCCATGAACCTCGCCTTCATCGGCTGGCTGCGACATGCCGGGCTGGCGCTGTCGATCGGCCTCGCCGCCTGTCTCAACGCCGCGCTGCTCTATCGCGGCCTGCGCCGGCACGACGTCTACCATCCGCAGCCGGGCTGGACGGTCTTTTCGCTCAAGTTGCTGGCGGCGCTCGTCGTCATGGGCGGCGCGCTGTGGCTGGCCAGCGGCAGCGACGCCGCGTGGCTCGCCTCTCCGCTGGGCGAACGTCTGATCCGCCTCGGTATGCTGGTGGGGCTTGGCGTGATCGCCTATTTCGCTACACTATGGGTTCTCGGCTTTCGCCTAGACGACTTCAAGCGCCGCGCCGCCTAACCGGAGGAGAATAATTCGATGAAACTGACCAGCACCAGCTTTGCCGACGGGCAGAAAATCCCGGGCGCCTTCGCCTTCTGCATTCCCGACGCCGATCATCACGTCTGCCTGGGCAAGAACCTCAACCCGCAACTGGCATGGTCCGACGTCCCCGCCGGCACCCGCTCGTTCGCCATCGTCTGCCACGATCCCGACGTGCCGAGCAAGGGCGACGACGTCAATCAGGAAGGGCGCAGCGTTCCCGCCTCGCTGCCGCGCGTCGATTTCTTCCACTGGGTGCTGATCGACCTGCCTGCCGCGGTCAACGCCATCAAGGAGGGCGAATTCTCGGACGACGTGACGCCGCGCGGCAAGCCCGGCCCGCAGGCCGCCCACGGCGCCCGCCAGGGGATCAACAACTACACCGACTGGTTCGCCGGCGACAACGACATGCGCGGCGACTATTACGGCTACGACGGCCCCTGCCCGCCGTGGAACGACGAGATCATTCACCACTACGTGTTCACGGTTTACGCGCTCGATGTCGAGCACCTGCCGCTCGCCGGCAGGTTCGGCGGCCCGGAAGTGCGCGCCGCGCTTGCCGGCCATGTCCTCGCCGAGGCCAGCCTGACCGGCACCTACACGCTGAACCCGAAACTCGGCGCCTGACCCCGGTCGCTCACCAGGAAAAAAGCCATGCATTTGTGCATGGCCTTTTGTTAAATAGTTGGCACCATTCATTAATAAAGTTGCAAAATCGGGAACACTTTGTCACGGTACTGCAACATCGGTTCCGTAAGTTCGCAGTCTGCTGGATTTGCCCTGCCGGGTCGGCAGCGACCAAGCAGACATGATTCGCAGATCGGCACTTCATTCATCCGGCACCTCAATGGCAACTGAAATCGAACTCAAGCTTCAGCTGACCGCGCGGACGGCACGGCAGCTTGCCGCCCATCCCCTGCTGGCCGGCATCAAGCCGCAGGGGCAGCACCTACTGAACACCTACTACGACACGCCGGCGCTGGACTTGAATGCGCGCCGGATCGCGCTGCGCTTCCGCAAGAAGGGCTGGCAATGGCTGCTTACCGTCAAGTCGGCGGCCACGGTCAGCGGCGGCCTGGCCCTGCGCAACGAGTGGGAGACTCCGGCCAGCCCCGGACAGTTCGACTTCAGCCATGTCGACGCGCCGGAATTCAAGGCCGCCCTCGACGAGGCCCTGCCACGACTGCAGGCGATCTTCACGACCGACTTCCGCCGCACGACCTGGCGTGTGCCGTTCGGCAAGTCCCTGATCGAACTGGCGCTGGACCGCGGCAAGATCGAGAGCGGCGGGCGCGCAACGCCCATCTGCGAGATCGAACTCGAGCTGATCAGCGGCGACGTCGCCGACATCTTCGCCATCACCCACCAGTTGCAGGAAACCCTGGATCTACGTCCCGCTGTCGCCAGCAAGGCCGAGCGCGGCTATGCCCTGTTCAACAGCACACAGGAGAAGCCGTTCCGTGCCAAGGCTGCGGTTCTCGGCCCCGCCATGTCCCCGGTCGCAGCCTTCCGCGCGATCGCCCTGGGCTGCCTCGAGCAGTTCCAGCGCAACGAGAGCGGGCTGGTCGCGGGAAGCGAGGATCCCGAATATGTCCATCAGGCCCGCGTCGCGCTGCGCCGGCTGCGCTCGGCCATCAAGCTCTTCGCGCCGGTGCTGCCAGCCGATTTCGTCGCCGCCTACAACGTCGCCTGGCAGACCCTGGGCAGCGCGCTGGGCGAAACCCGCAACTGGGATGTCTTCGTCAGCGAGACGCTGCCGCCGATCCTTGCCGACTTCCCGAACGACGGCAACGCCCGCCGCCTGCTGGCCGAGGGAATGCGTCGCGCCAAGCGCGCGCGCGCGGCCTCGGCACACCTCGTCGGACTGCCGGACTATTCGCGCTTGATCGTCGAGTTCACCGCCGCGGTCTACGCGTTGCAGGATCAGCAGGCGTCGAACCTGACCAAGTTTGCGCGCAAGCGCCTGCGCAGCCGCGACCGCCAGGCCCGCGCGCTCGCCGAGCGCGTGGCCGAGTTGACGCCCGAGGAACGCCACCGCATGCGCATCTGCTTCAAGAAGCTGCGCTACGCCATCGAGTTCTTCGCTCCCCTGCTCCCACCCAAGCGCCTGCGGCCCAACCTGCTGGCCCTCACCCACCTTCAGGACGAACTCGGGCTGATCAACGATCAGGTCACCGCCCGGACGCTCGTCGACCAGACCCTGGCAGGACGCACCCCCGGGCCGGTTCACGGCTGGATCGCCGGCCGCCATGACCTGCTGATCCGCGAACTGCCGGAAGCGCTCGATACCTGGCTGGCGCAGCGGATGCCTTGGTAACGCTGCCGCTTGTCCGCGCGCGGCGTTATTCGAGCGTCGCGATCGCCGGCAGAAAGACTTCGGTCACCAGCACCTGCTGCGCGCCGAGCCGGTGCAGCGAGCGCCGCGCCCAGAGGCAGGGTCCGGCCGCCCCGAGGGCGGCGGCACGCTGATAGAGCGGATGGCGGGCATCGAGCCGCCGGTACTCGATCGCGCCGCGCCTGAATCCGGGATACGAGAAGAGCAGCGAGCCCAGCGAGCGGTTGCCGAGGCGCGCCAGCCAGCGCGTGAGACGCCCCCTGGTTGCGGTCGACAGCACGGTATGGGCAAAAATCACCGGCACGCCGTCGCATTCGAGAATGACCTCGCGTACCCGTGCCAAGCGGCGGCGCGCCATTTCGTCAGCCTGCGGCAGATCCTTGCCATAGCCGAGTAGGCGCACGCGAAAGTCGCGACACGCGCGCTGGCAGCGCGCCGTCAGCGAACCCGGTTCGGTCAGCCACGAACGCAGCGCCGGGTCGAGCCCCCCGCCGGCAAGCCCGAAAAGCCATTTTCGCGTTGCCATCATTGCGGCCGCGGCGCCTTGTCGATGCCGTTCAGCCTGGTGCCGGGCTTGATCCCGCGCTGGGCGAACCAGCCCTGGTTCATCTCCAGCGCATAACGCGCCGGCGTCTTCGCGCAGTGGTTGGATTCGGTCTGCGGCTGCATGTCCTCGATGTTGATGATAACGCCGTCGGCATCCATGAAGGCCACCGAGAGCGGGAGGTAGGTATTGCGCATCCACATGCAGTGCGTGTTCTCGCGGCCGAAGACGAAGAGCATGCCACGCTGCGGCGGCATGACCCGGCGATTCATCAGTCCGACCTGACGGTTCCGGTCGTTGGCGGCGACCTCGGCCTCGATGCGATGCATGCCGGCAGCCAGTTCCATCACCGGCATCGAATCCTGCGCCCAGGCGGCGCTCAGCGCCAGCCCGCAGAGAGCGCCGGCAAACGTCTTAATCATTGAATCTTCCTTGCAAATCCTGGAAATTGCCTTCGACCTGGCGAAATTTTCCCGGCGCCAGACCATCCAGCGTCGCCGACCCGACCGCAGCGCGAATCAGGCGGAGCGTAGGATAACCGATGGCCGCCGTCATCCGCCTGACCTGGCGGTTCTTGCCCTCCGAAATGCGGATCTCCAGCCACGCCGTCGGGATTGCCGCCCGATAGCGAATCGGCGGGTCGCGCGGCCAGAGTCCGGCCGGTTCGTCGATGCGCCGCACCTGCGCCGGCCGGGCGGTAAAATCGGACAACGCGATCCCGGCGCGCAGCTGGTCGAGCGCCGCCTCGTCCGGCACACCCTCGACCTGCGCCCAGTAGGTCTTGACGAGCTTGTGCCTGGGGTCGGCGATCCGCGCCTGCAGGCGTCCGTCGCCGGTCAGCATGAGCAGCCCTTCGCTGTCGGCGTCGAGCCGCCCGGCGACGTAGACGCCCTTGACCGGGATGAATTCGCCCAGCCCGCGCCAGCGCCCTTCCGCCGTGAACTGGCTGAGCACGCCGTAGGGCTTGTTGAAGAGGACGAGGGACGGCACGGCGATGACGGCTTTTTTGGGCGAAGCCGTGATTTTCGCCCATTTCCGGGGGTCGACCGCAACTGGCGGCCGAATGCGCTGTCCTGATCGCCTGCTTCGGCGCGCCGGAGGGGAAGGAATTCCCGGTTCGCCTGCCTCACGCCACGTCGCCATCATACGAAAGGGCCAGCGCATGTTCAGGATTCCGAAACTCGGCACGGGATCGCGATCGACCTCGCCGACCACCGGGTTGCGGTCGACGCGCGCTGCCGGCCCGTTTTCACAGCCTCAGCCCAGATCGCGGAAGAGCACGCGGTAGAGGTCGCGTAGCCAGCGGCGCTCCTCCGCGCCGGGCGGCGTACCGCCGTAGCGGGCGCGCTCGAACAGCCAGGTCAGCTCGGCGGCTGGCGGGCGCAGGTGGGGGCGAAACTCGGTGGCCTCGGCGAGGAACTCACGGGTGTTCGCTGTCGGCCGGCGCGGGCTTTCGCGCAGCGCGAACAGGCGCTCCATCGCGGCGTAATACTGCGCGGCGCCGGCCGTTCCCGGCACACCGGCATCGAAGGACACCAAACGCAGGTAGTCCAGGCGGGTGCGCGCCCAGGTTATCGCCCGCACTTCGCGCAGCAGCCAGGCGAGGGCGGCGAGCAGCGCCAGCACGATCAGTGCGAGCAAGGCGGCGGCGATGGCCTTGCGGTTCTCCTTCAGCCATTCGCGCAGGCGGTCGATGAGGTCCTCGATCTCGCGCATGAGCGGCGAGCAGGTCCTGCCGACCCATTCCTCGGCGTCGGCCAGTTGTTCGATCAGGCCGGACTGCCAGCCTGGCATCCCCTGGCGCCGCGCCGCCTCGCGCATCTTCCGCGCGTCCGGCCAACTCCACTGCGGCATCAGCTTCTGTCCGGCGCCGGCTTCCCCGGGCCGGCCGCCGCCAGAGCCCTCCCCGCTTCCTCCGGCACCACCTTGCCCGCCTTCACCCTGGCCGGCATCGCCGCCGGGCTGGCGGCCGGCCCGCCCGGACTCGTCGGGGTCGTTCGTGAAGCCGATGTTGGTCGGCTGTCCCCAGCGCGAGAACAGGTAGGGCCAGCTCGGTTGTGGCGTGACCATGTAGAGGAAACCAGCGAGGACGAGGATGAGCGTTGTCGCGGCGCCGATGGCGAGGCCCTGACCGGCCGTAACGGGCGTGCCCAGGCTGGCTTCGCGGATGTCCCGGGCGCGCCGGCTGATCTGCTCGGAAACCAGCGTGAACACGACGGCGATGATGTAGGGGACCAGGTAGAAGAGCATCGTCCAGTCGGCGCGCAGGTGCGCCGCGGCGAACATCACCATGACGACCGAGACCAGCAGTCCGAAATGCAGTTGGCGGCGTGTCGTCGTGACGCAGTTCATCGCCGCCTGCAGGATGCCGAGGATGTATACCCCGGCGCGCGGGAAGCCCCAGGTCGGGATGAAGATCAGGACCGTCAGTGCGAAACCGATCACCAGGATCATCTTCTGCTGGCCGGTCCCGCTGCCGTCGGCCTGCCCGTGTTGCCGCCAGCCGACGAGCAACGTCCACCCGAGGAGCGCCGCCCAGAACACGATCTCGACGCCGAAGATACCGTACTTGATGTCGAGGAAGGCGTTGCAGGCGAGCGCCAGCAACAGCGACGCGAAGAGCCCGACGTAGGCAGGGAAGTAGGTGAGCGGCGCGCTCATGCGTTGAACAGGCGAACGAGGTCGTCGCGATGGCGGACGCGCAGGCATTGGGCGCCGAGGTCGAGCAGCGCGGCGGTCATTTCGGCTGCGTCGGCCGGTACGGCAACCGCAGCAGCGCTTTCAGGAGCGAAGCCCGGCGTGTCGAAGACGATGGCGAAGAGGTGAAGGTGGCGCGCGCGCAGGGTGTTCAGGGCGCGCAGGGTCTCGTCCCAGTCGGCGGCGTTGCCCGAGAGGAAAACAACGACCGTCTCGCCGCGCACACACCGCGGGCCGAGGTCGTCAAGCAGGCGGGCATAGGGGGCGGCGCCGTCGGCGTCGATGACGGCCAGCTCGTCGAGGATGCCCTGGAAGTGGCGGTCGCCGACGCCGGGCAGGCCGTTCAGGGGACGCCGGCCATTGCCGGCGAGGCGCGTGCGGATGCTCTGGCTGCAGGCGAGGCGGGCGATCGACGCGGCGATGCGTATGGCGACCTCGAAGGTGGCGTCGCGCCCGAGCCCGACGTTCGCGGACGCCGACTGGTCGAGGGCGAGGGTCAGGCAGGCCGAGGCGAGCGGCTCGAACTCGCGCACCATCAGTTCGTTGACGCGGGCGGTGGTCGGCCAGTGGATATGGCGCGGGTTGTCACCGCGCCGGTACTCGCGAAGCCCGGCGAACTCGGCGGCGCCCGCGCCTTCGGGCAGCAGGTAGCCGCCGCGGTGAATCTGGCTGGGCGCGCCGCGTAGTGGTAGTCCGAGGATGTTGAATACCTCGGGGTAGATGGTCAGCGTGCGGATGCTGTCGTCGGCCGTGCGCCGCGCTTCGGCAAGGCCCAGCGGGAAACTGGAGGCGAGTCCGACCGGCCCGAGGTGGTAGAAGCCGCGCTTCTCGCAGGGGATGCGCGCGGTGAACTGCTGGCGCCTGCGCCCGGGCAGGTAGGCGAGCAGGCCGAGAACCTTGTCGGCGCCGCGTCCGTCCGGGTCGGAAAGTCCGACGAAGGGCAGCCGGTCGACCAGTTCGACCATGAAGCGCGGCAGCCAGCCCTGATTGTCGACCTCGATACGGAACTCGATCACCTGCCCTTCCTCGGCGCGGGTCGGGCCGCTGCGGCTGACCGCGAGCCCGCGCACCAGCCAGCGCGGCCACAGGAAGCCGGTGGCCAGAGTGGCGACGAGCAGGGCGGGAACGAGCCAGACGAACGGTTGGGCGCGGTTGATCGCCGCCAGGTAGGCGACCGCGGTCAACGCGGCGAGGACGGCGGTCTTCCGGTGCCGTCGCAGCCAGTCGGTTTGTGCTTCGGGCGCCACGTTCAGACCGGTGGCGGCAGGCTGTCGAGGACTTCGGCGAGGATGTCGCGCGCCGTGCGGCCGTTGGCGGCAGCGTGCGGGCGGACGATCAGTCGGTGTTCGAGGACGGCGCCGGCCATCGCCTTGACGATGTCGGGGGTGACGAATTCACGCCCGCGCAGCAAGGCCATGCCCTGTGATCCGCGCGCCAGCGCCAGCGTGCCGCGCGGGCTGACGCCGAGTCGCAGGTCCGGATGGGTGCGCGTCGCGGCGCTGATGCGCGCCATGTATTGGGCGACGTCGGCGGCTACGCGCACCGCCTTGACCGCCTCGCGCGCGGCGAGGATCTCGGCCTCGCCGATCACCGGCCGCAGCGCGTCGATCGGATGCGCCAGCGCCTGCGCGGCGAGGATGCGGACTTCCTCGGCCAGGTCAGGATAGCCAATCGGCAGGCGGACGAAGAAGCGGTCGAGCTGCGCCTCCGGCAGCGGATGCGTGCCGGCCATGTCAATCGGGTTCTGCGTCGCCAGCACCATGAAGACGGCGGGCAACTCGTAGCCGATGCCGTCAACACTGACGCGGAACTCCTCCATGCATTCGAGCAGCGCCGACTGGGCGCGCGGGGTCGCGCGATTGACCTCGTCGGCAAGCAGGATGTGGGTGAACACCGGGCCCGGACGGAACTCGAAGTCGCCGGTCTTCTGGTTGTAGATGGGCACGCCGGTGATGTCGGAGGGGAGCAGGTCGGGCGTGCATTGCAGCCGCTTCATGCCGATGTCGAGCGAGCGCGCGAGGGCGCGGGCGAGCATGGTCTTGCCGGTGCCCGGCACATCCTCGAGCAGCACGTGGCCGCGGCACAGCAGCGCGACGACGGCCAGTTCGATCACCGGCCGCTTGCCGATGATGACCTTTTCGATGTTCGTAATCAGCGATTCGATCGCTTGCATGATGGATTCCAGATGAATTTTGCCGGCGTCATTATAACGGACCGCAACCGCTGCCGGCGCCCGTCCGCGGCTTTGCCCCTGTCCTGCCTTGCGCTCGTCATGGCGGACGGCATGGCCGGTTCCGGCGAAAACGGCTGTTTCGGATTTTCGCCCATTTCCGGGCGTCGACCGCGTCCGTTCAGTGATAGAAGGCGTAGGCGATCAGGATGGCGCCGACCAGCCCGACGGCGTCGGCGATCAGGCCGCCGGCGACGGCGTAGCGCGTCTTCGTGATGTTCACGCTGCCGAAATAGACGGCCAGCACGTAGAAGGTCGTCTCGGTCGACCCCTGGATGATCGCGGCCAGCTTGCCCTGGAAGGAATCGACGCCGTAGGTGGTCATCACGTCGACCATCAGCCCGCGGGCGCCGCTGCCGGAGAGCGTCTTCATCAGCCCGACCGGCAGCGCCGGGACGAAATCGTCGTTGAGGCCGAGCGCGAGCACGACGCTGCGGATGCCGCCGATCAGGTAGTCCATGCAGCCGGTGGTCCGGAACACCGAGATCGCCGCCAGCATGGCGATCAGGTAGGGAATGATCTGCACGGCGACGCCGAAGCCCTCCTTCGCCCCCTCGACGAAGCTCTCGTAGACGTCGATGCCGCGCCACGCGGCGACGCCGACAAAGAGCACGATCAGCGAGACGATGACGCCGCTGCCGAGCAGCCCGATCATCTGCGCCATCGCCGCCGGCGGCAGCCCGCCCAGCCACCACCAGAGGCCGGCCATGAGCGCCACGAAGCCGGCGAAGAAGGCGAGCACCGGCGCGCAGAACAGGTTGATGCGCTGCCAGACCGCCACCGCGACCAGCCCGGCGCAGAACGAGACGAAGGTGCCGAGCAGCGTCGGCAGGAAGATGTCGGCGGCGTTGAAGCCGGTCAGCCCCTGCTGCATGGCGATGCTCTGGCGGATGGCGATCACCGAGGTCGGGATCAGCGTGATGCCCGCCGTGTTGAGCACCAGGAACATGATCATCGGGTCGCTCGCCGTGTCCTTGTGCGGATTGATCTCCTGCATTTCGCGCATCGCCTTCAGCCCGAGCGGCGTCGCGGCGTTGTCGAGGCCGAGCATGTTGGCGCTGACATTCATGACGATCGACCCGCCCGCCGGGTGGCCGGGCGGGATACCGGGAAAGACGCGGCGGAAGAACGGCGCCACCAGCCGGCCGAAGAGCTGGATCAGGCCGCCCTTCTCGCCAACCTTCATGATCCCGAGCCACAGGCTCATGATCCCGACCAGCCCGAGCGAGATGTCGAAGCCGGTCCTGGCCGTGTCGAACAGCCCGGTCATGACCTTCGAGAACATCGCGAGGTCGCCCTGCAGCGTATGCACGACGGCGGCGACGAAGCCGACGAGGAAGAAGGCGACCCAGATTCGATTGAGCACGGGCGGATGATGGAAGGCTGAAAGGCCGTCAGTCTATCGGCGCCGCCGGCAACTGTCACCGTGAGGGCTGGTCACCCGGCCCGGCGCAAGGCGCGCGGATCGGTTACGGGGCGAACTCCGGCAAGCCCCAGTCCGCGCGCCGGCATTCGTATTCCGCGCGCGGCAGCTGGACCAGCAGCGGCGCAGCCGCGCCATCGAGCCAGCCGGCGAGTGCGCGCATGTCGGCCAGCGCCAGCGCCGTGCACCCCGCCGTCGGCGCCCCTGCGCCGGCCCAGACATGCAGGAAGATGCACGACCCGGCCCCCGGCAGCGGCGGGTCGGCATTGTGGGCGATGACGGCCCCCACCGCATACCGCCCGTCATCGCGCAGCATGTCCTCGCACGAGGCCCAGTCGGGCTGCGCCACGGCCGTCTGATCGACGATCCGGTTGTAATGCGCCGACGCCGGGTCGTCGATCGCCTTGAGCCCGGCCGTCGCCGTCAGATAGGGGAGCCGCGCGGCGCCGGCCAGGGGGCTGTCCGGCGCGGCGGCGCCGAACAGTGCGCTGATCGCGAAAACGCCGGCCGGCGACCGGCCGTCGCCCTCCCGCTTTACCCGCCCCGCGCCGCCGGGCAGCGGATGCCGGCCCCGTCCCCACGCCAGCCCCGAGCGCCCCAGGCTGACCGGCAGCGCCGGACCCACGGGTCGCCAGCCTGCGTCGACATGCTCGCGGGCGAAGCGCCGCAGACGGCCGGCGGTGCTCCCCCAGTGCGGCGCGACGACGGCCAGCAACTGGCGGGACGCCGCCGTGGGTGATCGGGATGGGGGTGCGGAAGACATGGGTTCCAATTCTCACCGATTTTTCCGGTCGACCGCAGCAGATCGTTCGGCGAGCGGGAACGGTCAAGGTCAGCCATGGCGGCAGCGGGACTTGGGCCGCCGGAAGCGGTCGGAATCCGGCACTTCAAAGGAAGACGATGGGAGCGTTGCCGCCCGCCGTCGCTCAAGCAGATTTCAAGTACGCCGAAATCTGCATGGTGGTTGACCTAGGTCAATGGTAATAAAGCGCTTAATTATATTAGAGGAGTATGATGCACATCATGGCGGCGCCCGAATCCGGTTCCGTGCCCTGAATGCGGAACCGCTTCGTGACGACGCCCAGGAAGCCAACAACAGCGCCCAGGAGTCCGCAATGAAA
>CAZKSD010000056.1:0-12466 GCA_964555315.1 uncultured Dechloromonas sp.
CGCTGCTCTGCGAGCGGCTTTCGGCGCGTCATGTCGAGCTGGGGCTGGTGCCGCTGGGATCGATCGGGCTGACCGTCTTCGGGCTCGACCTTGCCCTGGCGTCGATGGCGCTGCCGCCGGTGACGCGCGAACTGCCGGTGGGCGCGCTGCTCGGCCAGGCGGCTGTCTGGCGCGTGCTCGCCGACCTGCTCCTGCTCGGGATGTTCGGCGGCTTCTTCATCGTCCCGCTGTATGCGCTCGTGCAATTGCGCAGCACTTCGGACAAGCGGGCGCGGATCATCGCCGCCAACAACATCATCAATGCATTTTTCATGGTGGTCGGGGCGCTCGCCGCCGCCGCCATGTTCGCCGGGGGGCTGTCGATACCGATGCTGTTCGCGGTCGCCGCCATCTGCAATGCCGCCGTCGCCGTCTTCATCTACGGGCTGGTGCCCGAGTTCCTGCTGCGCTTCCTGGCATGGGTGCTGATCCACCTCTTCTATCGCCTGAAGAAGCGTGGCGTCGGGCACATTCCGCACGAAGGCGCGGCGCTGATCGTCTGCAACCACGTCAGCTTCGTCGATCCGGTCATCCTGATGGCCGTGTCGCCACGGCCGATCCGCTTCGTGATGGACCACCACATCTTCAGCACGCCGCTCATTTCCTTCATCTTTCGCCACACCCGGGCGATCCCCATCGCCCCGGCCAAGGAAGACGCGGCGATGATGGAAGCGGCTTTTGCCGAGGTCTCGCGGGCGCTGCGCGACGGCGAACTGGTCGGCATCTTCCCCGAAGGGCGGATCACCGACAGCGGCGAGCTCTACCCGTTCCGCCCCGGCGTCACGCGCATCCTCGAGCGCGATCCGGTGCCGGTCATCCCGCTGGCGCTGCAGGGCCTGTGGGGCAGCTTCTTCTCGCGCAAGGACGGCCCGGCGATGAGCAAGCCGTTCCGCCGCGGCCTCTTCGCCCGGATCGCCGTCGTCGGCGCGCCGCCGGTGCCACCGGCGCAGGCGACTCCGGAGAACCTGCAGGAGATCGTCGCGCGCCTGCGTGGCGGCTGGAAGTAGCGAGGCGATCGGATAGAATCCTGTCATGGCATGGCAACTCGGCCCGATCAGGGAACGCCTCGATCTTTATGAAAAGCTGATGCGGCTCGACAAGCCGATCGGTATATTGCTGCTGCTGTGGCCGACGCTGTGGGCGCTGTGGCTGTCGGCGCCGGGCAAGCCGGACTGGATCGTCCTCTGGGTCTTCATTCTCGGCACGGTGCTGATGCGCTCGGCCGGCTGCGTCATCAACGACTACGCCGACCGTGATTTCGATCGCCATGTCGAGCGCACGAAGGAGCGCCCGTTGACCGCCGGCAAGGTGACGACGAGGGAGGCGCTGGTCCTGTTCGCGCTGCTGTCGCTGTGCGCCTTCGCGCTCGTGGTCATGCTCGGCAATCCGCTGGTGATCTGGATGTCGGTGCCGGCGCTTTTCCTCGCGGCGAGCTACCCGTTCACCAAGCGCTTCCTCGCGGTCCCGCAGGCCTACCTCGGCGTCGCCTTCGGCTTCGGCATCCCGATGGCCTACGCGGCGCAACTCGGCGAAGCGCCGGCCGAGGCCTGGTGGCTGCTGCTCGCCAACGTCTTCTGGGCCGTCGCCTACGATACCGAGTACGCGATGGTCGACCGCGACGACGACCTCAGGATCGGCATCAAGACCTCGGCGATCACCTTCGGCCGCTTCGACGTCGCGGCGGTGATGCTCTGCTACGCGGCGGCGTTGGCCATCATTGCCGGGGTCGGCTGGACGCGGCATCTCGGCTGGGCCTTCTACGCCGGGCTGGCCACCGCCGCCGGCATCATGGGCTGGCATTACACCCTGATCCGGAAGCGCGAGCGGATGGCCTGCTTCAAGGCCTTTCTCAACAACAACTGGGTCGGCGCGGCGATCTTCGCCGGCATCGTCGTCGATTTCCTGGTTTCCGGAAGGAGCTTCGGATGAAAGCCCTGGTTTTTGCCCTTTTTCTGGCGTCGACCGCAGCAGTCGCCGAAGACACCCGCCAGCTCGTCAAACTGCCGGCACCGGCGCAGGAAGCGCTGCGTGAGGAAATGCAGGGCAACCTCGTCGCCCTCAACGAAGTCCTGGCCCTGATCGCCGCGGGCAAGATAAAGGAGGCGGGCGAGGTGGCCGAAACGAAGCTCGGCATCTCCGCGATGGGCAAGCACCGCGCCCGGCCCTTCGATGCCCGGCCCGGCCCGCACATGCCGCCGGCCATGCACGCCATTGGCATGGACGGCCACAAGGCGGTCAGCGAGTTCGCGAAAGTGGCCGCGACCGGCGACCGCGACAAGGCGCTGGTGTTGCTGCCAAACTTGACGGCGGGCTGCGTCGCCTGTCATTTTTCGTACCGGACGCGATGAAATACCACGACCTGCGCGACTTCATGTCGCAACTCGAAAAAACCGGCCAGTTGAAGCGCGTCGGCGTCGCGGTCGATCCCCGCCTCGAAATGACCGAAATCTGCGACCGCGTGCTGCGCGCCGGCGGCCCGGCCATCCTCTTCGAAAAGCCCAGGGGGCATGACATTCCCGTGCTCGCCAACCTCTTCGGCACGCCGCAGCGCGTGGCGCTCGGCATGGGCGAAGAATCGGTGCAGGCCCTGCGCGAAGTCGGCAAGCTGCTCGCCTACCTGAAGGAACCGGAGCCGCCGAAAGGGCTGAAGGACGCCTGGGACAAGCTGCCCATCCTCAAGCAGGTATTGAATATGGCGCCGAAAACGGTGTCGACCGCGCCCTGCCAGGAGGTGGTCTGGGAAGGCCGGGATGTGGACCTCGCCAAACTGCCGATCCAGCACTGCTGGCCGGGCGACGTGGCGCCGCTGATCACCTGGGGGCTGGTCGTCACCAAAGGGCCGCACAAGAACCGCCAGAACCTCGGCATCTACCGCCAGCAGGTGCTGGGGCCGAACAAGGTCATCATGCGCTGGCTGGCGCACCGCGGCGGCGCGCTCGATTTCCGCGATTTCCAACTGGCCAACCCCGGCCAGCCCTTCCCGCTCGCCGTCGTCCTCGGCTGCGACCCGGCGACCATCCTCGGCGCCGTGACGCCGGTGCCCGATTCACTCTCCGAATACCAGTTCGCCGGCCTATTGCGCGGCGGCAAGACCGAACTGACGCAATGCCTCGGCTCGGGTTTGCAAGTGCCAGCTACCGCGGAGATCGTTCTCGAAGGCGTCATCCACCCCGGCGAAACGGCTTTGGAAGGCCCCTACGGCGACCACACCGGCTATTACAACGAACAGGCCGAATTCCCCGTCTTCACCATCGAGCGCATCACCATGCGCCGGAACCCGATCTACCACAGCACCTACACCGGCAAGCCGCCCGACGAACCGGCCGTGCTCGGCGTCGCGCTCAACGAGGTCTTCGTCCCGCTGCTGCAGAAGCAATACCCGGAAATCGTCGATTTCTACCTGCCGCCGGAAGGCTGCTCGTACCGCATGGCCATCGTCAGCATCAAGAAGCAGTATCCTGGCCACGCCAAGCGCATCATGTTCGGCATCTGGAGCTTCCTGCGCCAGTTCATGTACACCAAGACGATCATCGTCGTCGACGACGACATCGACATCCGCGACTGGAAGGAAGTGGTGTGGGCGATGACGACGCGCATGGACGCCACCCGCGACACGACCCTGGTCGACAACACGCCGATCGACTACCTCGACTTCGCCAGCCCGGTCGCCGGCCTCGGCTCGAAGATGGGGCTCGACGCCACCAACAAGTGGCCGGGCGAAACGAGCCGCGAATGGGGGCGGCCGATTGTCATGGATGCCGACGTGAAGAAAAAAGTGGATGCCATGTGGGGCGAGTTGGGGCTGTAGAGAGTCTTGCCATGCCGGAAACGAATACATATCAAATGGCATCGACTTCATCGGTTGACCGTCACCGGTATCTGATCGAGAAATACGCCATTCCTTCGATGGGCAGCCATTCGATTGAAGGCAGCCCGTTGTCGCAGATATTGGAGCGTCTGGACAACGACGGTCGCCTTTCTGCCGACGATCAGCAGTTTCTTAAGGACAAGGGGCTGTTCGACCAGTACAAATTTGTCCAGCATCTGGAACAGACTGGGCGGGCTGATTTCGAGATTCTCCGGGCGCCGGTCAGGTGCCGGCAAAATATCAACCGCCGCCGCATGTTGTGGGAAAAGTACGGTGTTGATTATGTCGAGAGCCAGGATATGCGCCGGATGATGCAAATCCTGGATCGCCTGGAGAACGGCGCGGGACTCGCTGAAGACGATGTAGTCTGGCTCAAGACCCACGACCATTTCTCGTCCGAAATTCGCCATGTGTTCCACAAGAACGAGGCTGAGTTGTCACGGAAGGAGTTCGAGAAGACCGGCGATATTTGGCAGGCGATCAACGCCAATAGCCATTTTCGCAAGGCGAATCTGTCTGAAAGCGGTTTGGCATTGGTCGACTCAATTAGTGCCGATGCCCTTAAGGACAGGCTTCAACACTCGGCTTTGCTGACGACCAAGGGTGGAAGCTATCGTGATCTTGCTCGTCTCCCTGAAGCGCTTGGCTGCGCTGAACAGGCGCACATCCTTAACCCCAAGAGCTACCAGCCCTGTACCCTGCTTGGCGCAATTCACTATGAACTCCGCGAGTTTGACAAGGGTGACGCCTGGTTTGCAAAGGCAGTGGAACGCGGTGCCAAGCAGGATGCCGTCGACGGCGAACTCCATTCCCTGCTGAGGCGCGCAGGCGCGGAAAAGCAGCGGGAAATCGCGGACCATTTGTTGCGTAGTGATCCCCGGCGTTATGCCTGGGTCAAGTCGATTTTCCGGAAGGCTGCCAAACCAGGGAAAACAGGCTGCGGTGCGCTCAAGCAACGATCTTCTTGTGGCGGGCGATGAGTTGCGCATCGTTGCGGTCGACCTCGAAAACGAGGCCATTTCCAACGCCTGGCTCGCCCTGCGCCCGCACGCCGTCGCCGTCGTGATCGGCGTCACCTCGTCGGCGAGCCGGCCGTCCAGTGGGCAGCTCGAGGCTACGCGGATCGGCATTCCCTGGTGGCGCTCCCGATTGACGGCGGCGCCACCGACCGGCGACACTGACACCTTCCCCCTTCTCTCCCGGCCGCCATGACCAGCGCTTCGCCTCACCATGACCTGATCGTTTTCGGCGCGACGAGCTTTGTCGGGAAGATACTGGCCCGCCACCTCCTGGAGCAATTCGGCACGCACGGCGATCTCGCTTGGGCGGCAGCCGGTCGCTCGCTCGCCAGGCTCGAGGAACTGCGCGCTTCGCTCGGTCCGCAGGCGGCGAGACTGCCGCTCGTGGTCGCCGACGCCGGCGACGAGGCGGCGCTGCGCAAGATGTGCCTCGGGACCAAGGCCGTGGTGTCGACCGTCGGCCCGTACGCGCTCTATGGCGAACCCCTGGTCAAGGTTTGCGCCGAGACCGGCGCCGACTACTGCGACCTCACCGGGGAAGCGCAGTGGATCCGGCGCATGCTGAACCGGCATGAGGCGGCGGCGCGCCAGTCCGGGGCGCGCATCGTGCACTGCTGCGGCTTCGATTCGCTGCCCTCCGACCTCGGCGTGCATTTCCTGCAACGGGAGGCGATCAAGCGCTTCGGCCAGCCATGCCCGCGCGTGAAGATGCGGGTCAAGGCGATGCGTGGCGGCGTCTCGGGAGGCACCGTCGCCAGCATCATGAACATCGTCAAGGAGGCTGCCGCCGATCCGCAACTGCGCAAGGAACTCGCCAATCCCTATTCGCTTTGTCCGGAAGGCTACGCGCCGCCGGTCCGCCAGCCGGACGTCAGATTCGCCGAATTCGACAGCGATTTCCAGGCCTGGGTGGCGCCGTTCATCATGAGCGCGATCAACACCCGCATCGTGCAGCGCACCAACGCCCTGACCAGGCAAGTCTACGGCGCCGGGTTCCGCTATGACGAAGCCATGCTGGCCGGGGGCGGCCTGCGGGGCCGGTTGACTGCCCTCGGGATTGCCGCCGGACTTGCCGGCTTCATGGCCGCCGGCGCCATCGGCCCGGCGCGCCGGGTCCTGGAGCGCTTCGTGCTGCCGGCGCCGGGGTCGGGGCCGAGTCCGGAAGCGCAGCAGCAAGGCTTCTTCGACCTGCGCTTCCTCGGCCGCGCCGACGATGGCCGCGGCATCATGGTCAAGGTCACCGGCGACCGCGACGCCGGTTACGGGTCGACGGCGAAAATGCTCGCGCAGGCCGCGGCATTCCTCGCCCGTGACCTGCCCGAGGCGGATAAACCCGGCGGTTTCTGGACGCCGGCGACCCTCTTCGGCGACCGCCTGATCGAACGTCTGGAAGCGCATGCCGGGATCACCTTCACGGTGCTCGACGGCGGAAGCTGAATCGTCTCGCCGCGGCGCCGCGTCCGGCGAGCACTCAGCACTTCCCGGACGGCTTGCAGACTTCCGGACGCCCGCCGCAACAATCATCGGTCAGAAAGCCGATCAGCGCGTTGATCCTGCCCATCTCCGCCTGACAGCGCACGAAACGGCCTTCCTGCGTGGTTGTGACGAGGCCGGCGTGGCTCAGGGTCTTCAGGTGGAACGACAGCGTCGGCGCCGGCAAAGCGAGTTGCTCGCCGATCAGACCCACGGTCAGCCCTGCGGGCGCGTTCTGGATCAGCAGCCGGACAATGGCGAGGCGGCTGTCTTGCGCCAGCGCGCCCAGCGCAGTGACGGCATCGATGTTGTTCATGTTTCCAAAGATACCGAAATATTGGTGCCCCGGCAAAGTGTCCGGGATCCGGGCAACCGGCCAGGATCGGCCGGCGCAACGCGGAGCCAGGGGAAGGCGGCGTTCTTCCGCCGCCGGCGACGGCTGGAAGAGTTTACGTGTTTCGAGTATTCCAGTAATATGAAACCATTGGCAAGGCAATTTGCCGGCGCTGTTCAATCGATCAGGCTCGCCGGGAATCAGTCGAGCGCCATATTCCAAACTGAGGAACGAGAAATGACGGTCAGGGTCGGCATCAACGGTTTCGGTCGCATGGGCAGGCTGGCGCTGCGCGCCGGATGGAACTGCCCGGATATCGAGTTCGTCCATATCAACGAACCGGCCGGACCGGTGGAGTCCGCCGCGCATCTGCTCGAATTCGACTCGGTGCATGGCCGCTGGCGGCACGAGATCACGACCGGCAGCGGGCGCCTGATGGTCGACGCGAAGGCGGTCGGCTACAGTTCCTCGCGGGACGTAGGCGAAGCGACGTGGCGTGATGCCGGGGTGGACATCGTTCTCGAAGCCAGCGGCAAGTGGAGGACGGTCGGGGAACTGTCGCCTTACCTGGCGGCGGGAGTGAAGAAGGTGATCGTCGCCGCGCCGGTGAAGGGCGGCGACACGCTGAACATCGTCATGGGGGTCAACGACCACCTTTACGACCCGGCGCGGCATGACATCGTGACCGCGGCGTCGTGCACGACCAACTGCCTGGCGCCGGTGGTCAAGGTGGTCCACGAGGCGATCGGCATCGCCCACGGCCAGATCACGACCATCCACAGTTCGACCAACACCCAGAGCGTGCACGACCAGATGCACAAGGATCTGCGCCGGGCGCGCGCTTCCAGCCTGTCGCTGGTGCCGACGACGACCGGTTCGGCGACCGCAATCGCGCTGATCTTCCCGGAACTGAAAGGCAAGCTCGACGGCCACGCGGTGCGCGTGCCGCTGCTCAATGCCTCGCTGACCGATTGCGTCTTCGAAATGCGGCGTCCGACGACGGTCGACGAGGTCAATGGCCTGCTCAAGGCCGCCGCGGCGGGGCCGCTCAAGGGAATCCTTGGTTACGAAGAGCGCCCGCTGGTGTCGATCGACTACAGCGGGGATCCGCGCTCGGCCATCGTTGACGCCGCCCACACCCTGGTCACCGACGGCACGCTGGTCAAGATCTATGCCTGGTACGACAACGAGTGGGGCTATGTGAACCGTTACGTCGAACTCGCGCGCAAGGTCGCCGTGTCGCTCTAGGCCGTGCTTCCCGAAATGCTGTCTTTTTGGTGGTCGACCGCAACTGGCGGGCGATGGCCTGCAGGGCGGCGACATTCCGCTGGAGGAAGGTCATGAGTGAGCCATCCGCAGGCGGCGACCGTTCCCCGCGGGCCGGCCTGCGCAACTACATCCTCGTTACCGCAGCCTACTGGTCCGATACCGTCACCGACGGGGCCACCCGCATGCTGGTCCTGTTCTACTTCTACAACCTCGGCTACACGCCGCTGGCGGTGGCGTCGCTGTTCATCTTCTACGAAGTCTTCGGCATCGTCACCAATCTCTTCGGCGGCTACATCGGCGCCCGCTTCGGGCTCAAGACCACGCTCTTCATCGGCCTCGGCACGCAAGTCGTGGCGCTGTCGATGCTCGCCTTCGCCCCGCCGGGCTGGCTGGTCGTCGCCTGGGTCATGGTTTCGCAGGCGTTGAGCGGCATCGCCAAGGACATGACGAAGATGAGTTCGAAGAGCGCGGTCAGGCTGATCGTTCCCGAAGAGGCCTCGGCGACGCTCTATCGCTGGGTGGCGATCCTGACCGGGTCGAAGAACGCCCTCAAGGGAGTCGGCTTCTTCCTCGGCGGCCTGCTGTTGACCGTGCTCGACTTCCAGACCGCGCTCAAACTGCTCGTCGCGCTGGTCGGCGGCACGCTGATCCTCGCCGCGCTCCTGATGCGCGGCAGCCTCGGCGAGGCCAACAAGAAGGCGAAGTTCGGCCAGATGTTCTCGCGCAACGGCGCGGTGAACAAGCTCGCAGCCGCGCGCATCTTCCTCTTCGGCGCCCGCGACGTCTGGTTCGTCGTCGGTCTGCCGGTCTTCCTGTCGGGCGTGCTCGGCTGGACCTTCTGGCAGTCCGGCGGCTTTCTGGCGGTGTGGGTGATCGGCTACGGAATCGTCCAGGCGGCAACGCCGGGCCTGCTGCGCAGCCGCGTCGAGGGAAGACATGAACCCGACGGCCGGACTGCGACGCTCCTCGCCTTCGTCCTCGCCGCCTTGCCGGCCGGCATCGCCGTCAGCCTGAGCGCCGGCATTGCCCCGAGCATCGTCGTGGTCGCCGGCCTGATCGTCTTCGGCGTCGTCTTCGCCCTGAATTCGGCGGTGCATTCCTACCTCATCCTGGCCTACACCGACAGCGACAAGGTGGCGATGAACGTCGGCTTCTACTACATGGCGAACGCCGCCGGCCGTCTTGCCGGCACCCTTCTCTCGGGCGCGCTCTATCAGTGGGGCGCGCACGGCGGACCGAACAACGGCCTGATCGCCTGTCTTTGGGCGTCCACGGCCTTCGTTGTGGTCGCCGGCCTGCTGTCGCTGCTCTTGCCGCGCAGCCTCGGCCCGCGCACCCAGCCGATCAGGCTCGGCGAGTTGGGCGACTAGTTTCCATCAGGGCGCCCGCTTTCGACTGTGCGAGGGCAACGCCCGGCGCTGTGCCTTTGCTTCCCGGGCTGGGATCTGGATGCCGGCTTGACCCGCGGTGAGGCCCGGAGTAAAAGATTACATGCGCGCGGCAATGCCTTCCAGATGTCCTTTCTGCATGACCGGAGACCCTCGTCATTCCCGGCGCCATCGTCGCCTCGACACCTTCGCCAAGGTATTGCCCGGCGAGTCCGGCAGCCGGGCGCAAGGGAAGGGCACCATCGCTTCCGCGGATGGCGCCGACATCACCCTCGCCAGCGTCACCCTATGCACACCGACCTACGACCGCGTCCTGGTCAGGGATCTGTCGGTCACCGTCATCCCCTTTACCCAATGCCACAGCACCACCCTTCAGTAATTGCTTGATATAGCTGTACGCCTTCTCGAACAGCTCTTCGTCGGCATGCAGCTTGTATTTGAAGAGTGATTTCCGCAGCGCCTTCTTGATCTCGCGCGCGCCAGCCAGGATGTCCTGCCAGCCTGGGAAGCGCACCAGGCGCACGATCTCGTCGATGTCCGCCACCACCCGCTCGACCATGATCGGCGTCTCGACGGTCTTGACCTCGTTGAACAGCTCGGTCAGCGCTGCCTTGCCGCGGTCCTCGTCTTCCTCGGGCGGTACTTCCCGCTCGGCCTGGAGCACTTCCTTGGCCAGTTGCAGCAGTTGCTTGAGGAACGCGACGCTGTTGAGAACGCCGGACTCGAAACGATCCCGCAAGGCATCCAAACGTTCAGCAAGAGCCTTGAATATCGGATTGCCGAGATGCTTGCGCAACCGCCGCGCGACCTTGATCTCGATTTCCTTGTTCTTCTTCGGGTCGGGATTCGACAGCACGGCCTCCAGCAGATCGGCATCCAGCACCAAGGTATCGAGATCGTCGCGCACGGCGTCGACATGCACGTTCTGGTGGATCAGCTCGATGGTCTTCGCACCGAGGGAATGCCAGATCAGCTTGCCATGGCCACTGGAGGGTTGCACCGACAGGTACACCTGCCACAGCCACTTTTAGTCCCTCTCATACTGGCCGAGGATCGGGTCGGGCGAAATAGCCTCCCACAGCTTGTTGAGTAGGCTGAACGCGCCGGCGAAGTTGTCCCGCACCTCGTTGTTGGGCAGACTTTGCTGGGCTGCGATCAACCCCTCGTATCCCTCGACGGTGCGGTCGACGCCGGCGAAGAAGGCCAGGCATTTCTGCATCGCCTCGGGTAACGGCGGCAGAACAAATTCTTGTATCGCCATCGTCTTCCAATTGATCGTCGGCGACAGCGATCCCACCGAAATCTCAACCGCTCGATTCATGAATAGATCACTCTGCATGACGAAGGGCAGGAACTCCGGCAAAACGACTTCGGGCTTGGAACGCAGCACCATCGCGTGGGCCGAGCAAATACCGTCGAACTCGGCCACACCCAGCTTGCGCTGGTAGGCCCGGCGGCGACCAAAAATGATGTCGCCCTTCTCGAACACCAGCTTGGTGGCTTCTACATCATCCGGGCTGCCCGCGAATCGGGATCGAGGTGTTCCAGCCCAACGTAATACTCCACGCCGGATTCGGATGGATTGTCGATGCGCCCATTGACGTTGGTGGCGATCTGATCGAAGCGCCAAACCTTCCAGCCGGGTTTTAACTTCTTCTCAGCCACGCCGAGCCTCACAGCTTTTCGACACGCAGGCCCGCCCGATTGGCGGCATCGCATTGCCGCTGATCCGCAGAAATGAAGACATCCGCCTTGAGCGCGACGGCGCTGCCGATGTGGATGGCATCCATGCCGCGCAGGACATTGGTTTCCAGGCTGGCAATCGACTGGGCCAGAACTTCGGGCGTGAGGTCGCAAATCGCCGCATCCTCGATGTCGGCCAGCAGCAACGACTTGAGCTGCCGATACTGGGTATCGTCGATTTTGTCTTCCCGGCGCAGACGGCAAAAGGCCGAGACGATCTCTGGCAAGGCGATGCCGGAGAGGCCAATTTCGCTGGCGCGATCGCACCAGGCCAGCACGACCTCGGTGCCGGCTTCACTGACGTAACGCTTGACGAAGGCCGAGCTGTCGAAGAAAACACGCATTCAAGCCACCCTTACAAGCCGGCGTCGCGCTCTTCGAGGATCATGCGGCTGACCGACACGCCATCGAGCACCAGAGGTTGGGCCTTGCGGCGTTTCCATGAAGGAAGATCGGCGGCAACCGGCACGATGTCGGCAATGGGTTTGCCGTTGCGCAGTACGCGCACGGACTCGCCCGATTCGACGATGTCGAAATAGGTCTTGGCGTGGTTACGCACTTCGGTGAAAGTGGCTTGTCTCATTGCAATCTCCAGATGTACAGAATGATGTAATTATGCATGTTCATCACAAGCTTCGCCAGTAGGCAGGCCATCGAACGTTCCCACCAGGGCATCCATCTGCTGCCAGAAGGCGCGGCCATCGATTTGCCATTGCTCCCAGGCCGAGCGCAGGCTGACGGGATCGCCCTCACCCCCAGCCCCTCTCCCGGAGGGAGAGGGGAGTTTCTTCACGTAGAGCGGAATCGACAGGTCCGCGCCGTTGGCGGCAATCTGCTGGCGTGTCGCCACGGCCGAGAACCCATCCTCGGTGGCGTAGGTCCGGAAATTTTGCAGGATGCGTTTCTGATGCTCAGGCTTGAGGAAGCTCTGCGCCCGTTCCCGCGTCACCTCAATCAAGGCATCGATGAACAGCACCTTGCCCTTGCGCGCTGCCGGCTTGTGTCGGTTGCAGACAACGACGCAGGACCCCATCGGTGAGTTGTAGACCAGGTTCGGGCCAAGGCCGAATCACCGCCTCGACCCAGTCCTGTTCGACCATCTTGGCACGCATGGCCGTTCGTCATTACGGAACAGCACACCGTGCGGCCAAAGGATGGCACGGCGGCCCTGGTCACTGAGGCTGGCGAGGATGTGCTGCTGAAAGGCGTAGTCAGCCCGGCCTTGCGGCGGCGTGCCGAGGAAGTTGCGTCCCTATTTGTCTTGCCCCCAGGCATCGCGATCCCATTGCTTGATCGAATACGGCGGGTTGGCCAGGATCACGTCGAACTGGCG
>CAZKSD010000057.1:0-12389 GCA_964555315.1 uncultured Dechloromonas sp.
GGGTCATGACGATCTATGGCGGGGTCAACGAAGGCGGCAAGGCCTCGATCGTCACGCTCAACCGCGGCAAGAATGACGGGCTTGAAATCGGCCATGTCCTTGCCCTGTTCCGCAATCGCATTTCCCAGGCGATCGACCAGGACACGATGCAACGGGTCGATCAGCCGATTCCGGAAGAGCGGTACGCGCTGGTATTCGTCTTCCGCGTCTTCAACGGGGTTTCCTACGCGCTCGTCCTCGAGTCGTCCAAGCCCGTGACCATAGGCGATTTTGCACGGAACCCGTGATCGACACGGAGGGGTTGGCCGCCTGGTTGCGGCTGACCCTGATACCCGGCATCGGCGGCGAGACGCAGCGCAAGCTTCTCGCCGCTTTCGGTTTACCCGAGGCCGTCTTCGCCGCCGGGCGCCTGGCGGCACGCAGCGTCATCGGCGACCGTGCCGACCTGCTCTTCGATTCTGACCCCTCCGAAGCCGTCGACCGCAGCCTCGCCTGGGCCTCCCAGCCCGGCCAGCGCATCCTGACTCTGGCTGACGCGGACTATCCCCGGTCCTTGCTCGAAATTCCCGATCCACCGAGCGTCCTCTATGTTCGCGGCAATCCCGGCCTGCTGCGGAACCGTGGGCTGGCGATCGTCGGCAGCCGCAACGCCACGCCCCAGGGCCTGCAGACGGCCGAAACCTTTGCCAGAGCGCTTGCCGCCAGGGGTCTGGGGATTGTCAGCGGCCTTGCCCTCGGCATCGACGCCGCCGCCCATCGTGGCGCCCTCGCCGCCGAAGGTGCCACGATTGCCGTCATCGGCACCGGCGCTGACCGCGTCTACCCGGCGCGCAACAAGGAACTCGCAATGGCCATCGCGGAGCACGGGACCATCGTCTCCGAATTCCCGCTCGGCACGGCCGCCATCGCCGCCAACTTCCCGCGTCGCAACCGCATCATTTCGGGGCTGGTTCAGGGCGTGCTGGTTGTCGAGGCCGCGCTGGAGAGCGGCTCGCTGATTACCGCCCGTCTCGCGGCCGAACAGGGACGAGAAGTCTTCGCGATCCCCGGATCAATCCATTCGCCCGTCGCCCGCGGTTGTCACCGGCTGATCAAGCAGGGGGCCAAACTGGTTGAAACGGCCCAGGATATTCTGGAGGAACTCGGCAGCCATCCCGAGTCTCCCGAGGTCCCCGAGGTCCCCGAGATCATGGACGCGGCCGCCAGCAGTGACATCCTGACGGCGCTCGGCTATGGCCCCTGCGCTCTCGACGACCTGGTCGACCGTACCGGAATCAGCGCCGACCTGCTGCTTGGCGAACTCCTGGCGCTGGAACTCGACGGCCTGATCGCCACCCTCCCCGGCAACCGCTACCAGCGCCTCGCCTGACCGCCATGGACGGAGACGTCTTGCCAAGTCGCGCACTAGGCACTTATCATCCGCCGGCATCCAACAGGCCGAGCCAATGACAAAAAAGCTGATCATCGCCGAGAAACCCTCCGTCGCCGCCGACATCGCCAAGGCGCTGGGGGGCTTCACCAAGCACGACGACTATTTCGAGAGCGATTCGCACGTGCTCTCCTCGGCCATCGGCCACCTGCTCGAACTCGCCTGCCCGGAGGAATTCGAGGTCAAGCGCGGCAAGTGGTCGTTCGCCCACCTGCCGGTGATCCCGCCGCACTTCGCGCTGAACCCGATCGAGAAGACCGGGCCCCGCCTCAGGCTGCTCAACCGCCTGATCAAGCGCAAGGACGTCGACGGCCTGATCAACGCCTGCGACGCGGGCCGCGAGGGCGAACTGATCTTCAACTACATCGCGCAGGCCGCGAAATCCGGCAAGCCGGTGCAGCGCCTGTGGCTGCAGTCGATGACCCAGGGCGCCATCCGCGACGGCTTCGCCCGCCTGCGCGGCGGCCACGAAATGCGCGGCCTCGGTGACGCCGCCGTCTGCCGCTCCGAATCCGACTGGCTGGTCGGCATCAACGGCACGCGGGCGATGACTGCCTTCAACTCCAAGACCGGCGGCTTCCACCTGACCACCGTCGGCCGCGTGCAGACGCCGACGCTGGCCATCGTCGTCGAGCGCGAAAGGAAGATCCGCGAATTCCAGGCCCGCCCCTACTGGGAGGTCGAGGCCACCTTCGCCGCCCGCGCCGGCGAATACGCCGGCAAGTGGTTCGACGAGGGCCTCAAGGGCAAGTCCGACGACGAGCACGCGCGCGCCGACCGCCTCTGGGAGGAGACGCGCGCCGAAGTAATCCGCGCCGCCACCCTCGGCAAGCCGGGCATCGTCAGCGAGGAATCCAAACCCGAGACGCGCCTGTCACCGCTGCTCTTCGACCTCACCAGCCTACAGCGCGAAGCCAACGCCCGTTTCGGTTTCTCGGCCAAGACCACGCTCGGCCTCGCCCAGGCGCTCTACGAGAAGCACAAGGTCCTCACCTACCCGCGTACCGACTCGCGCTGCCTGCCCGAGGACTACATCGGCACGGTCAAGGCCACGCTCGCCATGCTCACCGGCGAAGGCGCCGGCAAGGGCCACGACGAAGTCCTCCTCGCCCGCTACGCCCCCTTCGCGCACCAGATCATCGCCCGCAACTGGGCGCACCCGAACAAGCGTATCTTCAACAACGCGAAGGTGAGCGATCACTTCGCCATCATCCCCACCACGCAGGCGCCCAGGCACCTCAACGAGGCTGAGCAGAAGCTCTACGACTTCGTCGTCCGCCGCTTCCTTTCCGTCTTCTTCCCGGCCGCCGAATACCTCGTCACCACCCGCATCACCCGCGTCGAGGGCCAGCCCTTCAAAACCGAGGGCAAGGTCCTGGTCAATCCGGGCTGGCTCGCGGTGCACGGCAAGGAAAGCCAGGGCGACGAAGCCAACCTGGTCGCGGTCGACAAGGACGAAAAGGTCAAAACCGAAGAAGTCGCCGTCAAGGCCAACGAGACCAAGCCGCCGCCGCGCTACTCCGAAGCGACGCTGCTCTCGGCCATGGAAGGCGCCGGCAAGATGGTCGACGACGAGGAACTCAAGGCGGCGATGGCCGGCCGCGGCCTCGGCACGCCGGCGACGCGCGCCCAGATCATCGAGAACCTGATCGGCGAGCAGTACATGCACCGCGAGGGCCGCGAGTTGATCCCGACCGCCAAGGCCTTCAACCTGATGACGCTGCTCAACGGCCTCGGCGTCACCGAACTCACGCAGCCGGAACTGACCGGCGACTGGGAATGGAAGCTCGGGCGCATCGAGAAAGGCGAATTCACGCGCGAGGAATTCATGCGCGAGATTGCCGAGATGACCCGCCACATCGTCGAACGCGCCAAGACCTACGACAGCGACACCATCCCCGGCGACTTCGGCCTGCTCAAGGCCCCCTGCCCCAAGTGCGGCGGCCTGATCCGCGAGACCTACAAGAAATTCCAGTGCAGCGACTGCGACTATGCGCTGTGGAAGATCGTCGCCGGCCGCCAGTACGAACCGGCCGAGATCGAGGCCCTGCTCACCGACAAGCGCGTCGGTCCGCTCACCGGCTTCCGCAACAAGATGGGCCGCGCCTTCGCCGCCAGCATCCGCCTCAACGACGACCTCCAGCCCGAGTTCGACTTCGGCCAGGACCGCGCCGCCGAGGACGACGAAGCCGAAGCCGTCGACTTCTCCGGCCAGGAAGCCCTCGGCAAGTGCCCCAAGTGCGGCGGTGGCGTCTTCGACAACGGCAACACCTACACCTGCGAAAAGGCCGTGGGTGTCGCCAGGAGCTGCGACTTCCGCTCGGGCAAGGTCATCCTGCAACAGCCGGTCGAAGCGGCGCAGATGCAGAAGCTCCTCGCCGCCGGCCGCACCGACCTGCTCAAGGGCTTCGTCTCCAACCGCACCAAGCGCAAGTTCTCCGCCTTCCTGGTCGTCCAGGACGGCAAGGTCGGCTTCGAGTTCGAGAAAAAGGCGCCGGCCAGGAAGCCGGCGGCAAAGAAGAAGGCCGAAGCGGCTGAATGATCGTTCAGACCCGCTGAAATGAAATCGCCCCCGGTTTTTCGGGGGCGATTTCTTTTTGATTGCTTAGATCGCGTGCTTCCGACCCAACCCAGACCTTCGTCAATTTAAGGCTCCAACGGGAGGTAAGTGACTGGAGCAGACGCACAGCACGCAGTTTGGCCAACAATATTTCGGCCAAATGAGCCGTTGCAAAGCATTCCTCAATGCGCCTGCTTCAGTCCGATTAGCTGCCGTCGGGTGTCTAGGTTGAGCGCACCTCGGACTTCAATCGTATGCATGCCGCTGCATACCCCAGAGCCTGACCATCTCTCGATACTTCGAAAACAGCAGGCCTTGCCTCAGCAAAATCGAGAATTTTACGCTGAGGCGCAGGCTGTGTCTTGAAGAGTTCTTTGAAATTCGGGTGAAGAACAGTCGCTCGGTTGCCCACATCTGAAGCTAAGGCCCACCCGTTCTTGTCAGCACAAACTGCCACGGCATTAATGATGATCTCTTCTAGTTGGGCAGCATCTGATTTCACCGGGCGCGCAGCCTTGTCACTCAAGATTTGGGATTCTGGCGGCTGGAAGGAATGCGCCCGATTAACCAAAGCTACGTCAATCGCGCAGGGGCCCTGGTAGTTCATGCCCATACGGTAACTTACGGTATCGCCCTCGGCTAGTTGGCTGATATCGTCCTCAAATGAACGACCATCCTTGCTCTTAAGCATATGGTTCCAAGAAAAGAACAACTTCCTCGAACCTTCAGATGACGACCTTTGGTCCAAATCATCGCGGTTGGGGTCAATGAATCCATATGTAATCTTCCCCGTAGCCACATCCTGCTTCAACGAGTCGATACGCCCGATCCTTCGCCCTGCGGGATCAGCAACCCGCAAACCAAGCTCACCCAGATGCGATACAAACTCTGCATCTGTCGAGTCCTTGTCTAACACCATTGTTACTTCAACTTCAGCCAACTCCCTTAGTTCTCGCGCAAGAGGCCAGAACCTGCCCACGTCTGCTGCGAGGGTAATGTGCGCCAAGTCGCGCCTCGTTGCCTGAGCAGCGAGCCACATTGCAGTAGCAGTGAAATAGCAATCGCTGGCATCCCGAGTGTTCCAGCGTGCGTCGCAAGCAAAGAAGTGAGGCTGAATCTTCCTCCTGGTCAGACCTTCGGCTATCCATTTGATATTTTTCTCGGGCTCGATCGTGACGTAGTGGAATTCGTTGTTGCGCCCGCCCTCCCTGTGCATATTGAGGATGGCATCTACGGGGTCGTCATGGTTGCCAGCAACCTGGAAGTCGCTATGAATGATCACAAGATTCAGCATTGGCCTCCTAGCCAAATCCTGCGAATCCATTTCGCCCAATAGCAAGTCGATAAGCCGCTGCACTGGCCCGGTAGGCTCCCGACCGCCGTCGGCAACCGGCTTCATGAAGTCTGCCAAAGTCCGCGTAGTGATCCCAAGCGTTGCGGCCAAGGCTTCCGCGGTAACTCCAAGCTTCTCCTTCAGGCGCTCAAGTTTTTGGTCCCAACTCATTCCGGGAACTCCTTCAGTCGTACATGAAATGCCGCAATTGTAGCACACAAGCAATTGTCGCGCGAAACGTCACAACTATTCACGATTAGCACCGACAATATCTAATGAGAAATTTGCGTGGAAATTCACGTTGACAGGAAGATTTCGCGTGGCTATAGTCTGGTCATCGATAACCAACCCACTGAGGCCCGTGATGACCACCAAGATCCCCGACAAAGACCAACGCCAGTTGCTCAAGCGCTTCCCGACGCTGGTTGTTTCGCACACGAAGCGCCACCTAAAGATCTCGAATCCAGCCTGTGGGGACTTTGTGATCGCCCCCATCTCCGGATCCGACTGGCGGGGTCTGCGCAACCTCGAGCGCGATCTGCACCGCCTTATTCATGGCAGCGGCTATCTCGCCAAGTTTCGCCAAGCGGCATAGCCGAAAAATCGACACCACTAGACAAGGAGAACACCATGGCAAACATCCCGCACTCCAGTCGGTACCGCAGCGCCGGCAACAAGGCTTCCGCGAACGCGGGCGCGGCAGGCCTTGCCTGGTCTGCGCAAAACGACAGCACTGCACACGGCAGATCTGCTGATCAGCCGGCCAACATGAGCTGGCTCTGGGTATTGGTGGGCATCGGCCTGCTGATCGCCTTCCCCTACCACGTGCTGGGTTTCATCGGCCTGGCCCTGTTCATCGGCTGGTTCGTCAGCAAGCAGTAGGCACCGCCCCTTACAGCAAGCAATCCAAACAAGATCCTGAAAGGAATGATCATGGAAAAAGTCGTCATCTTCCTCGACTACGCCAACACCAACGCAGCGCTCATGAAGTTGGGCGTTGCTCCCGACTATGGTCATATCGGCACCTACCTCGGCGAAGGGCGCTTCGTGGTCGAACAGCATGCGTTCGTGCCGCTCGATCCGCGCAATCCGCACGGCCGCGACGGCCAGATCAACGCGCTCTGGGAGGACGGCTGGCTGGCCCACACCAAACTCGGCGCATTTGCCGGCGACAGCTACAAATGTGACCTCGATATCGAGATCACGCTCGAGATGATGCGCACGGCCGAGGTCGTGCGGCCGGACATCATCGTCCTCGTCTCGGGCGACAAGGACTTCGTCCCGGTCATCCTGGAATTGCGCCGGCGCGGCATCCGTGTCGAAGTGGCCGCAATTCCGGAGTGTAACGCGGCCAGGGAACTGATCCTGAAGGCCAGCGGCTTCATCGACCTTCGCCAGTATCTCGAAGGGGACCAAGGCATCGAGGACGACGATACTGAGTGCGACCCCTGGGCCGCCAACGGCGATATCGCCGACCCCGAGCTTCCGGAGGATTCGGAACCGGACATGCTGCGTGACAAGCCGGAGCCACCGGCCCGGCCCGAAGTCGGCGCAACCGGCTATCCCCGTCCGTCCGCCCCCCGCCACTAATACCCATCCCTAAACCATCGCCAGATAAGGAGAACCACCATGGCAATCATCAACGGCCGCCGCATCGACCCCAACAGCATCGGCAACAACGGAATCCGCGGCAGCGACCTCATCGCCCACGCACGCGCCGGCTACGGCCGCCGCCCCATCATCGAGAGCGGCGGACGCGTGTCGCAGATCGACCCGAACAAGCGCTACAGCGCATCGGAACTGGTCGACAAGCGCGGCCGCGGCGCCAAGCTGACCTCGATGCCGGACCGCTCCAAGGGGTATGGCTCGACGCGCTCCAGCGACTCTTGGCAGATTATCACCGAGCAGGTCCACGACGTCGCGACCCATTTATTCCGGCAGGGGGTCGATTTCGACGAAGAAGGTGCCAACTGGATGGTCGTGCCCGACTATCCCCTGCCGCCCGCCTGGCAGGGCATCGCCCGGTCGACCGCGCTGCTGATCGACTTCCCGAAGGATTTCCCGATGCGCCCGCCGGTCGGGTTTTACCTGCCGGACGACTTGCCAATGGCGCATGACGGGCACTTCTTCAGCTTCGCAGCACACGGCGCTTCGGATGCCCCGATTCGTGAAGGTTGGAAGTGGTACTGCGTCTACATCAATGCGGGCGCTTGGCGCCCCGCACGGAACTGGCGCCACGGCGGCGACAACCTCTTCACCTACTTCCACCTGATCCGCGAAGCGTTGGGTAACCGGGGATGAACATGAAGAAATCCGCCCTTCCCGTGATCCGCTTCCCGCAGGGGATGTTCCCGGAGTTGCGCCATCGCCTGCTCGCCGACCTCGAGCGGGAGAGCTTCGCGCTGCTCCTCGGAAAGCGCACGGTCGTTGACGATCATTGCGTGATCAAGGTTGTCGAGGTGGTTCATCCCACCCGGGATGACTATGACGGGCAGAGCTTGGCGTCCCTCCGTCTGAAGCGTGAATTCGTCTATCGGCAGCTGGTCAGGATGCAGCAACAGGGTGACGTCGATACGCTGATCGACGTCCACACCCATCCCTTCTGCCCCAACGGCGCAGCCTTCTCCGGCATCGACGACCGGGACGAGCGCGACTTCATGAGTTGGCTTGATGAGACGTTGGATGACATCGGGTACGCCAGCGTCGTGCTTTCGCAGTCCGACTATTCGGCGCGTGTCTGGAGCATGGAAGACGGACAGCCGGTCGCCAGTACCGCTCGCGTCAAGACGCAGATCATCGCCGAGGCGTGGCCGTGTGCCGACTCAAGGCATGATGACACGACCGACGTGACCCCCAGCGACCTGGGCACGGGCTTCCTGGCGCGAACCACCCTGGCGCTTGGACTTGACGCGATGCGCTCCATCGTCTCGGACCAGACGATCGCCATCGTGGGGGTTGGCGGGCTGGGCTCGGTGGTTGCCGAGAACCTCATCCACATGGGCTTCCAGTCAGTGCAGTTGATCGATCCGGACGTCGTCGAGATTACCAATCTCAACCGCATTGTCGGCGCATACCACAGCGATGCACTCGATTCCCGCCTGAAGGTCGAAGTGGTTGGGGAGCACCTCCGGAAGATCAATCCGGATGCGGTGGTAGAGGCACACGCGGTCGGCATCGAGGACGATTCCACGCTTGCCGCTCTGATGCGCAGCGACTGGATCGTGGTCGCCACCGACAATCACTTCAGCCGCTATCACGCGCAGATAATCGCGCTGCAACTGGGGGTGCCATTGCTGTCCGCAGGGGTCAACATCAACGTTAAAGACGGGCAAATTGCAGACTGGAGCGGCGAGGTGATCATCGCCCGTTCCGGTGACGGACTTTGCC
The DNA here is from genome assembly GCA_964555315.1 of uncultured Dechloromonas sp. Classification (GTDB taxonomy): domain Bacteria; phylum Pseudomonadota; class Gammaproteobacteria; order Burkholderiales; family Rhodocyclaceae; genus Azonexus. The sequence continues at coordinate 8,710 of CAZKSD010000057.1, forward strand.
TGAACTGCCTTGGTCGAATCAATCCGACCCTCGTGGCCGCCTATGAACACCGGGCAGATACGATCGGCGCGGAACTCGTGAGGAAAGGCTACGTGACGGGGCAGGAGGTCAAGGAACCGGCCGTGAAGACGCTGAACGCTATCGTCGGGGCGATGGCGGTCGATGCGCTCTTGAACCAGTTCACCGAACGGCAACGGCATGTGCCCGTGACCGTTTATGAGAGCAACCATTTGTCGGCAATCTACCCGGACGAGCAGTGGCAGTCGAGCCGTCAAGTGTCCTGCTACTTCTGCTCTTCGCTGCAATAACCGATAGGAGCCCAAAAATGCCAAGTGCATTTAACTTCCATGAGTTCTCGGGAAACCGAGAGGCATTTCTCGAAGGGGAGGTCAGGCGACTTGAAGCTGAGCTGAACCAGCGCGAACAGGATTACGAGGACCTCTTGAAGGAGGCGAGGGAGGTTTGCCAGATCCAGGTCGAATTCCAGGACTCGACCGAGAAGACGATCGAGTCGAAAGATCAAGAAATCGCCTCATTGACTCGCGAACTCAAGAGGAAAATAAAGGAGCTGGAAGAAACTACTCAACAATTGAACAAAGTGATGACTGAGTCGCACCGTTCTTCCTAGACACCATGCAATCGGTGGAATGAGCGGCAGTTGACCGGCGTATTTCTGACCAATTTGGTCGGCTGACTGAATTTCTTCTTCGGCCGAGTTGTGTGAGTTGACCGTTGGGCAGGTTTCGGGGCGCAGCGGCCATCCAGATAGCAGCTTTGCGGAAGAGTTGTTGGGCAGCGGTTGGCCGGAACCAACCTCACGAACCCACTGTTCCACGTGAAACTCAGCGCACCGGCGTCGCCCCTGGTAACTGGCACGACAGCACCGCGGCGCGCACGGCGTCGATGGCTTGCGGGCGCGGGAAGGTGACGCGCCAGACGAGGCCGACGGTGCGCCGGGGCGGGTCGCCGGCAAAGGGCAGGACACGGACCAGCGGCTCCTTGTCGACCAGGGGGTCGGCGGCGCTGCTCGGCATCACCGCGACGCCGGCGCCGCTGGCGACCATGTAGCGGATCGTTTCCAGCGAGCCACCCTCGATGGCGTGGTCGAGCGCGTCATCGCCGGTCAGGCGCGGACACGATTCGAGCACCTGGTCGCGGAAGCAGTTGCCCTGCCCGAGCAGCAGCAGGTTCTCGCCGTCCAGCTCGTCGGCGGCGATGTCCGGGCGGCCCACCCACGGGTGGCTGGCGGGGACGACGACGCGGAACGGCTCGCCGTAGACCGGCTGGGCGACCAGCCCCGGCTCGGCGAACGGCAGCGCGATGACGATGACGTCGAGCTCGCCGGCCTTGAGCGCGGGGACGAGGTTGCCGGTGAAGTCCTCCTTGAGGAACAGCGGCATCTTCGGCGCGTGCCGGTGCAGCGCCGGGATCAGCTGCGGCAGCAGGTAGGGGGCGATGGTGTAGATGATGCCGACGCGCAGTTGGCCGCTCATCGGGTCGCCGGTCGCCTCGGCGATCTCCTCGAGGCGCACGGCCTCCTCCAGCACGCGCCGCGCCTGGGCGACGATGCGCTCGCCGAGCGCGGTGATGCGGACGTCGCTGGCGGTGCGCTCGAACAGCGCGGCGCTCAACTGGCCCTCGACCTTCTTGAGCGCCACCGACAGCGTCGGCTGGCTGACGTGGCAGGCCTCGGCGGCGCGGCCGAAGTGGCGCTCGCGGGCGAGCGCGACGATGTAGCGCATTTCGGTCAGGGTCATGCGGAATTCCCCAGTTTTTCGAGGTCGACCGCAGCCAGCCAGCGCCAGGCGCCGGGCGCCAGGTCGGCGGGCAGCGCAAGCCCGCCCACCGCCTCGCGGTGCAGGGCCACGACGCGGTTGCCGACGGCGGCGACCATGCGCTTGACCTGGTGGTACTTGCCCTCGGTCACGGTCAGGCGCAGCAAGCGCTCGCCGGCGATTTCGGCGGCGGCGGCGGCAACCGGCGCCGGGTCGCCGTTGAGGACGACGCCGGCGAGCAGGCGGGCGATCTGCTCGGCGTCGACCGGGTGCTTCGTCGTCGCGAGGTACACCTTGGGCACCTTGCGCTTGCCCGATGACAGGCGGTGGTTGAGCTGGCCGTCGTCGGTCAGCAGCAGCAGGCCGGTGGTGTCCTCGTCGAGGCGGCCGATGGGCTGCACCCCGCGCGCGCGCAGCGGCGCCGGCAGCAGCTTGAGCACCGACGGGTGGTACTGCGGATTGCGCGAGCACTCGTAGCCGGCCGGCTTGTGGAGCATCAGGGTCGCGAACTCGGCGTAGGGCCAATCGACACCGTCGACGCCAAGCACCAGCCCGGCGCAATCGATGTCGGCTAAGGGCTCGTCGCAGGGCTGGCCATTGACCGCGACCCGCCCGCCCCGGCACAGCGCGCGGCATTCCTTGCGGGTGCCGAATCCCTGCTTCTGGAGGATTCGTTCTAGTTGCATGGCGCCGATGTTAACATTGCCGCATGAAATTCGAGCACCTGATCCAGATCAACGATCCGCAGAACCCCCTGATCCCGCCGCTCAGCCGTCAACAGGTCTGGCAGGGTCTGCTCCACCGTGTCGAAGACCCGCTTCCCTTCCTGCCCGGACTGGAATCGTGCGTCATCATCGAACGCCATGCCGGCGCGCTGCTGCGCCAGCTCGATTTCGGCCCGGCGGTGATTCAGGACCGCGTCACGCTGGCCGAGGCGCACTGGGTTCGCTTCGAAATCGACCCATCGCCGGCCCACCCCGGCGGCAGCCTGACCATCACGATCGAGGAGCCGGAACCGGCTTTCCTCTTCCTGCGCTTCGCCTACCAGACGACACTGGCCAGCCGGCCGGATTCCGAAGACCGCGCCTACATCGAATACGTCAAGTCGGCCTACCACCAGTCGGACGTCGATTGCGTGCGGCTGATCCGGGCCCTCGCCGCCGGCGGCATTGCGCAGTAGTCAGTTCACGCCCTGACTCGCCAGGTAGTCTTCATAGCCGCCGAGATAGTCGATGAGCGAGCCGTCGCCCTTGACCTCGAAGACGCGGGTCGCCAGCGAGGACACGAATTCCCGGTCGTGCGAAACGAAGACCAGCGTCCCGGGGAATTTCTCGAGTCCGGTATTCAGCGATTCGATCGATTCCATGTCGAGGTGGTTGGTCGGCTCGTCCATGATCAGCACGTTCGAATGGAGCAGCATCAGCTTGCCGAACAGCATGCGCCCCTGCTCGCCGCCGGAAATCACATTGACCGGCTTCTTGACCTCGTCGCCCGAGAACAACAAGCGCCCCAGCGTGCCGCGGATCAGCGTCTCGACGTCGCCGCCTTCGTAGCCGCCGGCGCGGACGTAGCCGGAAATCCACTCGGTCAGGCTCGTTTCGGAGCTGAACAGCGCCGAGTGATCCTGCGAGTAGTAACCGGGCCTGGCCTTCTCCGCCCACTTGATCGTGCCGAACCGCGGTTGCAGCTCGCCCATCAGCAGCCGCAGCAGGGTCGTCTTGCCGACCCCGTTCTCGCCGATGATGGCGACCCTTTCGCCGCCGTTGATCGTGAAGCCGAGATTGCTGAAGATCTTGCGCGGCGCTCCCTCATAGGCGAAGGAGACCTTCTCGACCTCGACCGCCTGCCGGTGCAGCTTGTCCTTGTCGTCGTAGTCGAAGCGTATCCACGGATACTGGCGCGACG
>CAZKSD010000058.1:0-12352 GCA_964555315.1 uncultured Dechloromonas sp.
GCGCCTGCGCAACCGCCATGCCGTAGCCCGGAACGATGATGACGTTCTTGGCCTCACCCAGCAGATCGGCCGTTTCCGGAGCGCCGATGGGGACCACCTCGCCGGCCGGCTGTGCGCCGCCCGGCGCGGCCGGCGCGCCGCCCTCGGTGCCGAAACCGCCTGCAATGACCGCAACGAAGTGCCGGTTCATCGCCTTGCACATGATGTACGAGAGGATCGCGCCGGACGAGCCGACCAGCGCCCCGGTGACAATCAGCAGGTCGTTGCTGAGCATGAACCCGGTCGCCGCCGCGGCCCAGCCCGAGTAGCTGTTGAGCATCGACACAACCACCGGCATGTCGGCGCCGCCGATGGCCATCACCATGTGGATGCCGAAGAGCAGCGCGATGGCCGTCATCACGATCAGCGGGGTCATCCCTTCGGAGACCGAATGGGTGTTGATGAACACGCCGCCGAACCAGATCACGACCAGCAGGCCGACGAGGTTGATCCAGTGGCGTGCGGGCAGCAAGACCGGTTTGCCGGTGATCTTTCCGGAGAGCTTGCCGAAGGCGATGATCGATCCGGAGAAGGTCACCGCGCCGATCAGGATGCCGATGTAGATCTCGACCTCGTGGATCGTCTTTTCGGCGCCGGAGAACTGGCCGGCCGCCGCGGGGTCGATGTAGTTGGCGAAGCCGACGAGCACGGCGGCGAGACCCACGAGGCTGTGCATCAGCGCGACGAGTTCGGGCATCTGCGTCATCTTGACCGTCCGCGCCGCGTAGAGCCCGATCGCCGCGCCGACTGCCAGGGAACCGACGATCCAGCCGTAGCCGGCGGCGGTGACCTGCGGGCCAAAGACCGTCGCCAACACGGCAATGGTCATGCCGATGATCCCGTAGAGATTGCCGCGGCGCGACGTTTCAGGGTTGGACAGCCCGCCGAGGCTGAGGATAAAAAGGATGATCGCCCCGAGATACGAGACGGTGGCCAGGGTTATGGACATGTCGTGGCTCCTCTACTTGCGAAACATCTGCAGCATGCGCTGGGTGACAGCGAAGCCGCCGAACATGTTGATCGCCACCAGCGCGACGCTGACCACGGCGAGGCCGATGATCCATCCCTCGGGGCGCTGGGTGCCCTCCACGACCGGCGGAGCGATCTGCACCAGCGCTCCGATCGCGATGATGCTCGAGATCGCGTTGGTCACGCTCATCAGCGGCGTGTGCAGTGCCGGTGTGACGTTCCAGATGACCATGTAGCCGACGAAGCAGGCCAGGATGAAGACCGTGAAATGGCCGAGGAAGGCCGCCGGCGCGTACGCGCCGATGAACCAGAACAGCGCCGCGGCGACGGCGAAGACGATCGCCGTGCTGCCCGCAGAAGCCGGTTGCCCTGCCGCGCCGTGACCGTGTCCCTTGGCGGCCGGCACGGCCGGCTTGGCCGGTGCGGCGGCCGGCGGTGCCGCCGGCATCTTGGGTGCTGGCGGTGGCCAGGTGATCTCGCCGTCCTTGATCACCGTCAGGCCGCGGATCGCCTCGTCGTCCATGTTGACGTCGATCGTGCCGTCCTTCTTCTTGCACAGTTCCTCGGTGACGCGCAGCAGATTGGTCGCGTAGAGCGTGGACGACTGTTTCGCCAGTCGGCTCGGCAGGTCGGTGTACCCGACGATCGTCACGCCGTGCCGGACCACCGCTTGGCCGGGTTCGGTCAACTCGCAGTTGCCGCCCTGCTCGGCTGCCAGGTCGACGATCACGCTGCCCGGCTTCATGCTCTTCACCATCTCGGCGGTGATCAGTCTGGGTGCAGGCTTTCCGGGGATCAGCGCGGTCGTGATGATGATGTCCACTTCCCTGGCCTGCTTGGCGTACATCTCGCGCTGCGCGGCCTGGAAGCCCTCGCTCATCACCTTGGCGTAGCCGCCGCCGCCCGAGCCTTCTTCCTCGTAATCGACCTTGACGAATTCCCCACCCATCGACTTGACCTGGTCGGCGACCTCGGCGCGCGTGTCGTTGGCGCGCACGATCGCGCCCAGGCCGACGGCGGTGCCAATCGCGGCCAAACCGGCGACGCCTGCTCCGGCGATGAACACCTTGGCCGGCGGCACCTTCCCGGCGGCGGTCACCTGGCCGGCAAAGAAGCGCCCGAAGGCGTTGGCCGCTTCGATCACCGCGCGATAGCCCGTGATGCCGGCCATCGAGGTCAGCGCGTCCATTTTCTGGGCACGGCTGAGCATTCGCGGCAGCGAGTCGATCGCCAGCACGGTGACCTTACGCGCGGCGAGCTGCTTCATCAGCTCCGGGTTCTGCGCCGGCCAGATGAAACTGACCAGCGTCGAGCCTTCGCGCATCAGAGCCACCTCGGCGGCGGTCGGTGCGCGAACCTTGAAGACGAGGTCGGACGACGACCACAGATCCGCGGCGCTGCCGACGACCTCGGCACCCGCCGCGCGGTAGGATTCGTCGTCACAGTTTGCGGCGTCGCCGGCTCCGGCTTCGACCTGCACTGAGAAACCGAGCTTGATCAGCTTTTCGACGACCTCGGGAACGGTCGCAACGCGTTTTTCCCCAGGCGCAATCTCTCTTGGAACTCCAATTGTCAGCGGCATTTGGTCCTCCATCATTGATTTCTTGTCTTTTCCAAAACTGCTCCGCCAAAACGGCGGAAACCCCTCGTCCAACTCCCGACCTTTACCAACCCCGCGCAGCTGTGACACACTGGCCATTCAGGTAACGACAACGTCTCGATGATTCCGGGTACGTGGCCACAGCGGCACTGGTCGTCGAGTTGCCGTGCGCCAATTACCGCGTAGCTGTTGCTGGGTTTGCCGAATCCGATCTGCTCCGGACAGATCCACGCAAACCTGACCCGCACTTTAGCACGGCACTGGCGACAAAAAGAAGGAGCGCACGCTCATCCGCGCGAGGAGCGGACGATCTTTTCAACCCCGAGGATTCCTCGACAGCCCGGAGGTGGCCTTTGCCCCGCCCAAATCCACCCGACCACCCGTTTCAGCCCGGCAGCGCGTAGCCCTTGAGCTTGCGATACATGTCGACCGCGTAGGAATCGGTCATCCCGGCGACGAAGTCGGCCACCCGCAGCAGGCGAACGTAGGGGTCGGGGTCCGGTTCGCCGGCATAGCCGAGGAACTGGGCCGGCAGGAGCTTCAGCAGCATCTGCGCGCGGGTGGTCAGACGGCCATGGCCGGCGCCCGCCTCGACCGCATCGGCGAACAGGGCGAGCAGCGCGCCGAGCACCTCGAAGCCGGCCGTTTCGATCTCGAGCGCCGGATGCGCGGTGTAGATGGTCTCCTTGGCCAGTTTGAGCACCGCCTGCAGCGACACGGCGACCGGCGAGCGGGCGAGCAATTCGTCGTCGAAGCCGCCGGCGAGGATGGCTGCCTCATTTTCCAGGAAGACGGCCGCCGCGCTTTCCAGCAGGTGGCCGATGGCCTTGGCGCGCAGGTATTCGAGGCGTTCCTTGGGATCATGCAGACGCGCCAGCCGGCCGCCGTTAACCGCGCTGCCGGCGAGTTCGCGGAGCAGACATTCGGCGTCGCGGTAGGGAACGAAGCCGAGCCGGGCCGCATCCTCGAGATCGACGATCAGGTAGCAGGTGTCATCCGCCACTTCGACCAGGAAGGCGAGCGGGTGCCGGCGCCAGGTGCAGCCCGGAATCCGCTCGATCAGCCCGGTCGACCGCGCCACGTCGGCGAACGCGGCGGCGTCGTGCTGGAAGAAACCGAATTTCTGGCCGCTCTTGCCGTCAAGCGCGGCGGCGAGATGCGACGGCCGCGGATACTTGGTGAACGCCGCCAGCACCGCGCTGGTCAGTTGCAGGCCGGGATTGGCCGGGCTTTGCAGGCGACTGACGATGCGGAAGCCCTGCGCGTTGCCCTCGTAGCGCTCGAAGTCGGCGCGCTGCGCCGGGGTGAATTCGTGCCGGTCGAGCAGACCGGAAGTGCGGAACCATTCGCGGATGGCCTCTTCCCCGGCGTGCCCGAAGGGCGGATTACCGATGTCGTGAGCGAGACAGGCGGCGGCGACGATGGCGCCGAAATCGCCCGATTCGACATTCTTGAGGCCATGGCGGGCGATGATCTCGCGCCCGACCACCGCCCCCAGCGAGCGGCCGACGCAACTCGCTTCGAGACTGTGCGTCAGGCGGGTGCGCACGTAATCGCTCTTGGACAGCGGGAAGACCTGCGTCTTGTCCTTCATCCGCCGGAAGGCCGAGCTGAAGACGATGCGGTCGTAGTCCTGCTGAAAGGCGGTGCGCTCGGGCGATCCTGGCGTCCTGCCAGCGCCCAGGCGTTCGGCGGACAGCAGTCTTTCCCAGGTCTTTCGTTGGCCCATGGTTTCCCCGAATGGCGATGCGACGGGCTGCGAGTTTACTCCCCTTCGGCCTCGGCCCGCACATGGTCGGGCAAGGGCACCGACTTGCCGGTCCGGGTATCCATCCACACCACCTTGGCGGCGCCTTCGGCATGAATCCGCTCATCGCCGACCAGACGCATTTCGACGTGGGTCAGAAAACTGGAGCGTCCCGGGTGGCTGGCGAAGGTTCGCACCTCGACCGTGCCCGGATAGTTCAGCGGAATCAGGAAACTGCAACCGGCGTTGATGATCACCGGCCCTTCACCGCCCGGCCGGACCGGCACCAGCATCGCCTCGATCCACTCGACCCGCGCCTGCTCCATGTAGCGGAAGTAGACGGTGTTGTTCACGTGACCATAGGCATCCATGTCGCCCCAGCGGATGGGCATGGTCGTCACGTGAACGAGTTTCCTACGCTTTTCCATTTCCGTGATCTTCCCGGAAGGGTTGAAAAAAAAGACACCATACTGTACCGTATTGCCCACGACGCGACAAGGAACTGACGAGGAGACATGATGGAACGCGAAGCGATGGAATTTGACGTTGTCATTGTCGGCGGCGGCCCCGCCGGACTGGCCTCGGCAATTCGTCTCAAGCAGCTGGCAGCGGAAAAGGGCGGGGAGATTTCGGTCTGCCTGATCGAAAAAGGTGCGGAAATCGGCGCCCACATTCTTTCCGGGGCGGTTCTCGACCCCGGTGCGCTGACCGAGCTTCTGCCCAACTGGAAGCAGGACGGCGCTCCGCTCAACGCGCCGGTCAGCGAAGACCGTTTCTTCATTCTCACTGAAACGGGCGCCCGGAAGGTTGCCAACAGCCTATTGCCGAGTTGTTTCCACAACGATGGCTGCTACGTCATTTCGCTCGGCAATCTCTGCCGCTGGCTCGGCGAGCAGGCCGAGGCGCTGGGCGTCGAGATCTACCCCGGCTTTGCCGGAGCCGAAGTGCTGTTCACCGCCGACGGATCGGTCAAGGGCGTCGCCACCGGCGACATGGGGCGTCTGCATGACGGCAGCGAGGGGCCGAATTTCCAGATGGGGATGGAACTGCATGGCAAGTACACGTTCTTTGCCGAGGGCTGCCGCGGTCACCTGGGCAAGCAGCTCCTCGAAAGATTCAACCTGAATGCCGGCGCCGACCCGCAGACCTACGGCATCGGCATCAAGGAGCTGTGGGACATCAAGCCCGAGAATCACCAGCTTGGCCTCGTCGTCCATAGCGGTGGTTGGCCGATGGAGCCCGACACCTACGGCGGCGGCTTCCTGTACCACCTCGAAAACAACCAGGTCGCGGTCGGTTACGTCGTCGGCCTCGGCTATACCAACCCCCACCTGTCACCGTTCGATGAGTTCCAGCGCTACAAGACGCATCCGGAAATCCGCAAGTTTCTCGAGGGCGGCAAACGCGTCGCCTACGGGGCCCGCGCCCTGACCGCCGGCGGGATCCAGTCGCTGCCCAAACTCGTTTTCCCGGGCGGCGTCCTGATCGGCGACAATGCCGGCTTCCTCAACGCCGCGCGGATCAAGGGAACGCATTGCGCCATCAAGTCGGGAATGCTCGCGTCCGAGGCCTGTTTCGATGCACTTCGGGGCGGACGCCAGCATGATGAACTTGCCGCCTACCCGGAAGCCTTCCGGAGCAGCTGGCTGTATGACGAACTCTATCGGGCGCGCAACTTCAAGCCGTGGATGAGCAAGGGGATGAAACTCGGCTCGCTCATGTTCGGCATCGACCAGGTCGTCCTGCGCGGCCGGGCGCCATGGACCCTGCACCACAAGGCGCCGGATCACGCCAAGCTTAAGCCCGCCGCCGATTGCCCGAAGATCGACTACCCCAAGCCGGACGGCGTGCTGACCTTCGACCGCCTGTCCTCGGTCTTCCTGTCGAGCACCAACCACGAGGAAGATCAGCCCTGCCATCTGCAACTGAAGGATGCGGCGGTGCCGATCACGGTCAACCTGGCCATGTACGACGCGCCGGAGCAGCGCTTCTGCCCGGCCGGCGTCTATGAAATCCTGCGCGACGAGCAGGGCAACAATCCCCGCCTGCAGATCAATGCGCAGAACTGCGTGCACTGCAAGACCTGCGACATCAAGGATCCGACCCAGAACATCAACTGGGTTACGCCGCAGGGGGGCGAAGGGCCGACCTATCCGAACATGTGATGGCATATAATCCTCCCTTGGGTCGAACCCCTTGGGAGAACATCGAATGGGCTTTCTCGCCGACAAGAAGATTCTGATCACCGGACTGCTGTCGAAGCATTCCATCGCCTACGGCATTGCCAGGGCCTGCCACCGTGAAGGCGCGCAACTCGCCTTCACCTACCAGAACGAGCGTTTCGAGGATCGCATCAGGAAATTCGCCGGCGAATTCGCCAGCGACATCACCATTCCGCTCGATGTCGGCAGCGACGAGCAGATCGACAATGTTTTCGTCGAACTCGGCAAGCGCTGGGATGGCCTCGACGGCCTCGTCCATTCGATCGCCTACGCGCCGACCGAAGCCATCGAGGGCGATTTCCTCAACGGTATCTCGCGCGAAGCCTTCCGCATCGCCCACGAGATTTCGTCGTACAGCTATCCGGCGCTGGCCAAGGCCGCGCGGCCGATGATGACGGCGCGCAAGGGCTCCCTGCTCGCCCTCTCCTATCTCGGCGCCGAGCGCACCATGCCCAACTACAACACCATGGGTCTGGCCAAGGCCAGCCTCGAAGCGGCGACGCGCTACCTGGCGTTCAGCCTCGGCCCCGAGGGCACTCGTGCCAACGCCATATCGGCCGGTCCGATCAAGACGCTGGCGGCGTCCGGCATCGGCAGCTTCAGCAAGCTGCTGGCGTACAACGCGCACCACGCCCCGCTGCGCCGCAACGTCACCATCGACGAAGTCGGCAACGCCGCTGCCTTCCTGCTCTCGGACCTGGCCAGCGGCATCACCGGCGAAATCATGTACGTCGATGGCGGCATGAACACCACGGCGCTGGGCAACGCGGAGCCGCTGCCCGGCTGACCTGCTGTTGCGGTCGACCGGCAAGAAACCAAAAAAACGCCGACCGGCTCAACCCGGTCGGCGTTCTTGTTCCGGCGCCTGGCAGGCGGCTGTCGCCCGCCCGGCCGGCTCACTTGTCCTTCGCTTCCAGCACCGCCTTGTTGATTTCCACCTTGTAACGGCTGCGTAGTGCGGCAAGGTAGCTCTGCACCTCCTCCTGGGCTTCCAGCGTGTTCAACTGACGCAAGAGAGCCTGCTTGCGGGCATCGTCGAGCGCATCACCGGCATTGACACCGACCAGCTTGAACAGCGCGTAGCCGGCGCCCGGCAGATCGACGCCGGCGTAGGCCGGCAGCTTGGAGGTATCCATCTTGAAGACGGTCGGCGCCGCAGGCTGCGGGATCTGGCGCGGGTCGAGGCGGGAAACGCTCTTGACCGCACCCCACTTGAGGCTGTCGTTGCCCTTGCGGAGTGCCTCGAGACGAGTTTCACCCTCCTTATGCGCCAGTGCCTGTGCTTCCTGACGCCTGAGCAAGGTCTCGATACTGTCCCTGACGCTGTCAAAGGGCTGTAGCGTCGCCGGTTTGTAGTCGACGATGCGCGCGGCGACCAGCGTATTCGGCGCAATCTCGACCGTTTCGGTATTGCGCCGGTTCTTGACCGAATCCTCGGAGAACACCGCCGCCAGCACCTTTTCGTTGGCCAGCGGTCCGTTCGCCGGATTGGCCTGGCGCCCAAGCCATTCCGACTGCTTTACGGCGAGACCGAACCTTTCGGCGGCCGGCTTGAGGCTGTCGGACTGTTCATAGACCATGTTACTGAAGACCTCGGCCGCCTCGGCGAACTTGCGCGAAGCGGCGGCTTTCTTCAGTTCGGCCTCGATCTCGCCGCGAACGTCGGCCAGTTGCTTTTCCTTCGCGGCATGGATGCCGGTCAGCTTGATGATGTGAAAGCCGAAATCGGATTCGACGATGCCGGAAATCTCGCCGTCCTTGAGTGCGAAGGTCGCTTCCTCGAACGGCTTGACCATCATGCCGCGACCGAAGAAGCCGAGATCGCCGCCCTTGCCGGCGGAACCAGGGTCGTCCGAGTTCTTCTTCGCGAGGCTGGCGAAGGCCGTCGGGTTCTTCTGCATTTCCTTGAGCAGATCTTCCGCCCTGGCCCGCGCCTTGTCCTTGCCGATCTTTTCCGAGGCGATCAGGATGTGGCTGGCGCGGCGCTCTTCCGCTTGCTGGAAGCGATCCTTGTGCCCGTCGTACCAGGCCTTGATCTCGGCATCGGAAACCGTAAGCGCGGCGCCGACTCCTTCCATCGACAGCACGGCGAATTCGACCCTGGCCTGCTCCGGCACCTCGAACTGCTTGCCGTTGTCGTCATAGAATTTTTTCGCCGCGCCGTCGGCCAGCTTGACCTTGTCGAGATAGGCGTCGAGCGGCAGGCGGAATTCCTTAATGTCGCGCTTCTCGGCCTGCATCGCGAGGATGCGGTCGCTGACCGTACGGGCCGTGACACCGGACTGGCCGACCGCCGTCGCCAGTTGCTGCAATGTCAGATCCTGGCGCAGACGCGCCTCGAAACCGGCTGGCGTCATTCCCTGTCCGCGCAGCATCGCTTCATAGCGTTCCTGCGAAAACTTTCCATCGACCTTGAAGGCATCGATCCCGCCGATCGTGTTGCGGATCGCGCCGTCGCTGGTAAGCAGGCCTTTCTTGCCCGCTTCCAGCGTCAGCAACTGCTGGTCAACGAGGTCATCGAGTATCGCCTTGCGCGCTTCCGGGGTATCGAGGATCTTTGGGTCCACCTGCCCCATCTGCGCCCGCAGGCGCTCCTGCTGCTCACGCACGGCCTGCTGGAACTGCTGCTGACTGATCTTGACATCGCCGATCCTGGCCACCGCGTCCCCGGTTCCCGCGTTGCGCACGTAGGAATCGACACCGAAAAAGGCGAACGGCAGCGTGATCAGCGCCAGAAATATCTGGACGATTTTCTTGTTGTTGCGAACTGCGTCAAACATGAGAGGAAAAATCCTTCGGATACGTTCAAAACGACGAACCGCGGTTCGCCAGAAACAGTAATGATACCGTAGTTTGGTTGCCCTTCATTTGCCGCACGCCTGGCGCGGAACTGCCCCACCGCGCTCATCCGCACCGGTCGGGGCAAGGCATCGTTGATTCCGGTGCATGCGGAATTCCCCAGGCAAGGCGCAGGCAGTGACGATCCAGGCCGCCCGGCAGCGAGACTTCCGTGGATTCCGGGCAGCGATCAGGATCACGCCCAGGCACTTTTGCCCGTGCCCCCTCACCCGTCACAGGACCTCAAGGGTCTCCAATGACGGGCAAACCGGACGCCAATCGCCTAATGGGGAGCGTGCGCCGCCTGCAGGTCGTGCCCGAGTTTCAGGTCATGCTGGGCGACATGGTTTTCGAAACAGCGCTCCATGAAAACCATGAGTGCAGGAATATTGCATTCGCCGCGACTGACCTCGCCAACCTTCGCTTGAATGAAGGCAGTAAGCTTGCGATGCTCCTTGAAGTGGCTCTCGTCGAACGCGATACCCTCCGCCCTGGCGGCCTCCTCCTCCCATGCGAAATGCGCGACGAGATCTTCGGCAAAACGGGAAAGCAGCGCCAAGCCATCTGCGTGATCGCCCGCAACCTCGAGCAATGCGCACTTGACCTGCACGATCTCGTTGAAGAGCCGGTCGTGCTGATCATCCATCTCCGCAACGCCCGACAGCAACTCGGTCGGCATGTGAATTTCATTCATGACACTCCCTCCGAACCCTGCCTCAGGAACCCTCTAATCGAACAGGCGCGGCTGCACCGGTTTCAGGTTCTCCCGCCTTATCGTTAAGCGAACCGGGACCCCCTGTTTACCAATGTTCCCACCACCATTCTTCCGGCAACCGCTTCGGCGATGACCCTGACGTTGCGCTTGTTGCCGCGGTTTCTGCCGACGTAGGTTGCGATGATACCGGGACAGAGAGATTTGGCGCGGGGCATGTTCCTTTCACCTGCCTTGCGATGACAATTTGAAAGACTACATTGGGTTCGAGAAAATACGAAGACTGTATATCCATACAGTTCTGTGATAAACTTGGCTTACGGTCGCAAGAAACCGCTCCAGGACCTCATTCCTGCCTCATTTGCCAAGGAGCCGAGAACATGAAACAGATCCAGAAATGGTTCGAACTGATCGCCGGAATCTGCCGGGAGGAACTGGCGCGCGAGGAACGCGCCCGGAAAATCTTCAGCGGCGCCAGCCATGACCTCCAGGCGCTGCAGACGCCCGCCTGCTGGCGCCGGCAGTGCAGGATAACCCGTACTCCGGGCTGAACCGGTCGAGGCTGCGGGCGGTCTGGCCGGGGTTGAAAGCAACAACGGCTGCCGCAGCCGCCCTCGTCGATTTCCCGCAGGCTCAGCCCACCCAGCGCCGCGCGTTGCGGAACATCCGCTGCCAAGGCGAATCCTCGCCCCAGTTTTCCGGGTGCCAGGACATCTGCACGGTGCGGAAAACGCGCTCGGGGTGCGGCATCATGATCGTGAAGCGGCCGTCAGCCGTGGTCACCGCGGTCAGGCCGCCCGGCGAGCCGTTCGGGTTGTACGGATAGACTTCGGTCGGCTCGCCCTTGTTGTCGACATAGCGCACGGCGGACAGGCATTTCGCCTGGTCGGCGGCGTTGGCGAACACCGCCCGGCCCTCGCCGTGCGAGACGACGATCGGCACCTGCGAGCCTTCCATGCCGGCGAAGAAGAGCGACGGCGAATCGAGCACTTCGGCCATCACGAAGCGCGCCTCGAACTGCTCGACCTTGTTGCGGCGGAAGGCCGGCCAGTGGTCGGCGCCGGGGATGATGGATTTCAGCGCGCTCATCATCTGGCAGCCGTTGCAAACACCCAATGCGAAAGTGTCCTTGCGGTTGAAGAAGGCGGCGAACTCGTCGCGGCAGCCGTCGTGCATCAGGATGGTCTTGGCCCAGCCCTGGCCGGCGCCGAGCACGTCGCCGTAGGAGAAGCCGCCGCAGGCGACCAGGCCCTTGAAATCCCTGAGGCTGACGCGGCCGCTCAAAATGTCGCTCATATGGACGTCGACCGCGGCAAAGCCAGCGCGGTCGAAGGCGGCGGCCATTTCGTAATGGCTGTTGACGCCCTGCTCGCGCAGGATGGCGATGCGCGGGCGGCCGCTGATGTCCTGGTAGACCTGGGTGAAATCGTCCTGCGGATCGAAAGTCAGCTTCGGGCTCAGGCCGGGGTCGCTGGTGTCGAGGATGCGGTCGAATTCCTGCTGAGCGCAGTCCGGGTTGTCGCGCATCGCCTGCATCCGGAAGCTGGTCTCCGACCAGGCGCGCTGCAGGTCGACGCGTTTCTCACGCAGCACGCGCCTGGCGTTGCGGGTGACGCGGATTTCGTCCCATT
Source organism: uncultured Dechloromonas sp. (assembly GCA_964555315.1). Taxonomy (GTDB): domain Bacteria; phylum Pseudomonadota; class Gammaproteobacteria; order Burkholderiales; family Rhodocyclaceae; genus Azonexus. The sequence goes on from CAZKSD010000058.1 coordinate 11,759, forward strand.
CGTTCAGGATGCCGACAAAATGGTACGGCACGCCGAACGAGCGCAGGATCGGCGTGACCTTTTCGCGGTCGGCGCGGCGAATCTGGATCAGCGCGCCGAGTTCCTCGTTGAACAGGGCGCGGACGATGTGTTCGAAATCACGGCCGGCCATCAGGTCGGGGCGTTTCTCGGCGCCATCGACGTCGAGCGCGGCGCCGTCGAAACAGAGGCCGTCGAGGTCGAGCGAGACGCCGCGGCGGCTGGCGAAGGCCATTTCGCAGGCGGCGACGAAGAGGCCGCCGTCGGAGCGGTCGTGGTAGGCGAGCAGCAGGCCGTCGCGGTTGAGCTTCTGCACCGCATCGAACAAGCCCTTCAGCCTGGCCGGGTCGTCGACGTCCGGCGCGTCGCTGCCGGTGGCGTTATAGACCTGGGCCAGCGCCGAGCCGCCGAGGCGGTTCTGGCCGAGATCGAGCAGCAGCAGTTCGGTTTCGCCCTGCTCGGTGGCGAGCAGCGGGGTTTTGGTCCTGCGCACGTCGTCGACCGCGGCAAACGAGGTGACAACCAGCGACAGCGGCGACACCACCTGCTTCTTCTCGCCCTGCTCTTCCCAGGCTG
>CAZKSD010000059.1:0-12293 GCA_964555315.1 uncultured Dechloromonas sp.
CGCATTCAGGAAGTACTGGATCGACTGCCGCGGCTGGCCGATGTCGCAAAGGAACCAGCCGTAGTTGTTGTTGACGTCCGGATTATTCGGGGCAATCTTGAGCGCCCGCCGGAAATCGTCCTCGGCCTTGGCGTTTTCCTTGAGCTGGGCATGGACCAGGCCGCGCATGCTGAGCGCCTGAACGTTCTCGGGATCGGCCTCGAGGGCAATGCGGGTTTCATCGAGCGCCACCGCCATGTTGCCGGCCTGATAATAGGCGGCCGCCAGTTCGGTATGGATCTTCGAGCGGTACTTCGGGTCGGCCGGCTTGACCTGCGACGTCTCGGGCTCCTGGATGGTAACCGCCCCGCCGCCGGTGCCGACGCCAGTGCTGACGCCGGGGGTGTTCGTCACCGGGGGAATCGTGACCCATTCGAGTTTCTGCTGGGCATGCGCGGAGAGCGCGCAACATGCGCCGAGGCAGCAACCGGAAATCCACGTTTTCATTCGCGAGCCAGTCATGCTCTTGCCTCCTGAAGGGGAATGATCCGCCCGGCGGCGCGCCGGGTCTTGTCCCGCACCTGGCCGGCCAGTTGGCCGCAGGCAGCGTTGATGTCGTCGCCGCGCGTCTTGCGCGTCGTGGTGACGACACCCGCCCCCATCAGGATGTCGGCGAAGCGCCGCACCCGCTCCGCCGGCGAGCGCCGGAAGGGCGAGCCGGGGAAGGGGTTGAAGGGAATCAGGTTGAACTTGCAATGGACCTGCTTGACCAGCGCCAGCAGTTCGCGGGCGTGGGCATCGCTGTCATTGATGCCGTCGAGCATGATGTACTCGAAAGTGATGAAATCGCGCGGCGCCTTGTCCAGGTAGCGCCGGCAGGCCGCCATCAGTTCTTTCAGCGGGTATTTCTGGTTGATCGGCACCAGTTCGTCGCGCAGCTTGTCGTTCGGGGCGTGCAGCGACACCGCCAGGGCCACCGGGCACTCGTCGCGCAGCCGGTCCATGACCGGCACCAGGCCGGAGGTGGACACCGTGACGCGGCGGCGCGACAGGCCGTAGGCGTTGTCGTCGAGCATCAATTTGAGCGCGGCGACCGAATTTTCGAAATTGGCGAGCGGCTCGCCCATGCCCATCAGGACGACGTTGGAAATCACCCGTCCCTCACCAAAATTCGCGCCGTGGACCGCGCCCAGCGCCTTGTTGGCCTGCCACAGCTGGCCGATGATCTCGGCCACCGTCAGGTTGCGGTTGAAGCCCTGCTTGCCGGTCGAGCAGAAGGCGCAGTCGAGCGCGCAGCCGGCCTGCGTGGAGACGCACAGCGTGCCGCGGTCGTCCTCGGGAATGAACACCGTTTCGACGGCGTTGCCGTTGCCGACGTCGATCAGGAACTTGCGCGTGCCGTCGTCCGACAACTTGTCGGAAACCACGGCAGGCGGCGCCACGACCGCTTGCGCCTTGAGCTTGTCGCGCAGGCTCCTGGCGATGTCGGTCATGGCGTCGAAATCCGCCACGCCGGCACGATGCATCCAGCGCAGCACCTGTTTCGCGCGAAAGGGCTTTTCGCCCTGCGCGGCGAACCAGGCGGTCAGGCCTTCGGCATCGAAATCCAGCAGATTGACGGTCATACGCTTTGGATCAACGACCCGAATAGGTGTTCATGCCGGGGAAGAAGAAGGCGATTTCGACGGCAGCGGTTTCCGGCGCGTCGGAGCCATGGACGGCGTTGGCGTCGATGGATTCGGCGAAATCGGCGCGGATGGTGCCCTTGTCGGCCTTCTTCGGGTCGGTGGCGCCCATCAGCTCGCGGTTCTTGGCGATGGCGTTCTCGCCTTCCAGGCACTGGATCATCACCGGGCCGGAGGTCATGAATTCGACCAGGTCCTTGAAGAAGGGGCGCGCCTTGTGCACGGCGTAGAACTGGCCGGCTTCCTGGGCGGACAGCCAGGTCATGCGGGCGGCGATGACCTTGAGGCCGGCGCCTTCGAAACGGGAATAGATCTGGCCGATGACGTTCTTGGCGACGGCGTCGGGCTTGATGATGGAGAGGGTGCGTTCGATGGCCATTTGATTGCTCCGTAATGCTAGTCAGTTGAAAAACGGGCAATTTTAGCAGATATGCGGCAAGCGCGCCGGGTTCACCGCGGCGCGCTTGCCGCCGCCGCCAGCAACGGCTCGCGCAGCCGGGTGAATTCCCGCGGCGCGACGTACTGCAGCAGTTCCTTGCCGTCCTGGTCGACCACCGCGTCCAGCCCCAGCTTCGGGTACAGCAGGTGCGTGCGCTTCTCCGAAACCGCGATGCGCTCGCCCGGCTCGCCGAAGCGCTGGACGATCGCCGCCTCGTCCAGATTCACCGTCGGAATGACGCTGATGGCGCGCACCGGCAGGCGGTCGGCCGCCGCCAGATCGTCCGGATGCAGCGTGATGCGGCGCGTCGTGCTCTCCATGTGCCTGGCCTTCAACGCCCGCTCGCGCATCGCCGAAATCGCCTCGTTTGTCGCGTCGACCGTGACCACCATCTTCGCCAGCACGAAACCCAGCGGAATCTGCGCGTAATAACCCTCCAGCGAACCGATCTCCTCCGGTTCGGCGATGATCGCCACCTCGATCTCGTCACCCAGCTTCCGCCGCACCTCGCCCAGCGTGCTGACGCCCGGCCGCAGCCCGAACACCGTGCTGCCGCCCTGCCCGTCCGCGGCAATCTGCCACGGCAGGCTGCCGTTCGGATCGACACCCGCCTGCTTGCCGGCGCCGGGGATGAAGAACGGAACGATCAGCGCCAGCAGGACGAGAGCGATCAGCGACAGGGCGAATTTCATGGGATTGTGTGGCGGAAAGGGAAGACGGATTGTGCCACACGGCGCGGCGGGCAAGGGGCTACGACCGGCCCCCATCGCCCGGCACGGCGAGCAAGGCGGGAACGGAAATATCCTCGTCGAGTTCGTCCCAATGCAGCCCCAGGCCGCCGCCGCTGATGACAACGGCGGCGCGTTGCTCGGCTTGCGCCTGCAACAGGCGGGGGAAGAAGGCCAGCGGCGCGCCCAGTTGGCGGCCATCGGCCAGGCTGAGCCACATCATCGAATCGTCGAAACGCACCGATTTAGCCAAGGCATTCATTCAGGTCCGCCGCGCCGGGATTGCGGGATCAAGCCGCGTCTTTCAATGGCGGCATGGCGCGTTTGCTGATTGCCAGGATTTCAATGCCGACAATGTGACCGTCCGCATCGTAATCCGCCATGATGCCCGGTTCGATCTGGCGGGTGCTTTCCACCTCCTTGTCGGAAATCTCCAGGTAGGCGGCATCGGCAATCGGGTCGAATTCAAATTTCATGGATCGCTCGCTTCATCGACTCACCCCGCGAACACCTCCATCGGCAGCCCGAAACGCTTCGCCAGCGCGGCGGCCTGGCGCAGGTTGATCTGCCGCTTGCCGGAGAGGATTTCGGAAACGACCGACTGCGTGCCGACTTCCGGCACGTCCTTCTGGTTCAGGCCGTGGCTTTCCATCAGGAAGGCCAGGCAGGACGCCGGGGTGGCGCCGGCCGGCCAGGGGTGTTGGCGGTCCTCATACTCGCGGATGCGCTCGGCGACCAGGCTCACCAGGGTGAAAATCGGGTGCCGGTCGTCATCGCCGAATTTCTCGAACGCCTCGTCGACAAAGGCCAGCAGCGCGGCGTAATGCGCCTTGTCGCGCACCGGGGCGGACAGGCCGAGTGCCGTGTTGATGGTGGCCCACGGGGTCAGCAGTTCGCTCACGCTCATTTCCAGTCTCCTCGGTCGTATTCGTTCAGAGGGCCACCCACGTTTCCCCCGCCTGCCTTGCGCGGCCGAGGGCGGCGAGGGTTTGCAGGAGGTCTGGGAGGCGTTTTTTCCAGGTGCCTTTGCCGGCGATGCGGGCGGCGAGTTGGGGTTCGGTGTGCGGGGCGCTGGCGAGCAGTTGGGCGAGGAGCGCCATTTGTTCGGGCAGGGTCGGCGGCCAGGGGGATTTTTCCGGCGCGGCGGGGGTGGCGGCGCTTGCGGTCGACGCGGTTTTTGGGCCTTTTTCGGCGTCGACCGCGGGCAGGCTGGCTTGCGGGTTCTGGAAGGCCGGGCGCAGCCAGCGGATGTGGCCGGCGGCTTCTTCGCGGGCGCGTTCGGCGTTCATGGCGACGAGGCGGGCGAGGATTTCTTCGGTGTCGGCGCGGCCTTGCAGGTCGGGCCAGCCGTAGGCTTCGAAGACGGCGGCGTCGAGTTCGGCGTGCAGGGTCGCCAGCACGCTGAGCAGGCCCTGCTCGTGGGTGGTTTTGTCCTTGGCGCTCAGGGCTTCGCCGGTGCGCAGCCTGGCCAGCACGTTGTAGAGGCCGGTGAGCGTCAGCGCCGGGTGGGCGGCCTGCTGGCGTTTGCGGTGGGCGTCGATCTGTTCGGCGAGGTCGCCGATGCGGGTTTGCTGTTCGGGGGTGGCGGCGGGGAACGGGAAGGTTTCGAAGCAGCGGGTTTTGTTGTAACGCGGGCGATCTTCGAGCGTGCCGCCTGCCGCCAGCGCCCATGCAGCGTGCGCCGAGCTGGAGAGCACGCCGAGCGCGTAGGCATCGTCGAGGGCCATGCAAACCAGCATGTTATCGGGAGCGATGCCGGCGTCGAGAAACTGGAAAAGGCGGTGCTTGGCGGTTTCGACGGTGGCGATGTAGCGCGGCAGGCCGGCAAGTTGAAGGCGCAGTTTGGGGTTGGGTTCGCCAAACAACCACCAGTTTTTGCGGCGGCTTTCACGTTTATTGCTGTCGCGCTCCGGCTTTACCCGCTCAAAAACCCATTGGTAAGTCGCCGGGTAATGGCTGCGCACCTCTTCCGCGGTCAACCCGAATAAATCAATCACTTTCACGCCGCGCGGACGGTCGGTCAGGTCGCGGCCGTTGCGGTAGTCCTTGATCGGCGCTTCGGCGTCAAGGCGAGCGGCCTCTTCCGGGGTGACGATGAAGCCGGCGCCGAACAGACAAAAGCCGCGATTGCTGATGTCGCCATTCGCCTGCAAAGAGGCGGCAGCGGCCACGTTCGCGCCGATCCGCAAATCGGCGTGCAGCAGGCCGGAACGGGTGTCCAGCGTCACGTCCAGCCCTTCGCCGCCGTGGTCGGTTTCGGTGGTGACGGTGGACAGCCGGCCTTCACCCATCTCCCGCCCGGCCTCCCCTTTGACGGGGGAGGAGCAGGTGCCGACGGTCATGGCGATGCGCACGGCGGCGCCGTCGGCGCTGTCCACCCACGGGTGGTCGGGGATGGCGAAGGCGAGGCCGAGGCCGGCGTCGAGCGCCGTTTGCACGACGCGGCGGTTGAAGGTCTGCTTGAGGCTGTTGGTGGTGATGAAGCCGAAGCGTTCGGCCTGCCCGGCGAGGACGCGGCGGGCGGCGGCGTGCCACCAGAACATGACGTAGTCGGCGGATTCGGGGACTTCCGGCCAGGTGGCGCGCAGGGCTTCGACGTAGCCGTCGCCGAGGGCGGCGCGCATGCCGGCGGCGCCGATGAAGGGCGGGTTGCCGACAATGTAGTCGGCGGCCGGCCAGGCGGCGGGGCGCGGGTCGAGGTAGCGCCAGAGAGGGGTTTGCGCGCTTTCGTCGGGGACGGCTTCGCCGGTGACGGGGTGCGCTTTGGTGGTGAGGCCGTCCCAGCGGGTGACGGGCCGGCCGTGGGCGTCGGTGACGAGTTGGCGGCTGGCGTAGTCGAGCACGGCGTCGCGGCATTCGATGTTCTTGAAATCGCGCAGGATCGGGCTGGGCGGCAGGCCGGCGCCGCGGGTGCGGAAGTGCCATTGCAGGTAGCCGATCCAGAGGACGAGTTCGGCGATGGCGGCGGCGCGCGGGTTGATTTCGAGGCCGAGGAACTGGTGCGGGTCGACGGTGAGGCCGGCGGCTTCCAGCCGCTGCTGGCCGCCGCCGATGCCGTGGGCGAAGTCGAGCACTTCGCCTTCGAGACGCTTCATGTGTTCGAGCGTGACGTAGAGGAAGTTGGCGCTGCCGCAGGCGGGGTCGAGGACGCGGACCTGGCAGAGGGCGTGGTGGAAGGCGTCGATCTCGGCCAGCGCGGCGTCGGCCTTGCCTTCGTTGGCGAGCAGCAGGGCGGCGGCCTGGACGTTCTGCCAGCGCCGGCGCAGCGGTTCGATGACGGCAGGGAGGACGAGGCGTTCGACGTAGGGACGCGGGGTGTAATGGGCGCCGAGGCTGTGCCGCTCGCCGGGGTCGAGCGCGCGTTCGAGCAGGGTGCCGAAGATGGCGGGTTCGACCTGCGTCCAGTCGGCGCGGGCGGCTTGGCGCAGGAGGTCGATCTGGTCGCGGGTGAGCGGCAGGACTTCCGGCGATTTGAACAGCTTGCCGTTGAAGCGCGGCAGGGTGTGGCGGAGGACGACGGAGAAGCCGCCTTCGTCCATTTCCTTCCACAGGGCGCCGACCAGCGGGACGAATTGTTCGGGCGTCCGGCTCAGGTTTTCGAGCAGGTCGCTGAAGGCGTGCGCGGGGAGCAGGCCGACGTCTTCGGCGAACATGCAGAACAGGCAGCGGGTGAGAAAGCCGGCGACGCGCTCGGGGCTGTGGTTGGCAGAGCCGCCGGCGCCCTCCAGCGCCTTGGCGACGCCGGCCAGGGTTTCGGCGATCTGCCGGGTGGCGCGGGCGGCGGCGCGGCTGGGGTCGAGGCTTTGCGGGTCGCTCCAGATGGCCTTGAGGCGGGCGCGGGTGGGCTCATCGGCAAGTTCGACGAGTTTGATGCGGTGCGAGCGCGGGTCGGGGAATGGGGTGTAGGTGGCGCCGCTGCGGCTGAATTCGGCGTAGATTTCGAGCACGTTTCCGACGTCGACCGTGACGATGAAGGGCGGCCTGCCCTCTGCCGCCGGCAGGGCGCGGGCGTAGCCTTCGGCCTGGTTGCGGGCGCCCAGCATGGCGCCGTCGTAGCCTTTGGTCTGCGCGTTCTGCTTGAGTTTCTTGGCTTCGAGCACGAAGTGGCCGCGCTTGTAGCAGTCGATGCGCCCTTCGCTGCTGCTGCCGTCGCCGTGGCGGAAAATGACGCGGCGTTCGAAGACGTAGTCGTTGTCGCGCGTGTCCTCGCGCGCCGGGTTGGGCGGCGGCTCGCCGAGCAGTTCGGCGAGCTCGCGGACGAAGCTCTGGGCATTGGCCAGTTCGCTGCCGCTGGCGTGCCGCCAGCGGGTGATGAATCGCTCGGGAGTCATGCCAATCGCCTGTCATGAAGGATGGCCGATGATAAACCGGTTTTGGGCGGTTTTCGGGGGTCGACCGCGACCGGCGCAAAAAAGCCCCGACCGCGGCCGGGGCTTCCTTGCACGGCTTGCGGCGGCGCTAGAGGACCAGTTGCGTCCCCAGTTCGACGACGCGGTTGGTCGGGATCTTGAAGAAGTCGGTGGCGCTGGTCGCGTTCTTCGACATCAGGGCGAACAGGCGGGCCCGCCAGGGAGCGATGTCGCGCCCGGGAATGCGCGGGATGACGACCTCGCGCGAGACGTAGAAGGTCGTTTCCATCATGTCGAAGGTTTCGCCGAAACGGGCGCACTGCTCCAGCGCGGCGGGAATGTCGGGGTCTTCCATGAAGCCGTAGCGGATGATGATACGAACGAAGCCCTCGTCGAGCCGGCGCAGGTAGAGGCGATCGAGATCGTTTACGAGGGGGCTGTTGGCAGTCTGGACGGTCAGCAGTACCACACGGTCGTGGAGCACCTGGTTGTGCTTGAGGTTGTGCAGCAGCGCCGACGGCACGCCCTCCTTGGCACTGGTCATGAAGATCGCCGTGCCATGGACGCGATGGACGTCGCCGATCGTGCCGATGAAATCGGCGAGCGGGAAGGTCTGCCTCGCCATTTCCTCGAGCAGCAGCCGCCGGCCACGCCGCCAGGTGGTGAGCACGGTGAAGGAGACGAGGGCCATGGCGACCGGGAACCAGCCGCCCTCGGGAATCTTGATGATATTGGCGGAGAAGAAGGCGATATCGACGGCGAGCAGGGAACCGGCGACCAGGGCAACGAGCATCAGGTTCCAATGCCACAACAGGACCATGACGAAGGCGACCAGGATGGTGTCGATCAGCATGGTGGTGGTGACCGCGATGCCGTAGGCCGCGGCCAGGTTGGATGAGTTCTGGAAGCCGACCACGAGGGCGACGACCGCCAGATAGAGCGTCCAGTTGGTGAAGGGTACGTAGATCTGGCCTTCTTCCCTGCCCGAGGTGTGGACGATCTGCATGCGCGGCAGCAGGCCCATCTGCACGGCCTGGCGGGCGACGGAGAAGGCGCCGGAGATCACCGCCTGCGAGGCGATCACCGTGGCCAGCGTCGCCAGGGCCACCATCGGGATCAGCGCCCAGGAGGGCCCGAGGTGAAAAAACGGATTCTCGATCGCCTCCGGCTCGTTGAGCAACAGCGCGCCCTGGCCAAAGTAGTTGAGGACCAGCGCCGGCATCACGAAGCCGAACCAGGCGAGACGGATCGGCGGCCGGCCGAAGTGGCCCATGTCGGTATACAGGGCTTCGCCACCGGTCACGGCAAGGACGACCGAACCGAGGGCGAGGAAGGCGAGGCCGGGCTGGGCGCCGACAAAGCCGATGGCGTAGTGCGGGCTGAGCGCGGCCAGGACGCTCGGGTAATGGATGATCTCCACCGCCCCGAGAATGCCGAGGATCAAGAACCAGCAGATCATGACCGGGCCGAAGAGCAGGCCGACCGCGCCGGTGCCGTGCTTCTGGATAAAAAAGAGGCCGCTGAGGATCAGAAGCGTGATCGGAATCACGTACGGCTTGAGATCGGGGGTGATGACCTCGAGACCTTCGACGGCGGAGAGCACCGAAATCGCCGGCGTGATCATGCTGTCGCCGTAGAACAGCGCAGCGGCGAAGATGCCGAGCAGCGAGATGGCCCAGGTGAGACGCGGACTCCTTGCCTTCTCGGTGACCAGCGAGAGCAGCGAGAGCGACCCGCCCTCGCCGCGGTTGTCGGCGCGCATGATGATGAGCACGTACTTGAGCGTCACCAGGATCATGATCGCCCAGAACACCAGCGACAGGACGCCGAGGATGTTCTCCGGCGTGATCGGGATCGGATGGTGGCCGCTGAAGATTTCCTTCAGCGCATACAGCGGACTGGTGCCGATATCACCGAAAACGACACCGATCGCGGCAATCGTGAGTGCCGGCATGGCTTGGCGAGCGTGCATGGAATCCCCCCAGGGCAATGTTGTTGTTGCCGTCACGCCGACAACGGCGGAGGGTCGCTCCCAACACGCCATATCCAGCATCGAGCATCAATCATTATACTGCGATGAGAACACGGATAGCAGCATTGCGCTGCTCGCGGGGCACAACGCACGGATGGCCCGTGGCGCGGCAATCCAACAGGAGGGTTGATCATGGTAGCTCCGGAAGAAATCGGCGGCGGCGATTGCGTGCGGCTGTTCCACGCCAACCTGGTGTGGCCATTGCAACTCGAAGCGCTGGCCACCGCGGGCGCCGGCGGAAGGCACTGGGAGGTCTTCGAGGCGGGCCGGGAAACCCATGCCTGGCGCCGGGTCGACGACGAATTCACGGCCGATCCGGAACAGTTCCGCGAGCGGCATTACCGCGAGTTCGTTTCCTTCCTGCCCTATGTCCAGCGCTTTCTCTACGGCGAAGGCCGCGCCCGCCGGAGCAATCCCGACGATCCGCCCGGAAACTCGCCGGTGCACGTGTTCCGCCGGACCGACATCGACCGGCTGCGCCTGACGCTGCGCAAGGGCGCGACGCCAGTCGAGCTGCGCGTCGTTCATGTCGACCTGTACTTCTTCCAGGACCTCGACGTCGTCCAACTCAACGTCGAGGTGCGCGGCGAAGATCTGCCGCTGGCCACCGTCCGCGACATCCTGTTCCGCTTCGGCCGCGCCTATCCGTCGGGCTGGGACGAACACGGCGAGGGGGTGAATAACGCCCACGTTTCGGAATGGCTCGATGCCGCCGGCGGGGTCGTCGCCCGCTCCGACCCCGGCCGCCGGGAAAAATATCTCTTCTTTGTCTGCGAGCACCGGAGCCCCTGCGTTTCCGAGCATTGGGCCTGCCTGCTGCGCCCGCTGGCCCTCGCCCACTCCGACGAAGCGGGGGAACTGCGCTACCGCTTGCTCGAGTATCACCGCATGCCGCTGATGGCGTTTCTGGCGCTCGACGAACCGCGCCGCCTGCGCCGCGAGGACTGGGTGCGCATCGGACTGGCGACGACGCTGCATCCCGACGAGCCGCTCCCGGTCAACGAGCCGGGAGTCGTCGAATTCGAGAAGCGCTACTGCCAGGACCGCTTCTGGAACGACAACGCGGCCGGCCCGAACACCCGCTTCGTGTGCACCGGCAACTCGCTGACCGTGGTCGGCGACGCCGCCGCGCCCTCGGTCAGCGATCCCGAGCGCGGGGTGCTCGGGCAGTTCCGCCATCAGTACTTCCTAGTCTTCCTGATCGCCCACCTGCACCGGGCCGCGCTGCTCGCGTTTTCCGAGACGCTCGCCGATGCGGTCAACGATCTCGACATCCGCGACGACGAGTCGGTGCGCCGCTTCAAGCGCAGGATTCGCGCCAACTTCGAGACCTTCCTGCGGTTCACGCACCGCTACTGGTTCGAACTGCTGTCGGAGCGCGCGCATGTGCAGGCCGTCTTCCGCCTGTGCGCCAATCATCTCGGCAACGCCGACCTGTACGACGAGGTGCGCGATGAAATCCGCGAGATGAGCCAGTACCTCGACAGCGACTCGCAGCGCCGGCAGTCGAACACCGTCGTGCGCCTGACCGTGATCACCATCCTCGGTCTGATCGCGACCGTGACGACCGGCTATTTCGGCATGAACATCATCGCGTTCGGCGACGGGTCGGTGGAAGAGCGCCTGCTGCATGGCGCGATCGCCGCCGTCACTTTCACCGTTCTGGTGCTGTTCGCCGTCGCCCGCTCGAAACGGCTGTCGGACTTTCTCGAGGATGTCGCCGACGAGCGGCTGAGCACGGCCGCGAAATTGCGCGCGCTGTGGGCCGCCTTGTGGGGAAACGGACGCTCATCGACCTGACCCCGGGCCCGCAAGTCGCCGCAGGCGGCGAACGGGAGCGCGAACCGGCGCCTGACGGCAACGCAAAAAACGGCCCCCCGAGAGCGTCGGGGGGCCGTTTTGCGCTGCGCGTTCCGGGCTAGATCACGCCCAACTGCCGCGGCAGCCAGAGCGACAGTTCCGGCCAGTAGGTGACGACCGCCAGGAAGCAGAGCATCGACAGCAGCCACGGCCAGACGGCGACGGTCAGCTCGGTGATGCCCATCTTGGTGATGCCCGACGCCACATACAGGTTGAGGCCGACCGGCGGGTGGCACATGCCGACTTCCATGTTCACCACCATCAGGATGCCGAAATGCACCGGATCGATGCCCAGCTTGATCGCCACCGGGAACAGGATGGGGGCGAAGATCAGGACGATCGACGACGGCTCCATGAAGTTGCCTGCCAGCAGCAGGATGATGTTGACCGCCAGCAAGAAGGTGATCATCCCGAGGCCGTGTCCCAGCATCCAGTCGGCCAGCGCCTGCGGGATGTTCTCGTTGGTCATGATGAACGAGAAGAGCACGGCGTTGGTGATGATGTAGAGCAGCATCGCCGACATGTTGGCCGAGTTCAGCAGCACCTTGGGCACGTCCCGCAGCCCCATGTCGCGGTAGATGAAAACGGCGCAGATGAAGGCGTAGACCGCGGACATCGCGGCCGCCTCGGTCGGGGTGAAGATGCCGGTGTAGATGCCGCCCATCACCACCACGATCAGCAGCAGGCCCCAGACCGATTTGCGGAAGCTGTCCCAGCGCTCGCCCCACGACGCCTTGGGCTGGCGCGGGTAGCCGAACTTGCGGGCGCGATACCAGGTGACGCCGCCGAGCGTCATCGCCAGCGCGATGCCGGGCAAGACGCCGGCCATGAACAGGGCGCCGACCGAGGTGTTGGTCGCCACCGAGTACATGACCATGACGATCGACGGCGGGATCAGGATGCCGAGCGCGCCCGAGGTCGAAATGACGCCGGCCCCGAACTTGTTCGGGAAGCCCGCCTTGACCATCGCCGGCAGCAGGATCGAGCCGATCGCCACCACCGTCGCCGGGCTGGAGCCCGAGACCGCCGCGAACAGCGCGCACGCCAGCACGCCGGCGAGGCCGAGACCGCCGTACCAGTGGCCAACCATCGACGTGGCGAAGTTGATCATCCGTTTCGCCACCCCGCCGTGGGTCAGGAAGTTGCCGGCCAGGATGAAGAACGGGATGGCCATGATCTCGAACTTCTCGATGCCGGTGAACAGCTTGAGCGCCACCGATT
>CAZKSD010000060.1:0-12284 GCA_964555315.1 uncultured Dechloromonas sp.
CCTCCCGATGGCCCGATACACCTTCCAGGCGTAATCCATCCGCGCCTTGCTGCAGGCAGCCCCCTTCAGGCGAGTGCATGAAGCGTTGTAGGCGCCCACCGCCTCCCAGTTATCGCCGTGGCGATCGATTTTCTCGCGCAAGATGCGCGCACCCACGTGGATGCTGGTGCAGGAATCCCACAGGTGTTCGGGCGCAATCCCGAAACCCGCCAGGGCGGGCAGATTGCGAGAATTGATCTGCATGAGCCCGATGTCATACGAGCCCGTGCGTTGCAGATGACTCAAGTTCAGGGCGTGCGGATCAAGCGAGGATTCCACCTTGGCGATGCCATAGAGCAGCCACGGATCCACGCCATAGACCTTTGCCGCCTCGTCCCAACAGGCCGCTACGTTGCTCGACGCGCAGCCCGACAAGGCCAACGTCATGATCGCGGCCAAGTGGACGAGTCGTTGCATGATGAGCAGAAACAGGCTTGCACTTCGATCTCCCTTGACGACGTCTCCTGGAAAAAAGGCGCCCGCAGGGGGCGCAAAGGGAGGAGACGACAGCGGGAGTGAAGGCTAAGCAGCGAGGCTCAGGCTGTCGCGCCGAAAAGGGGAATCGATTTATTGCTTTTTGACCTGCTGGAGCGGTGTGGCTGTGATTGCCGCCGGTAGAAAGGTACGCAAAGGGCACAAATGGGTGTTCGCACTCAAACCAAAGTGCGAACACTAAACGACAAGGGGAAGGGCCTTATCCAAAGGGCCTGCCCTTATGGCCGGGCAGGGGAAATGGCGTTAATGGGTAAGGGGGGCAGTAAAGGCAAGGGTGACTTACAAGGGATTGAGGCGAGTCAGCCTATCTACCAGGCCAATTGGATGCCCTTCTCAAACCCTTGTGAGGCGTGTAGACGAAATAATCCTGTAATAACTGAGACAAAAAAGTAGATTAATTAACATTTAAAGTGGTAAAAACTACGCATGACTTTTCTTGCCCTTTTCATCAGCCTGCCAACCAAATCAGCAACCCCGCGCATGCGGGTCTGGCGCGGGCTCAAGGGTCTTGGTTGCGCCACTTTGCGCGACGGCGTTTACCTGCTGCCCGATCGGCCGGAACTGGCCAACAGATACGATGCAATCATCGAAGACACTCTGGAAGCGGGTGGCCAGGCCGAGGTGTACCGACTGGCGGGGCGGAACGAGGAGCAGGAAGCGGAACTGTGCGGACTCTTCGACCGCAGCGCAGACTTCACGGCGCTGTTTGCCGAAGTAGACGCGCTGCTTGGAAAGTTGCGCAGTGAGCCTGCCGAAGGGCTCAGCCGGCCCATCCGCGCATTGCGCCGTCGCTTCGACGAACTGGTCGTCAGCGATTATTTCCCCGGACCGGTTCAGACCCATGCCCGCCAAGCCTTGGAGGATCTCGAAACCGGCCTGACCGAGCGACTGTCGCCGGATGAACCACACCATGTCCAGGCCAGCATCCCGGCTCTAGATCAAGCCGACTACCAGGGCCGCACCTGGGCCACGCGCCGCGACCTGTGGGTGGATCGGGTAGCCAGCGCCTGGCTGATCCGCCACCACATCGACCCTAAGGCGCGCTTTCTCTGGCTGGGCAAGCCAGGCGACTGTCCCAAGGAGGCATTGGGCTTCGACTTCGACGGCGCCACATTCACCCACGTAGGTCGCCGGGTCACCTTCGAGACCCTACTCGCCGCCTTCGGCTTGGAGAACGACGCCGGTCTACGCCGACTGGGCGGCTTAATCCACGCACTCGACGCCGGCGGAGTAATTCCCCCCGAGGCCAGCGGACTGCTCGCCCTGCTCAGGGGCATCAAGACCCAGTCACGCGATGACGACGATTTTCTGAAGCGCGCCACCCCGCTGTTCGAAGCACTCCACACATGTTTCAACCAGGAAGATCCAACATGACCGATAGTCCCGCATCCGCTACCGAGCGCCCCGCCCACCCCAGCTTCTGGGAAGCCTTCGTCTACTGGCTGAAACTCGGCTTCATCAGCTTCGGCGGTCCCGCCGGGCAGATCGCCATCATGCACCAGGAACTGGTGGAGAAACGCCGTTGGATCGGTGAGCGCCGCTTCCTGCACGCGCTCAATTACTGCATGGTGCTGCCCGGGCCGGAGGCGCAGCAACTCGCCATCTACATCGGCTGGCTGTTGCACCGCACCTGGGGCGGCGTCATCGCCGGCACGCTGTTCGTGTTGCCTTCGCTGTTCATTCTGGCGGGGTTGACTTACGTTTACCTGGCGTTCGGCGACTTGACCTTCGTCCAGGGTATTTTCAACGGCATCAAGCCGGCGGTGGTCGCCATCGTGGTATTCGCCGCCTGGCGCATTGGCTCGCGTGCCTTGAAGAACAACCTGCTCTGGGCGATGGCGGCAGCCTCGTTCATCGCCATCTTTGCCTTGAAAATTCCGTTCCCCTACATCGTTCTGGGCGCCGGCATTCTCGGCTTCATCGGCGGCAAGGTGATGCCGGACAAGTTCAAGGTCGGCGGCGGTCACGGCGCTTCCAACAAGCAGTACGGCCCCGCCCTCCTGGATGACGACACCCCCTCACCGGAGCATACGAAGTTCAAACCCATGTATCTGGCCATCCTGCTGGTGGCGGGTCTGGCGATATGGGGTGCCGCCATCCTGACGCTGAGCGACCCCGTTCTCAAGGACATGGGTGAGTTCTTCACCAAGGCTGCGCTGGTGACCTTCGGCGGCGCCTACGCCGTGCTGCCCTATGTCTATCAGGGAGGCGTCGAGACCTACGGCTGGCTGACCGGCACCCAGATGATCGACGGCCTCGCCCTGGGCGAGACCACGCCGGGACCGCTGATCATGGTGGTCTCCTTCGTCGGTTTCGTCGGCGCCTGGACCAAGGAAATCTATGGACCAGATGCGCTGTTTCTGGCCGGTTTCGCCGGCGCCTGTGTGGCGACCTTCTTCACCTTCCTGCCCAGCTTCATCTTCATCCTGGCTGGCGCACCGCTGGTGGAATCCACTCACGGCGACCTGAAGTTTACCGCGCCCCTGACCGGCATCACCGCCGCCGTGGTCGGTGTGGTGCTGAATCTGGCGCTGTTCTTCGGCTGGCATGTGATCTGGCCACGCGCCACCGAGGCGGCGCCGTTCTCCGGCGGCTTTGAATGGTTTTATGCCCTGATCTCGGTCGCCGCCTTTATTGCCCTGTGGAAGTACAAGCAGGACATCATGAAAGTCATCGCCGCCTGCGCCGCCATCGGCCTCGTTTACACCTACATTGTTTGAGGAATGCCCATGACCTATGAACTGAAACCCCTGTCCTGCGACCCGGCCAAGCTCAACGGCCTGTCAGAGAAGCTCATCGTCAGCCATTGGGAGAACAACTACGGCGGCGCGGTGAAGCGTCTCAACGCCATCGAACGACGGCTGGAGGATATGGATTGGGCTGCGGCTCCGGTGTTCGAGATCAATGGCCTGAAGCGCGAGGAGATGATCGCAGCCGGTTCGATGATCCTGCACGAGGTCTATTTCGACTCCCTCGGTGGCGCGGGCGGTAATCCTGCCGGCGCACTCAAGGCGGCAATCGAACGTGATTTCGGCGGGCTGGATGCCTGGCGCGCGGAATTCAGCGCCATGGGCAAGGCCCAGGGCGGTGGTTCCTGCTGGACCCTGCTGGTCTGGTGCCCGCGCCGCGCCCGTCTGGTCAATGCCTGGGCTGCCGACCACGCTCACAACCTGGCCGGAGCGACGCCGCTGATCGCGCTCGATATGTACGAACACAGCTACCACATGGATTTCGGCGCCAAAGCCGGCGCCTATGTGGACGCCTTCATGCAAAACCTTTCCTGGCGCGCCGCCGAGGCCGCCTTTACCAAACTTGGAGTCTGAACATGGAACGCACCATTAAACCCGAAACGCTGAAATCCGAACTGGCTGGCATGAACATCCTCGATGTCCGCCGCATTGCCGACCACACCGCCTCCACCGAACAGATCGCCGGCGCCAACTGGCACGACCCGGAAAAACTCGTCGAGTGGGCCGACAGCCTGCCGCAGGATCAGGCCATCGTGCTTTACTGTGTGCGCGGCGGCGGCGTGTCCAACAGCGTCGTCGATGCGCTGCAAGCCAAAGGCCTGAATGCCCGTTTTATCGAAGGCGGTATCGAAGGCTGGAAAGCGGCCGGTGGGGAAGTCGTGGCCAAGTAATCCGGTTTCATTGCGAATCGCAAGGAGGCGAGATGAGCAACAACGAGCATTGGGAAAACGTCTACCGCAGCAAGCGGGTCGACAGCGTCAGCTGGTTCCAGCCGCGCGCCGAAATCTCGCTGGAAATTATCCGAAGCACCGGGCTGAATCCCGCCGAAGCGCGCGTCATCGACGTGGGTGCAGGCGCATCCGTGCTGATCGATGACCTGCTGGATGCGAACTACCACCATGTCACCGTGCTGGATATCGCCGAATCTGCGCTGACAGTCAGCCGCGCCCGGCTGGGTGAGCGTGCAGCCCGGGTCGATTGGCGAGTCGGGGATGTGACCACGGTGGATTTGCCACAAGCGGGCTACGACATTTGGCACGACCGAGCGGTGTTTCATTTCCTGACCCGGGAAGAAGATCGCAAACGCTATGTCGAACAGGTCTGGCGCGCCGTGCGTCCGGGCGGTTTCGTCATCGTCGCCACTTTCGGCCCCAACGGCCCGTTGCAATGTTCCAACCTGGATGTCTGCCGCTATGCGCCGGAAGACCTGCATGGCGAGTTCGGCGCCGGCTTTGAATTGATTTCGCATCAGGCCGAGATGCACGCAACTCCCGCCGGCAAGTCGCAGGAATTTGTCTATTGCTACTGCCGCCGCTCTGCCTGAGTGTCGCGGCACCTTATTGAAAGCGCTGAAACATGAAATGGATCACCCGTGAACGACCCAAGATCGACCGCATCGCCTGCCCCTGGCTGATCGCCCGCTTCATCGACGAATCTCCCGAGTTTCTCTACGTGCCGGGTGGCGACGTTCTGAAAGTGGCGGCTGAAACCGGGGCCACGCCGTATGACATCCCCGGCGTGGAATACGGCCATCATGGCGAGTTTTGCAGCTTCGACGCCTTCATCGAGCGGCACAACCTCGCCGATCCCGCTCTGCACAAGCTGGCACTGATCGTGCGTGGCGCGGACTGCGGCGCGCCGCATCTGGCCAAGGAGGCGGCGGGTTTGCTGGCGATTTCCAAGGGCTTGTCGTTGAATTTCGAGGATGACCACGAGATGTTGAGGCACGGCATGGTGATCTACGACGCGCTGTACGCCAGTTGCGCCGACACGCCGTTGAAAAAACTGGGGCGGCTGATGGGATTGAAGTGACGCCTCACTACGTCATTCCCGCGCAGGCGGGAATTCAGCTTGTTCGACTGCTTTCTTTTTCACGGCAATCAGAAAAACGTACTGGATACCGGCACATGTCGGAATGACGCTCCGCTCGATGTCATTCCTGCGACTCTCCCCCGAAACACGCTCGCTGATCATCGCTCGAGCACTGCGGGCTTTTATCGATGGTTTCATCTGCATCCTCCTGCCCGCCTATCTGCTGGCGCTTGGCCTGGGCGCGTTCGAGGTGGCTGCCCGCCCGATTCCACTGCGGAGACGATCGAAGAAGAAAGATCATTTAAACGCCAGGTCGATCAATGGCGGTGGGGGCGTTGAATGGGCTCGATGGACTTCCTCCAATTTCCGAAGGGCCAACTTGCCGACATGCCAGACATGGAGATTGGTTTCCCGGGCGAAGTTCTGATTCTGACCGTTCTCAACCACCACCCGGGTCTGCTCCACAACGGGGAGATCCATCTCCCGGTAAATCAGTACCTTGCCAGTTTCGGTCTGGTTGTTCCTCACCCAAACCACCGTTTGATTTGTAGGGGGTCCACTGGACTGAAGCTAGTCAGCCTGTGTTCAGCCGATTCACCGCTTTTTCCCGCCAATTTGTCGACAGCACTTCCAGATCGGCGATTTCTGCCAGCGCGGCGCGATCCGGGTTTGCGTGGTGAAGCTGCCGGAACAGGCGCGTCAGCGGCCAATCCAGGTAGGGGCGTTGCATCAACGTCAATGGGTCATCCGACATGACGCTGCCCTCAGTCAGCACCCGGTAATACCAACCGCTACGCAGGCTGATCTGAACCCGATGCACCATGTCGCTGACGCCGAAGCGATGGTTGAGTTTCCAGCATGGGGTTCTGCCTTGTGAAACCTGGATCAGGGCGCTGCCTAGTTGGAAGATGTCGCCCAGGCAGACGTTGTCTTCATGCAGGCCTTGTGTGCTCAGGTTTTCACCGAAGCCGCCGGGGTGAAACAGATGCGCCTGTTCGGGCAAGGCTGCCGCCCACGCCGCGTAGTGTTCAAACGGGTAGTGATGTAAGGCCTTGTCGATGCCGCCGTGATGCAGTTTGTCGGCCTGTTCGTCGCCGTCGAGGCCCAGTTTGCCGACTTTGATCGGGCCGCTCACCGGCTTTTTGGCAATGCCGCTCATCTGGCCCGCCGGGCCGAATGTTTGCACGCGGCCGATGCGCAGGCTGAGCAGTCGGAAACTGGCGATTTCAGTCACAGATCAAACTCAGGTGGCGCGCAGTACCAGCGTCGGTGCTTCTGATTCCTGCAGCAGTATGCGGCGCACTCTCTCTTGCCAGAGTTGGCCGAAGGTGGCGCGTTCTGCTGCATCGGCGACGCCGCCGACAACGCGGGCCATCAGCGGCGGCAGCCCCGGCGATGGGGGTACTGCTTCCGGGTGGTAATCGACCAGCACCGAGGCGCCGCTGTCGAGCCGGCTGAAGCGGGCTTCGGCGGCAATATCGACGCCAAATTTGAGCAAGTCTCGGCGCACATGCTGGCCGCCGAGTCCCTTGAAGCCGCCATCGCTCGCCGCACCCGTAATCAGGCTGAGCACGGCGCCGACGACGCCGACGGTGCCGGCGTCCTGTGTGCCGCGCAGCTCAACCCGGATATCGCCGCGCAACGGCAAGCTGTCCGGGTACAACGCGGCAAGCGCGCGGCTGGCCATCAGCCAGGCGCCAGCGACTGTGGGGCAGGAATGGCCGGCGAGTTTGACTGCATCGCTATAGTGGTACTCGATGACGCCATCAGTCGCCGCGCCCAGCGTGTCGGCCAACTTGTCGCGTAGTGTGATGCTGGGAACCAGTTGGAAGAATTCGGGAAAAGCCATGCTGAACCTCAAGAAAATAGAATGACGATCATCACTCTAGTTGCGGGCTTTGCCCGATGCCTTGACTTCGGGCAGGTCGTCGCTGGCAAGGTAAGGGACTGGATTCCCGCACTCGCGGGAATGACGATTTGATCAGCATCTCTTTAATCAAGATAACCGCCATGTTTCAGGAACAGGTGTTTCGCCTGCAGCAGGTTCAGCCATTGCCGGATGGCGCTTGCGGCGAGCAGAAGGAGGCCGGCGATGCTGGCGTAGCGGTTGATTGGCGTTGGCAGTAAGGGTGTAGGCAACAGCAGGGCCAGGCTGGCCAGATGCAGCCGGAAATGAATCCGCGCCAGGTTGTCCGGAATCATCTGCTTCATGTTCGGGATGCTGCCTACCTTGGCATGTGTCTGGGTCTTGAGATGAAACCAGGCCAGAAAGGGCACGATTTTGTACAGCATGCCGCCGACTACCGAAGCCACGAAACCCAGCAGGAAGGCGATGCCGAGGCTGATTTCGGCGGCATCCGTCCAATCTTCCGGCAGCCAATGCAGAACCGGGAAGACCAGCGCGCTGAAGATCAGGCTGGCCAAGCCGAAACGCCAGAAATTCAACGTGGTATCGGGCAACTTGCGGCGTCTGCCGGCTTGCAGCCGCAAGGTCACGCTGGCGAACACAATGCTGCTGGCGCTCAGCAGCAGGGTGCCGAGTAGTCCAAAGCTGGCCATCGATTCAACTTGTGTCGCCACGGAAATCAACAACAAACCGAGAAACAGGATCCAGGTCAGCCCGTGCGTCAGCCAGCGCGGATAAGGCCGCGTGATCTGCAACATCGGCACGACTTGATAAGCGACACCGATGATCAGGATCAATACCCAGCCGATCAGCCCCCAGGCGGCATGCAGTGCGGTCAGTTCGGTGATCGCCGAGACTGGCCACAGGCTGGCAAAAGCGCCGGCCAGCAGGATGCCGAGCAGCAGCGTGATGACCAACGCCAGCGCAGCCTGGCGAATTGGCCAGGCAACCAGAGGCGCGGCGGTTTTGATCAGACTGACGCTGATGGCGATGCTGAACGGAATCAGGCCGGCGGCCAGAATCCATATCCCGGCATAGAGCCAGAGCGGTTCGCCAAGCAGGAAACCGAGCGCCAGACTGGGCGTGCCAATACTCAATCCAAGCAGGCCAAGCCAGCCAACCAGGCGCACCGCCGGTACTGGTGTGCCGAGTACTACCGGCAACATTTGCAGCAAGGCACCCAGCATCACCATGGCCAGGTAGCCCAGTGTGACCAGATGCGTCAGTGCCAGGCTGATCGGTGACCAGCGCGTGGTGAGCCAATCCGGCAGGAGGGTGCCGAGACCAGCGGCAAGCAGGATGAACAGCGGGGCGACCAGGAAGTAGCGTAGCGGTGCGCCGAAAGGCGGCCCCTGGTCATAGGACAGGCCGGATTCAGCCATCGTTTTTCAGTTTGTCCGGCGACGTTCGTCGCTCGATAGTGATCTCGTAGCAGTCGTTCTCGATCATCCGCGCGCGGTGGCTGAAGCCCCGGAGTTTCAGTTCGCTATACAGCGGTATCGGTTCACGATGGATCAGAAAATGAATGCCCTGGCCGGGGCGCAAGCTGAAGAGTGCATTCAGAACACGTTCCATCGGTTCCGGCGGTTCCAGCCAGCGGGCATCGACCCGCACCCAGCGGTCGGACTGGGCTTCTGCTTGCCCCTCGCTATCACTGCCGGTCATGCCGTCAGCGCTTCCATTTCGAGCACCATCACGCCGGCGTTGTCGGCCAGAGCTTGGTCGGCCATCGGATACAGAATCTGTTCTTCTTTCGTATTGTGCTGACGCAACAGCATCAGCAGTGTTTCCGCTAAACCCAGGTAGACATCGGCATTCCTGCTCGCCAGCGCATCTGTCATGCCTTGCAGGGTTTCCCGAATTTCGACATGTTCGCTGCGCATCACGGCGGTGGGGCCGTGGCTGATGCCGGTTCGCTCTTCGAAGGCGGGAAAAAGTATGTTTTCCTCACGCGTGAAGTGAAGCAGCGTGGCGGCTTCAAAAGCCCTGAATTGAGTCATCGCGGTTTGCCAGTCATCGTTGGCAACGGCGTTTTCGGCTTCCGCGAACAGCTCGTCGCAATGATGATGGTCAGCCGTCAGGTAGTCGCTGATGTCGTGCATGACGTTCTTTCTTATGACGTTGATCGTGCTTAATCTTTCAGCGCCAACCTGCGTAACGCCAGCACGAGATGCCCCAGCCCGACTGGCATCTTTGCTGCGGCGGTTTCAAGTTCCACCGCGTCGAGCATGTTCTTTACCGT
Source organism: uncultured Dechloromonas sp. (assembly GCA_964555315.1). GTDB lineage: Bacteria > Pseudomonadota > Gammaproteobacteria > Burkholderiales > Rhodocyclaceae > Azonexus. The sequence continues at coordinate 9,464 of CAZKSD010000060.1, forward strand.
CAGGCCGAGGTCGGTATCGCCCTCGATCAGCAGTCTGCGGTTGAAGAACAGCGTGTCCGGGTCTTCCAGGCGCAACGCCAGACGCGCGAAATCGGCGCTGGTCGCGGTGAACGTGACATCGGCACGGGAACGGCGTTCGGCGCGGAAACCCTCGGCATGCAGCGTGAAAAAAAACTGCAGGCCGATATCGCTCACCTGGACGCAGAAGTGGCGGCCATGAACATGCGACCAATCCAGTTCGCGCAGCGACGGCCATGCGGCCAGATTGGCGGCGAAGGCAAAAGCGCGCGAGGTGGGTGGCGTAAACGGCCAGGCCGGAATGGTGACGGTAAGCCTTGAAAGGACACGCGGCAGGGTGGGTAAATGCAGCGTCGGCAACGTCATGCGGGTTCTCCTTCGGTGACGGGGGTGTTGACTGGGTGAAAGGCCATGCCGGCTTCGCCCAGCCAGTAGCCGTCACACGGCGCAGCGGGCATAAAGCGATCTAGTTGGGCGGGGGCCTGTGCCGGTTTGATGTCGCCAACCGCGAGGGCGCGGAAGATCTCGACCACACGGTGCATGTTGCGCGCCTGCGGCGACAGTCGCAGCACGTCGATGCCGGCAGCGGCGAATTCGTCGAACCGATGCGCCAGGCTCATAACCTTGGCCGACTGGGTCTGGATGCCATTGATGGCGAGAAAGTCTTCGCCTTCGCGCGAAGTCAGCACCAGCCCGTCGGGATGATCGAGGCAGCGGAACTGGCAGTCATCCTTCTGCAGGTTGTAATGCCGCGCGGTGAAACAGCGCGCCGAGAACGCCAGCGGCAGCCGGCCGTAGCCGAACAGTTCGGTTTCAATCCAGGTCGCGCTGTTGGGTAAAGGCTGCAATGCCGCCAGCATGTCCTTGATCATCTCGCGCGGCATTTCCACTGGAGGCACCCAGCGCGTTGCCCCCATTTCGGCCAGCATCGCCAGCGTGTCCGGGTTATAGGCATTCAGCGTCGGTCCGGCGACGAAGGTTAGTCTGGCTTCCGCCAGTAAACGCACCGCGCCCCATTCGTTGGCTTCGACCTTGAATCTTCCATCGGTGATCAATTTGCGAAGCGCCTTCAGGTCGGATTCCGATTCGATCAGTGTCTGGCTGGACAACACGACTTCCTTGCCGGCGGCGCTGAGTTTTTCCGCCAGTTCCAAATAGTCCGGCAGACGCAGCAGATGCCGCCGCGAACACACGGTTTCGCCCAGATAGACGATGTCCAGCGGCCATTTGGCGGCTTGTTCGTAGAAGGCGAGAGTGTCCTCGCGTGACCAGTAGTAGAGGAGGGGGCCAAGGGAGAGTTTCATACGCTTCACTTCCATGGCCGGTAATACGCGCCGAGCGTGTTCATGCTGCCTTCCGACACCTTGGCCAGCGCCGCCTGCCAGGCCGGTTGTGTTTTGAAGGTTTCCCGATTCTTCTTCACCGCATCGATCGCGGCGCGCCAGACCTGGGTGACCTGCGCGACATAAGCCGGGCTACGCTGGCGGCCTTCAATCTTGATGGCTGCGATACCCAGCCGCGCCATTTCCGGCAGCATGTCCATCGAATTCAAACTGGTTGGCTCTTCCAGTGCGTAATAGGTTTCGCCCTGAACTTCGAAACGGCCTTTGCACAGCGTCGGATAGCCGGCTTTTTCGTTATTTGCGTAGCGGTCGATCAGCACACCGTTGAGGCGGGTTTCCATGCCTTTTGGAGTTAGTTCCCAGCGCACCGCGTGGCCAGGTGAGCAGGCGCCGAAGGTATTTGGCGAATCGCCACAGGCGTAGGACGACAGCAGGCAGCGGCCTTCGACCATGACGCACAAACCACCAAATCCGAACAGTTCGATTTCAACTTCGGTGTTGTCGATGACGTTTTCCACTTGCGCCAGTGACAACACGCGCGGCAACACAGCGCGTTGAATGCCGAAGCGCTCGCGATAAAAATTGACGGCTTCATAACTGGTGGCGGAACCCTGCACCGACAGATGCAGGCGCAGTTGCGGATGGGTCTTGCGGGCATAGTCCATCAGGCCGGGGTCGGCCAGGATGATCGCGTCGACGCCGAGACTGGCGGCGGTATCCACCGCCTTGTGCCAGCGGGACAAGGTGGCCGGCTGCGGGTAGGTATTCAGCGCCATCAACACTTTGCGACGTTTGCCCTGGGCGTAGCGAATGCCTTCCACGAGCGATTTCTCGTCGAAGTTCAGGCCGGAAAAATTGCGCGCGTTGGTGTTGTCCTTCAGGCCGAGATAGACGCCATCGGCGCCGTTGTCGACCGCGGTTTTCAGCGCCGGCAGGCTGCCGGCGGGGCATATCAGTTCAAGCAGAGCGGGATTCGACATGTCTTCAAGCAGATGTATTGCAGGAGCTAAACATACCTTCTTGTCTTTTATTGTGCCGAAAAACAAAGGCTGCTGACTATCACCACCAACGATCTGCTTCGCCTTGCCGCAGCCAATATGGCCGTCCGGCTTGCACCGGACGGCCGACCTGGAGTATCAGGCCTGGACGATGAAATCGATCATGACGCCTTCTTCGCTTTGATCAAGATATTTGATCTCGATCTTTTCGCCATAACGGGCCTGCATCTGCTGCAGCAGCGGAATCGGGTTGTGATCGTTGACGAAGCGCATGCGCTCGCCGGCTTGCAGCGAATCGAGCGCGCCGAAGATCGCGGCGTGGCGAAACCGCTTGGCAATGCCGCGCGCGTCGAAGCCGTAGATGCTGTCGGCCCGGTTATGGTTGTGGACTATGGGTTGGACCGGGATATTGATGTTCATGCTGGAAACTCTCAGTTGATTGGGGTGGGTGAATACTTGACT
>CAZKSD010000061.1:0-12273 GCA_964555315.1 uncultured Dechloromonas sp.
GCTGCAGCAGCGACGGCAGGAAGCGCGGGTCGTGGAAGAAGGCGCGCCAGACCGATCTGGTGACGGCCAAATTGACGTCGAGGCCGATCAGGTCCATCAGTTCGAATGGCCCCATGCGGAAGCCGCCGGCCTCGCGCATGACGGCGTCGATCGTGGCGCAGTCGGCGGCGCCTTCCTGCGCCAGGCGCAGCGCCTCGGCGTAGTAGGGGCGGGCGACGCGATTGACGATGAAGCCGGGGGTCGACTTCGCATGGACCGGGGTCTTGCCCCAGGCGGCAGCGGTGGCGAACAGCGTTTCGGCGACGGCGGGGTCGCTGGCCAGCCCGGAAACGACCTCGACCAGCGCCATCAGCGGCGCCGGGTTGAAGAAATGCAGCCCGGCCAGGCGTTCGGGGTGGCGCAGCGCGGCGCCGATGGCGGTGACCGAAATCGACGAGGTGTTGGTGCACAGGATGCAATCACGGCCGACGATGCCTTCGAGATCGGCGAATAGCGCCCGCTTCTCCGCCAGATCCTCGACGATGGCCTCGACGACCAGCCCGGCCCCGGCAAGGTCGGCGATCTCGTGGGCAGGGATCAGCCGCATCCCGGCAGCGGCGGCATCGGCTGCGGTCAACCGTCCCTTTTCGGCCAATTTCACCAGTTGCGCGCGGATGCCGGCGACGGCGCGGGCGGCGACATCGGGCCGGTTGTCGAGCAGCCTGACGGGATGGCCGGCGACCGCCGCGACCTGGGCGATGCCGGCGCCCATCGCCCCGGCGCCGACGACGGCGACGATGGTCTGCGGGGGAAGGGGAGTGGCCATGGATTCCCTAGAAAGGCGTTTGACGCTGATTGCGCAGATGAACGCAGATTGAAAAATGAATCAGAAGAGTCTTGTCTGCGCCCATCTGCGAAATCTGCGTCAAGGAATTTTCATTCGCCGGTGAACTGCGGTTCGCGCTTTTCGGTGAAGGCCTTGACGCCCTCGGCGTAGTCGGCGCTCCAGCCGAGTTCGCGCATGAAGCCGCCCTCGAAGGAAAGCTGCTGTTCGAGCGTGTGGCCGGGGGCCGCGTGCATCGCCTGGCGGGTGCGCACCAGCGCCTTGGTCGGCATCTTCGCGAGCCGCGCGGCAAGGTCGTCGATGGTCGCCGCGAAATCGTCATCGTCGACGCACTGCCAGATCAGGCCCCACTCGGCCGCCTTCTCCGCCGGCAGCTTTTCGGCGAGCAGGGCGAGGCCCATGGCGCGCGCCATGCCGACGCGCTGCGGCAGGAACCAGGTGCCGCCGGTGTCGGGGATCAGGCCGAGCTTGCTGAACGCCTGCAGGAAGGCGGCGGACTTCTTGGCGACGACGAGGTCGCAGGCCAGCGCCACCGAGCAGCCGGCGCCGGCGGCGATGCCGTTGACGGCGGCGATGGTCGGCACGCGCAGGTTCTGCAGGCGCAGCGCCAGCGGCTTGTAGTTGGCTTCGACGATATTGCCGACGTCGGGCATTTTGCCGGTGCCGATCTGCATGGCGCGGTCGGCGAGGTCCTGCCCGGCCGAAAAGCCGCGCCCGGCGCCGGTCAGCACCAGGACGCGCGCCCCGGCGGCGTCGCCCGCGCGACTCTGGATCGTGTCGAGCGCCACGCGCAGGTCAGCATGCATCGCATCGTTGAAGCTGTTGAGCCGGTCGGGACGGTTCAGAGTCAGGCGGGCGATGCCGTCCTGGATTTCAAGCGTGATGTTTTCGAAATTCATTGGAACCTTTCTTTGACGCAGATCGCGTAGATCGACACAGATGAAAGACGCCCAGGTATTTTGATCTGCGGAAATCTGCGCAATCTGCGTCGAAATATTCTTAGACGTGATACCGGCGCTGGACGACGCGGAAGCGGTTGGCGACGAAGGCCGAATCGGAATACGAGGCGTTGGCCGCCGGGTTGCCGCCGGTGCCGTGGTAGTCGGAGTAGGCCGCCGACTGGTTCACGAAGACGCCGCCGGTCAGGTTGATCGACAGCGCGACCTTGCTGCGCCAGGTGGCTGCGGTCATCGCCTCGATCACGTCCGGGCTCGTCGAGTACACGCCGGCGGTCAGCGCGCCATGGGTGGCGACGATGCGCTCGGACAGCGCGATGGCGGCGGCGGTGTCGGCGACCTTGACGACGAAGGCGATCGGGCCGAAGCGCTCCTCCATGAAGGCGGCTTCGTCACCGGCGTCGCAGGCGAGCAGCACCGGGGTGCGCACCTCGGCCTGCGGGAAGTCGGGGTTCTCCAGCTTCCGCGGGGCGAGCAGCACGGTGCCGTAATCGCCCGCGGCGGCTTCCTCGATGCGCCTGAGCGTAGCGGCGGACTGGATCGCGCCGAGCACGGCGTGGGCGACCTCCGGCTTGGCCAGGAAGCCGGTGACCGCCTTGGCGAGGTCGGCGCAGACGTCGTCGAACGACTTGTGGCCCTCGTCGGTGGCGATGCCGCCGGCGGGCACGAGGATCGCCTGCGAGGTTGTGCACATCTGGCCGGAATACAGCGCCAGCGTGAAGGCGAGGTTGCCGAGCATGCGCTTGTAGGCGTCGGTCGAGTCGATGACGATGTTGTTGACGCCGGCCAGCTCGGCATAGACCTGCGCCTGGCGGCAGTGGTCGAGCAGCCAGTGGCCGAAGACGTTGCCGCCGGTGAAATCGACCGACTTGACCGCCGGATGGGTGACCAGCTTCTGCGTCGTCTCACGCTCGGCCGGCACGCACAGCGTCACCAGGTTGGGGTCGATGGCGTTCTCGGCGAGCACGGCGCGGATCGTCCGCACGGTGATCGCGGCGGGCAGGATGGCGTTGCCGTGCGGCTTGACAATCACCGCGTTGCCGGTCGCCAGCGCGGCGAACAGGCCGGGATAGGTGTTCCAGGTCGGGAAGGTGCCGCAGCCGACGACGACGCCGACGCCACGGCCGACGATCTCGAAGTGCTTCTTCAGTACCAGCGGCGGGTTCTTGCCCTGCGGCTTTTCCCAGGTCGCCTCGTGCGGCACGAAGCGCTGCTCGCGGTAAGCGTAGGCGACGGCTTCGAGGCCGCGTTCCTGAGCGTGCGGGGCGCCGGCCTGAAAGGCCATCATCCAGCCCTGGCCGGTGGTCATCATCACCGCGTGCGCCAGTTCGAAACTCTGGCGGTTGAGGCGGTCGAGAATTTCCAGGCAGATGCCGGTGCGGCCGTCGGCGCCGGCGGCCTGCCAGCCGGGCATCGCCCGGTCGCCGGCGGCGATCAGGGCATCGATGTCGCACACCGGGTAGGTCACGTTCAACTCGATGCCATAGGGCGACTCCTCGCCGCCGTGCCAGCCGGTCTGGCCGGGCTGGCCGAGTGCGAAGTCCTCGCCGAGGTGGGCGTCGAAGGCCTTCTTGCCGTCCTCGGCGGCGGTTTCGCCGTAGGCTTTGGGGCTCGGCATTTCATTGTAGGCCGACCAGTAACCGCGGGTGGCGATGGCGTGCAGCGCGCCTTCGAGCGTTGCGCGGTGCTTTTCGAGCAGGGGATGGGACATGTCTTCTCCAGGGATTCTCGTTCGGATGCGGATGGCGCGCGGCCCGCCGGGGGCGTTGCGCTACCGTTCGATTCCGCGTGTGAATGGAGAATGTATCATTGCCCGATGGCTGACCCAAGGTCTTGAACGCCGTCGCCGCGGTAAGCCCGCCGACCCGGCCTCCGCCGACCGCTTCACGCGGGACGACCCGCTGGCGGCGATGTCGCTGTAGCTCCCCGCGGGCAGCGTTTTCACCCTCTTCGGGCGGTCGACCGCAACACGCCATGGCGACGTGCTTCATGACGTGTCGCAGGGCCATTGAAATTCGAACACGTTTTCCGGATATGTCGTTCGAGGCGACATGTATGAGAAACATGTCGCAATTGGTGGTGAATTGGAACATGTTTGATTGACCAGTTGCCCGTGGCGACATAAGCTTCGAGTTCTGCTTCCCGCCAGAATGCCTCCGGCCACCATCCACCGTGACAATCGACCCTCTCGACTGGGTTCCAGACAAGCCCTACAACCGGTTGCCGACCCTGCCACCCGGCCACGAGCTGGAAAGCAAGGTGGTTCTGAAGAGCTGCATCGTCGCCCGGGCCGCACTGGCCGAACTCAAGCAGACGGCCGAGTTGATACCGAACCAGACCATGTTGATCAACACCATTCCGCTACTGGAAGCCAGAGCCAGTTCGGAAATAGAGAACATCGTCACGACAACGGACAAGCTGTTTCAACACGCGCAGTCCGAAGGCCAGGCGGACCCGGCCACCAAGGAGGCCTTGCGCTATCGCACCGCGTTGCGCCAGGGGTTTCATTCGCTCGCCGAAAAGCCCTTATGTACTTCCACAGCCGTGGAAATCTGCCGCACCCTCAAGGGCGTGGCCATGGATATCCGGCGTACGCCCGGCACCCAACTGGTCAATGACAGGACCGGCGAAGTGATCTACACCCCGCCGGAAGGCGAAAACATCCTGCGCGATCTGCTTGCCAACTGGGAGCGCTTCCTGCACAACGAAACGGAACTCGACCCGCTGATCCGGATGGCGGTTGGTCACTACCAGTTCGAGGCGATTCACCCCTTCATCGACGGCAACGGGCGAACCGGGCGAGTCATCAACATCCTGTACCTGATTCAGGAAGGCCTGCTGTCGCTGCCCATTCTCTACCTCAGCCGCCACATTATCGTCCGCAAGGCGGATTACCACCGGTTGCTGCTCGAAGTCACGCGCTGCCAGGCATGGGAAGAGTGGGTCATTTTCATGCTCGAAGCGGTAGCCGAAACCGCCAACTGGACGACCGCCAAGATCAACGCTATCCGCAAGCTGGCGGATCACACCAGTGAATACGTTCATGCGTGCCTTCCCAAGATCTACCGCCGGGAACTGGTTGACGTGATCTTCGAGCAACCTTACTGTCGCATCGCAAATCTGGTCGAGAAAAGTCTGGCCCAGCGCCAGGCTGCCTCCCGCTACCTGAAAGACCTCGTCGCAATCGGCGTGCTACAGGAAATAACCTCGGGCCGCGATAAACTGTTCATTCACCCGAAATTGCTCCAGCTGGTGACCCGCGACAGCAACGAGTTTGCGTTTTACGGCTGACAGGGCGGCCTGCTGGCGGCGATGTCGTTGTAGGGGGCGGCGCAGAATTTGGCGGTTTTTGGAGGTCGACCGCGGCAGGAAGTTCTTGCATGTCTCGGGTGAAGGCACGCTGTTAAGACACTGTCGCCAGAGACAAGGTGTTCAGGCTAGATTTGAAAACACTGTTGCCTATCGGGAGTGTTGCTGTATGTCTGGTCTTGCAGACCCGCGCCTCTTGGTTGCGAGTCATATCGTTCCGTGGGGTCGCGACAAGGTGAATCGCCTTAATCCTAGCAACGGACTGTGCCTTTCCGCGATTCACGACCGCGCTTTTGATATGGGATTGATCACGCTGACCGACGACTATCGCGTGATCCTTGCCAAGGAGCTGCGTCAGCGAAAGGAGGTGTTTGTCGAGCAGGTTTTCATTCCCCTTGAAAACCGGAGGATTGAACTCCCGGAACGATTTTGGCCGGATCAGGCATTTGTATCGCAACACCGATCATCAATCTTCGTTGATCGCTGAAGCACAATGTCACGCCCGTCGGCGGCAAGCGTCGCGGCCTCACTCCCGGCAGTCCGCACTCTGATGAGCCAGCACTCCCCAACCTACCAACCCCCGCCCGACGAAGGCCTCGACATCCGCTACATCGATGACGACCTGCTCGTCGTCGACAAGCCGGCCGGGTTGCTGTCGGTGCCGGGGCGGGGGCCGGGCAAGCAGGATTGCCTGAGCGCCCGTGTCCAGGCCCGCTACCCGGAGGCGCTGCCGGTGCACCGGCTGGACCTCGGCACCTCGGGCCTGCTGGTGCTGGCGCGCAACGCGGACATGCACCGCGCCCTCAACCGGCTGTTCGCGACGCGCCGGGTCGAAAAGCGCTACGTGGCGCTGGTGGCCGGGCGCATGGCGGCGGGCGAGCAGGTGATCGACCTGCCCTTGATCGCCGATTGGCCGAACCGCCCGCGTCAGAGGGTGGACCATGCCATCGGCAAGCCGTCGCGCACGCGGCTGCGCGCGGCTGGCTACGAGCCGGGGCTGGATGCGACGCGGGTCGACCTCTTCCCGGAAACCGGGCGCTCGCACCAGTTGCGCGTGCACCTGCGGGCCATCGGCCACCCCATCCTCGGCGACGAGTTGTACGCGCCGCCGGAGGTCTTCGCGCGCGCCCCGCGCCTGCTGCTGCACGCCACGGTTTTGGCCTTCCGCCACCCGTCGACCGCGACAATGCTCAGGGTGGAGAGTCCGGCGCCGTTCTGATGACGGCTGGCCGGCGCCATGCGTATTTGGCGAGTGGGAACGCTTCGGCATGCGGGATACGGTTCCGCGCTGGCTTGACTGCCGCCGTCCCGCTTTGCGGCTCGCGGGGCGGTAACGAATTCGGGTGTTTTCAGCGTTTGACCGCAACAGGAATCTTCGGTAGCCGAAGCTGAGCCGGCGGATGCGATATGGGAGTTGGTGGCCGTCCGCCGGATGTCAACGAGGTGGTGATGACACCGTTAATGCGTCGGCAATTCGGCCTGACCGGGCGCTCGTCTTGCCCCCGATGACTGTCAGGTGTGCTTCGGGTTGCGGACGCTCAGCAAACACCCGGTGGCATGGCGGCCTTGATGGCGCGGAAGAAGCGATGGTTTGGAGGCGACGCAAGAGCTGCCCTCAGCCCCCGTTGATCAGCTCGCCAAACAACTCCCTGACCTTGGATTTGGCAGCGGTCAGCGCAGTCGATCCTGGCTCGGTTATTTCATAGATCCGGCGCGCGCGGCTCCCTGTTCTCTCGTGGCGTGAAAGCAGGTAGCCCTTTCTTTCAAGGCCATGCAGCATCGGATATAGAGTCCCTGCGCTCATCTCATACCCGTGCCTTCTCAATTCCTCGATGATGCCCAGGCCGAAAATGGGTCCTTCGGCCGCGTGGTGCAGGATGTGCAGGCGGATCAGCCCGCCGTAGAGGTCCTTGTCTGTCATTCGCTTTGTCTCAAGTCGCCAGGTCCAGCAACCAACCCGCGGCGCCGCTGGCGATGACGACCAGCCACGGGGGCCATTTCCAGAACATCAGGGCGACCAGCGCCAGTAGCGCCAGGCCGAAGTCCTGCGGTTGGTGTATGGCGCTGGTCCAGACCGGATGGTAAAGCGCGGCCAGCAACAGGCCGACCACGGCGGCGTTGACCCCCGCCAGCGCCGCCTGAGTTCGCGCACTTTGCCGCAGTCGTTCCCAAAAAGGCAAGGCACCGACCACGAGCAGGAAGGACGGCAGGAAGATTGCCAGCAAGCACAGCAATCCTCCCACCCAGCCCGTGGGCGGCTGACTCATCGACGCGCCGAGGAAAGCCGCGAAGGTGAACAGTGGTCCGGGGACCGCTTGCGCCGCGCCATAACCGGCCAGAAAGGACTCGTTGCTGACCCATCCCGAAGGCACGACCTCGGCCTGCAACAGGGGAAGCACCACGTGTCCGCCGCCAAACACCAGCGAACCGGCGCGATAGAACGCGTCCGCCATCGCCAGAGCCTGGCTTGGCACAGCGCCGACCAGCGCCGGGAGGCCAAACAACAGCGCAAGAAACAGCGTGATCCAGACCAGCCCGGCGCGGTGCCCGACCGTGATCGGAAGCGGATCGTGGGGCTCCGCCTGCCGCGGCTTGAAGAGCAGCATTCCGGCAATTCCGGCTGCGGCGATGACGCCGACCTGGACCCAGGCCGATGGCACGAGCAGAACGACACATGCCGTAGCCGCCATGATGGTCACCCGCGTCACGTCCGTGCACAGGTTGCGCGCCATTCCCCAAACCGCCTGAGCGACGACTGCGACTGCCACCACCTTGAGGCCATGGAGCAGCCCGGCGGGCGTGTCGCTGCCATGGCTCGCCAGACCCAGTGCGAACAGAACCAGGGCAATTGCCGAAGGCAGCGTAAAGCCTGCCCAGGCGGCAAGCGCTCCGGCATAACCGGCGCGCGCGAGCCCCAGGGCCATGCCGACCTGGCTGCTGGCTGGTCCCGGCAGAAACTGGCAAAGCGCGACCAGATCCGCGTAACTGCGCTCGCTGAGCCAGCGCCTGTGCGTGACGAATTCATCGCGGAAGTAACCCAGATGGGCAATTGGCCCGCCGAACGATGTCAGGCCAAGCCGGAGAAAGATCAGGAATACCGACCACGGGCTTCGGTCGGGCTCTGGAGCGGTGGTCATGGCAGGGTCTTGAAGGCTGGCAACGGAAAATGAATAATAACCGATATTCGATAACGAATTTCGATTATTATTTCCATCCATGGAATATCTCGTCGTTTGTCTCGCGGCGCTGTTCGCCTCCGGTCTCACCCTGTTCTCGGGCTTCGGCCTCGGGACGATCCTGACCCCGGTGTTCGCCCTGTTCTTCCCGATCCAGGCGGCCGTCGCGATGACCGCCGTCGTGCATCTGGCGAACAACCTGTTCAAGATCGGCCTGGTTGGCCGCGACGCGGACTGGCGCGTGGTGCTGCGCTTCGGCCTGCCGGCGGCGCTCGCCGCCATCGCCGGCGCAAGCCTGCTGGCGCTGTTCGCCGGCCTGCCGGCGCTCGCCAGCTACGAGCTTGGCGGCCGGCTGCGTGAAATCACGCCCGTCAAGGCCGCGATCGGCGGGCTGATTGTCGGCTTCGCGCTGCTGGAACTGTCGCCGCGCTTCGCGGCGCTGGCCTTCCCGCCGCGCTGGCTGCCGCTCGGCGGCTTGCTGTCCGGCTTCTTCGGCGGGCTGTCGGGCAACCAGGGCGCGCTGCGCTCGGCATTCCTGATCAAGGCCGGGCTGTCGAAGGACGCTTACGTCGGAACCGGTTCCGTCTGCACGGTCCTGGTCGATGTCGTGCGTCTCCTGATCTATGGCGCCGCCTTCCAGGCCGGCGGCTGGATCGCGCTGGACGGCGCCAGTGTTGATCTGGTGCTGGCCGCGACGCTATCGGCCTTCAGCGGCGCCTGGCTCGGCAAGCGCCTGCTGAAGAAGGTGACGCTACGCGCCGTCGAGTTGACGGTAGCGGCGATGATGGTGCTGATCGGCGCCGGCCTGGCGACCGGGCTGCTGTGATCCTGCCGCCGGTATTGCTCCCACGGCACGCCCGTTGCTGATCGGCCGCGCGCTGCGGGCCTCACCGGCGGCTGTGTCGCCATCCGGCTGCCCGTGGACCTGCTCGCCCTCGGGCTCGGCCAATGGCAGGTCGGACGGGCCGCATCACGCCTTGTTCCATGGCGGCACGGGGTTGAACGCTTCCTCCAGTTCGGCCAGGAAGGCCCGCACCTTGGGCACGCGCACCCGGCTCGGCGTGTAGCAGGCATAAAGGTAGCGCCCCATGCTGCTGACCGGCTCCAGATCGTCGAAGAGGGTTTTCAGCGTTCCGCGCGCCAGTTCGGGGCCGCAGAGATAGGTCGGCAACATCGCCAGGCCGTGTCCGGCGAGGACGGCGGCGAGGATGCAGTCGATGTTGTTGAAGTGAAATTTGCTGCTGACCGGAACGCTGATTTCCTCGCCGTTGCGGTCGACCAGGCGCCAGACCCGATTTTCATCGGCCTGCATGTAGCTGAAACAGGGGTGCAGGGCGAGTTCATGCGGCGTCCGCGGTTCGTCGTGCGCGGCGAAATAGGCCGGCGACCCGCAGATGACCCGTTTCATGTGCGCCAGCTTTCTCGCCACGGCATCCTCGGGCGGCGCCTTGGTCAGGCGCAGGGCGAGATCGATGTTGTCGTCGACCAGATCGACCAGTTGATCGGTCAGCACCAGTTCGCAGCTCAACTCGGGATAGCGGGCGACGATCCGCGGCAGCAGCGGGGCGATGTACATGCGCCCGAAGGTGATCGAGGCGCTGATGCGCAACACCCCGTGCGGCGCGTCGCCCATGTTCCTGACGGCGACTTCGGCGCCATGGATCGCCTCCAGCGCCCGCAGCGCATGCTGATGAAAAACCTCGCCCGATGGCGTCAGGCTCAACTTGCGCGGCGAGCGCTCGAAGAGGCGCACGCCGAACGCCCGCTCCAGATCGCCGATCTGCTTGCTCACCTGCGCCCGCGTGCAATCCAGACGCCGCGCCGCGGCGGCCATGCTGCCGGCTTCGACCACCTTGACGAAACTTTCCCAACTGCCGAGCCATGCCATTCTGTCAATGATCCGTTGACGTAATGACGCCAATTATGGGCTTTTTCCACCAACGATTGGCAACTATAGTCCGACGACAATCACGACGACGGGTCATCCCCCGAAAAGCCCCGACATGCTGCGCTCATTGAACCGCCCCGACATCCTCGTCGTCACCCTGGCCGCCGCCGGCATCCTGATGGTGACGATGGGCGCCCGCCAGTCGCTGGGGCTGTTCATCGCCCCGATCGGCGCGTCGACCGGGCTCGGCATCGCCAGCATCAGCCTGGCGCTGGCCATCGGCCAATTCACCTGGGGCGCGGTCCAGCCGCTGGCCGGCGCCGTCGCCGACCGTTACGGCCCGCGCGCCGTGCTCATCGGCGGCCTCGTCATCCTGGCGCTGGGCAGCGCCATCACGCCGTTCATGGGCACCGGCTTCGGGCTGATCGTCTCGCTCGGCCTGATCTCGGCCATCGGCGCGGGGGCCGGCAGCTTCTCGGTGCTGATCGGCGCCGCCGCCCAGCGCCTGCCGATCCAGGCGCGCGGTTCGGCTTCCGGTGTCATCAACGCCGGCGGCTCCTTCGGCCAGTTCGTCTTCGCGCCGATTCTGCAAAAGCTGATCCAGGCGCTCGGCTGGATGGGTGCGATGTGGGCGATGGCGCTCATGACGCTGGCCGCGCTGCCGCTGATCGGCAAGCTGGCGGGCCCGGCAGGCGCCCCGGTGCAGCATGCGCAGCACGACGGCGGGCTGCGCCAGTCGATCAACGCCGCGATGAAGGATCGCAGCTACCTGCTGCTGCACGCCGGCTTCTTCACCTGCGGCTTCCATATCGCCTTCCTGGTCACCCACCTGCCGGGCGAAGTGAATCTGTGCGGGCTGCCGCCGTCGGTGGCCAGCTGGTCACTGGCCATCATCGGCCTGGCCAACATCTTCGGCAGCCTCTACGCCGGCTCCTGCGTTTCGCGCTATCGCAGCAAGTACGTGCTGGCGGCGATGTACGGCTCGCGCACCGTGCTGATCGGCCTCTACCTGGCCGCCCCGCGCACCGAGCTGACCTTCTACCTGTTCGCCGCCGGCCTCGGCTTCACCTGGCTGGCGACGGTGCCGCCGACGGCGGCCATCGTCGGCAAGCTGTTCGGTATCCGCTACCTCGCCACGCTGTTCGGGCTGACGCTGCTGACGCACCAGATCGGCGGCTTCCTCGGCGCCTGGCTGGGCGGCCTGGCCGTCACCCGCTTCGGCGACTTCGGCTGGATGTGGTACGCCGACATGGCGCTCGCCGCGCTCGCCGCCCTGCTCAACCTGCCGATCCGCGAAGCGCCGGTGGCCCGAGCGTTGGCCCCGGCCTGACAAAAGGAGAATGAAAGATGAGCAATTCGCGCCCCGGAATTTTGACGGCGGTTCTCAACGAGCACGGCAGCGAATACCTGCCGGGCTACCTGGGGATCGAGATGCTTGAGCTGGCCCCCAATTCGGCGACCAGCCGGATGCCGGTCAAAAAGCTGCATGTCGCGCCCAACGAGTTCCTGCATGCGGCGAGCGTGGTGGCCCTGGCCGATACGACCTGCGGCTATGCGACGCTGGCCCACCTGCCGGAAGGCGCCCAGTCGTTCACCACCATCGAGCTCAAGAGCAACCACCTGGGCACGGTGAGAGAAGGCGGCATCACCTGCGTCGCCACGGCGCAGCATCTGGGGCGCACCACGCAGGTCTGGGATGCCGTGGTCCGCGACGAGGCCAGCGGCCGCAAACTCGCGCTGTTCCGCTGTACGCAGATGATCCTGTGGCCGAAGCAGTGAACGCGATGTGCGGGCTTCCGGCTGTGTGACTTGTTACCGGTCGTGAGCCGGCCCCGATCTGTTCGCGCGCGGCAGGTTGCGGTGTCTCGCCAGTGGCCGGCCGGCGTTGCTTGCTCCGCGCCGATTTTGGCCATTTTTGCCGGTCGACCGCGGCAGCCATTTTCTTCGCCGTCCTGGCCCTCCTGTTGTGACGGGAGCGACATCCACCTCTCCGGCAAGCCAATGGTTTGGAGGCAGCGACATCGGCCCCCTATGCGCAGCGCGCAAATTGCCGCAAAATAGCCGCAGTCGGGATCATGATGCGCCCGCGTTTCGCGATAACCACAATGAGGAGGCAATTCC
>CAZKSD010000062.1:0-12271 GCA_964555315.1 uncultured Dechloromonas sp.
TGGACGACGCACCACTGGTTGCGCAGCGGGAAGCCGGCGACGTCGAGCACGGCGAGACCGCCGCCGGCCGGGATGTCGCCGAGGGCGTGTCGCGACAGCACGGCCAGCCCCATGCCGGCGGCGACGAGTTCGCGGATCGCCTCGCTGCTCGCCAGCGACAGGCGGACGTTGAGCGCGATGCCGGTCTCACGGAGGTGGCGGTCGACGACGTGGCGCGAGCCGGAACCCGCCTCGCGCAGCAGGAATGGCTCGCCGGCGAGTTCGGCCAGCGTCACGCGGCGGCCGACCGCCCGGTGCGCCGCCGGCGCCAGGACAACGTGCTCGTTGTCGAGGAAGGGCAGGCTGACGACGTCCGGCCGGTCGGGCGGGTAGGACATCACGTAAAGGTCGTCGCGGTTGGCGAGCAGGCGGTCGACGATGGTGCCGCGGTTGGCGATCTCGAGTTCGAGGGCGATGTCCGGGTACCGTTGCCAGAATGCGCCGAGCAGGCGCGGCAGGAAATGCTTGGCGGTGGTGACCAGGCCGACGCGGACCTTGCCGCGGCGGAAGCCCTTGAGGGCGTCGATCGCCGACTCGAAGCGGTTCCAGGCGTCGTCGAGGTTGCGCACGGTCGCCAGCAGTTCCTCGCCCGCAGCCGTCGGCGCGATCTCCTTGCCGCGTTGCTCGAACAGCGGCAGGCCGATGGTGTCGGCGATCTGGCGGATCTGGATCGACACCGCCGGCTGGGTCAGGTGCAGCGCCTCGGCGGCGCGCGTGAAGCTGCCCTGGCGGGCGACCTCGGCGAAGGTTTCAAGCTGGCGGAAGGAGATGCGGCGGCGGGGCATAAATAAGCTCCAGTTAATGCAATTGCAAAAAATCTTTAATTGGATTTTATGTCGATCCGTCGCCATAGTGTCGCCGTAGCCGCAGGAATCGCGGCGACCAAACCCGAAAGCCAACGAAAAGGAGAATCCAGATGCGTCACTACCCCACCAACAGCCCGGAAGCCATGGCCCGCATCGTCGCCGTCGCGTTGCTCGCCGACGGCGCGATCGACCCCGCCGAGATGAGCGTCCTCGAGCGCCGCCACGTCGTCGAGGCGATCGGCATCGGGCGCGAGCGCTTCGACCGGGTGCTCGCCGACTACTGCGACGACTACCTGGCGAACGTCCAGCGCATGCCCTACGGGCAGTTCCGCCACGATGCGCAGACCATCGCCCTGCTGCTCGACGAGATCCGCGCGCCAGAACTGCAGCAGAAGGTTCTGCGGGCCATGCTCGACATCGTCAACGCCGACCGCTGCCTTGGCGGCGACGAGGCGGTCATCGTCGCCCAGGCGATGCGCCAGTGGGATATCGAACTGCACCAGGTCGCCGACACCTCGCTTCCCGCGCTGCGCTACGGTCCGCAGCGCCGCGCCGAGCGCCTGGCGGCCTGACCCCGCCGTCCGCCGGCAGCCGGGAAGCGCCGCGGCGTTTTCCGGGACGGCGCGCCGCCGCCGGCGGCCTCGGGATTGCCGGCGGACGCCGCCGGGAAGCGGGCGCGAGCGGGGGATGGGTGTTATCCTTGCACCCTTGCCACCCATCCGCCGCGCACCGCCATGCATACCCACGACCTCTCCTCCTTGAGCCACAGCCACGTCTTCGATGCCGGCAACCCGGCGGGCGAGCGCGGAACGCGCGCCGTGATGTGGATCACGCTGGCGATGATGGCGGTCGAGATCGCCGCCGGTTACTGGTACAACTCGATGGCGCTGCTCGCCGACGGCTGGCACATGAGCTCGCACGCGCTGGCCATCGGCCTCTCGGCGTTCGCCTACGCCGCGGCGCGGCGCTACGCGCGCGACCCGCGCTTCGCCTTCGGCACCTGGAAGATCGAGATCCTTGGCGGCTACACCAGCGCCATCCTGCTTCTCGTCGTCGCCGTGTCGATGGTCTGGCAGTCGGTCGAGCGCATCATGGCGCCGCAGCCGATCCACTACGCGGAAGCGATGGTCGTCGCCGCCATCGGCCTCGTCGTCAATGTCGTCTGCGCGCTGATCCTCGGCCAGGCCCACGATCACGGTCATGGCCACGACCACGGCCACGGCCATGACCATGGCCACCACGACGACCATGGCCACCACGATGATCATCATGGCCACCACGATGATCATCATGGCCACCACGGTCACGGCGACCTCAACCTCAAGTCGGCCTACATTCACGTCGTCGCCGACGCCGCGACCTCGGTGCTGGCGATCGCGGCGCTCGCCGGCGGCTGGATCTACGGCTGGTCGTGGCTCGATCCGGTGATGGGCATCGTCGGCGGCATCCTGGTCGGCATCTGGGCGCGCAACCTGCTGACCGACACCGGCAAGATCCTGCTCGACCGCGAGATGGATCATCCGGTCGTCGACGAGATCCGCGAGGCGGTCGAGACCGGGCCGGAAATTTCCGGCACGCGCTGCACCGACCTCCACGTCTGGCGGGTCGGGCGCGGCGCCTACGCCTGCGCCGTCAGCCTCGTCACCCACGATCCGCAACTGACGGCGGCCGACGTGCGCAAGCAGCTCGCGGTGCACGAGGAGATCGTCCACGTCACCGCCGAAATCCAGCAGTGCCGTTGAGCGGCGCCGGCCGCCCGCTGGCGTTTTCTGCGAAAATCGGGGTTTCCCACCATCGCGGTCCCCGGAATTCACCATGACCACCACAGTCTTTGTCGACGGGCAGGAAGGCACGACCGGCCTGCGGATCAACGAGTACCTGGCGCAGCGCGCCGACATCGAGGTCCTGCGCATCGACCCCGAGCGGCGCAAGGACGCCGCCGAGCGCAAGCGCCTGATCAACGAATCCGCCGTCACCTTCCTGTGCCTGCCCGACGACGCGGCGCGCGAAGCGGTGACGCTGGTCGACAACCCGAACACCTGCGTCATCGACGCCTCGACCGCGCACCGCGTCAATCCGGCGTGGGCCTTCGGCCTGCCCGAGCTGGCGCCGGACCAGCGCGCGAAGATCCGCGCCAGCAAGCGCATCGCCAACCCCGGCTGCCACGCCAGCGCCTTCATCCTCGCGCTGCGCCCGCTGGTCGCCTCCGGGCTGCTGCCGGCGGGCACCCAGGTCGCCGCCAACTCGATCACCGGCTATTCCGGCGGCGGCAAGGCGATGATCGCCGACTACCGGGCCGCCGGCGCCAGCACCACGCAGCTCAAGGCGCCGCGCCCCTACGCGCTTGGCCTCGCCCACAAGCACCTGCCGGAAATGGCGGCGTACACGGGGTTGACCGCGGCGCCCATCTTCCAGCCCATCGTCGGCCCGTTCTACAAGGGGCTGGCGGTCACCGTCTTCCTCCACCCGGCGCAGTTCGCGCGCCCGGCCGGCCCCGCCGACGTGCGGAAACTGCTCGCCGACTACTACGCCGGCGAGCGCTTCGTGCGCGTGGCGGCGGTCGACCTCGAAGCCAACACCGCCGGCGGTTTCTTCGACGTCGAGGCCAGCAACGACAGCAACCGTGTCGACCTCTTCGTCTTCGGCAACGCCGAGCGCATGCTGCTCGTCGCGCGCCTCGACAACCTCGGCAAGGGCGCTTCCGGCGCCGCCGTGCAGTCGATGAACGTGCACCTCGGCGTCGACGAGGGCCGCGGGCTGGAATGACGGTTCCGCGGGCGCCGCAGTGGTGCGCGGCGGAACTTGTCGATCGCCGCGCGCTCGGATGAGGTTTTGGGGGACGGGAAGCCGTCCGGGAGACAGCCGATGATGACCATGCCCCGCGCCCTCCGCACCCCGCTGCTGGCGGCGCTTGCCGCACTCCTGCTCGCCGCCTGCGCCGGAACTTCGGAGCCGCGCAGAAGCGCCGCCGAATCGTGGCCGGCACAGCACCAGGCGGCGCTCGCCGAGGCCAAGCTGGTGCCGGAGCCGGCGGCCTACGAAATCCGCTATTTCGACTGGGTCGACCGCGACCGCCAGCGCCAGGTGCTGGCCAAGCTCTACCTGCCGCCGGCAACGTCCGCCGTCCCGGCGCCGCTGGTGGTGTTCTCGCACGGCCTCGGCGGTTCGCGCGAGGGCTACTCCTATCTCGGCGCGAACTGGGCGGCGCGCGGCTACGCCAGCCTGCACGTCCAGCATGCCGGCAGCGACAGCCGGCTGTGGGGCGGCAACCCGTTCGAGGTCGTCGCCCGCCTGCAGTCGGCGGCGAGCGAGGCGGAAGCGGTCGACCGCGTGCGCGACCTGCGTTTCGCCCTCGACCAGGCCTTCGCCGCGCCGGGTCTGGGCGGCCGGCTCGACCCCGCGCGCATCGTCGCCGCCGGCCATTCCTACGGCGCCAACACCGTGCTGCTCGCCGCCGGCGCGGTCTTCGAGCGGCCGCAGGGGAAGCGGAGTTACGCCGAGCCGCGCCTCGCCGGCGCCGTCGTCATCAGCGCGCCGCCCTTCCACGGCGAGGCCGACGCCGAGGCCATCGTCCGCCCGATCGGCATCCCGACCCTGCACATCACGGCGACCGGCGACGACATCCGCCTGCCCGGCTACCAGTCCGGCTACGAGGACCGCGTGCGCGTGTTCACCGCCACCGGCAGCCCGCGCAAGGCGCTGGTGGTTTTCCGCGACGGCGCCCACGGCATGTTCACCGACCGCCTGGCGCCGGGGGGCCGGGAACTCAACGTGCAGGTCAAGGGGGCGACCCTCGACCTGTCCCTCGCCTTCCTCGACGAGGTGGTCGGTGGGCGCCGCGGCGCCTTCGGCGAACGCTCGGCCAGCCACGGCGAACTGATCTCGCACCTCGAGTCCAGCCTCGGCGGCAGGCGCTGAGGCGATGCGCCGCCCTTTCCCCGGATGAACGCGCCGGCCCTGGCGTCCAGGCGCGAAGCCGCTTCCTGAAGCAGGGGCCGGGCGTCAGTTGGCGCCGGTTGCGGTGACTTGGAATTGCTCTGACCCCTTTCACTCGTCGAAAAAAGCCCGAACCGGCGTTCAATCCGGTTCGGGTTTTTCCGTTTTTGGCCTTTTTTTGCCGTCGACCGCAACAGGTGTCAGTTGGGCAAACCAGCGAGGAAAAACACCGGCACCGTGATGCCAACGGCCGGGGAGACCTGTGCGGCCTTTCGGCTTTTCAATTCCTCGCGGATCTCTCACTCATAGTGCGACCACATGCGCAACACCCGAACCGCTCGCTCCTTTGGGAAAACCTCATAAACCATCCAAAGGGGTCAGAGACATTTCCTCTGTTCTTCTGGTTGAAGAAAGATTCGAGTTGCTGCGGTCGACCGGAAAAACTGGCCAAGAACTGGTAATTACTCTGACCCCTTTCAATCCTGACCCCTTTCAATCCTTTTGGGGCGGTCGACCGCAACAGATGCCGGGCGGGATCAGAAAGCGGTCGGAAGGATCATTTCAGGGTTTTCAGGCGAACCAGCGCAGGAAGGCCGCTGCCGCCAGCGCCGTGGCGCCCAGCGCGATCAGCAGTTTCCAGATGGTGGCCCGCAGCGCCAGGGGCCAGTTGGCTGAACGCCACAGATAGGCGGCGGCCAGCAATGCGCCGCTGGCGGCGCAGGTGATCTTGATGCCCAGCGCGATAAGGGCGAGATCGTGGATGTCCGGGAACTGGCCGTAGAAGTGGTAACTGACGGCGCCGAAACCGGCGCCGCTGGCGGCCTGCGCCAGCCAGCCGCCGAGCACCAGCCAGGCCAGCCGGCGCTGGGTTGCCGGGGTGTCGCGGGCCAGCCAGCGGGCGGCGACGGCACCGCCGACGACGGCTACGGCGCCGAAGTTGTGCACCAGCTGGACCAGGGCATAGGCCAGGTTCTGGGGATCCATGGTCGCCCCGCCCGGTAGAGAGGACTCAGACCACTGTCACTCGACCGTGACCTTGACGCATTTCTCGACGCCGATCGGCGTGTGGTTCTTGTTCACCACCTTGACACAGACTTCGTGCGGGCCGGCGGCCAGCGTTTTGAGCGGCGCGCTGCCCTTCAGTTCGCGCAGCACGGCGATTTCCTTGCCGTCGACGTAAAGGTGGCTGTGGTCGCCCTTCGGGCCGGGCATTATTTCGTAGGTGACGCGGTTGTCGGCCGCGGCCTGCAGCTTGGCGCCGTCGGCCGGCGCGCTGATGGTCACCGAGCCTTCCTGGGCGAGGGCGGTCAGGGGGAATGCGAGGGCCAGCGCGAGCAGCGCGGCGGGGCGGATGTGGTTCGTCATGGTGTGTCTCCTTCTCGTCGGGGAAATGGCCGGGCTAACCGAGGCCGGGATGGATCATGTCGGCCGGCACCACCCAGCGCGCAAATTCCTCGGCCGTCACATGGCCCGAGGCGAGGGCCGCTGCCTTCAGCGTGGTGCCTTCGTGGCTGGCGCGCTTGGCGATTTCGGCGGCCTTGTCGTAGCCGATGTGCGGCGCCAGCGCGGTGACCAGCATCAGCGAGCGTTCCATCAGCTCGCCGATGCGTTCGCGGTTGGCGGCGATGCCGCGCGCGCAGTGGCGGTCGAAGCTGTCCATGCCGTCGGCCAGCAGGCGGATGCTTTGCAGCATGTTGTGGGCGAGCAGCGGCTTGAAGACGTTGAGCTCGAAGTTGCCGGCGGCGCCGCCGACGCCGATCGCCACGTCGTTGCCCATGACCTGGCAGCAGAGCATGGTCAGCGCCTCGCACTGGGTCGGGTTGACCTTGCCGGGCATGATCGAGCTGCCCGGCTCGTTCTCCGGGATGCTGATCTCGCCGAGCCCGGAACGCGGGCCGGAAGCCAGCCAGCGGACGTCGTTGGCGATCTTCATCAGCGCCACGGCCAGCGTCTTCAGCGCGCCGTGGGCGGCGACGAAGCCGTCGTTGGCGGCCAGCGCGGCGAACTTGTTGGCGGCGCTGACGAAGGGCAGGCCGCTGCGCGCGGCCAGTTCGGCGGCGACGCGGGCGCCGAATTCGGGGTGGGTGTTGAGCCCGGTGCCGACGGCGGTGCCGCCGACCGCCAGCGGATGCAGCGAGGGCAGCGCGGCGGCGATGACTTCCTCGGCATGGTGTAGCTGGGCGACGTAGCCGGAGAATTCCTGGCCGAGCGCGAGCGGCGTCGCGTCCTGCAGATGGGTGCGGCCGATCTTGACGATGTCGGCGAAGGCCGCCGCCTTGCCGGACAGGGTGGTCTTGAGCCGGCGCAGCGCCGGCAGCACGCGCTGGCTGATGCCGATGGCCGCGGCGACGTGCATGGCGGTGGGAAAGATGTCGTTCGACGACTGGCCGAGATTGACCTCGTCGTTCGGGTGGACGAGGCGCTCACTGCCGCGCGCACCGCCGAGCAGTTCCGAGGCGCGGTTGGCCAGCACCTCGTTGATGTTCATGTTGGTCTGCGTGCCGGAGCCGGTCTGCCAGACGACGAGCGGGAATTGCCCGGCGTGGCGGCCGGCGGTCACCTCGTCGGCCGCCGCCATGATGGCGAGCGCGGTGACGTCCGGCAACAGGCCGAGTTCCCGGTTCACCCGGGCGCAGGCGCGCTTGACTTCGGCCAGGGCGCGGATCAGTTCATCCGGCATGCGTTCGCCGGAGATGGCGAAATGCTCCAGCGAGCGCTGCGTCTGGGCGCCCCACAGCCGGTCTTCCGCCACTTCAATGTGGCCGAAGGAATCCTTCTCCAGCCGGGTCATGGCGGGGCGTCCGGTCTAGTGACGGGCGCGCAGGTCGTTGTTCAGCTCGTCGATGACCTCGGCCCAGTCGGCGTCCTCGAGGATGGCCTCGCGCAGGAAACTGGCCTGCGCGGGCGTCCAGAAGGCGGCCTCGTAGAGCTGAACGCCATCGGCCAGCGGGCTGTGCGTCTCGATGAAGGTCGCGATCGAGGCGTCGTCGTTGGGCTGGCCGAGCTGGGCGAACAGGTTGCTCAGGTTATGTACGAATCCTTCCATGCGATCCTCCTTGTCTGCTGCCCCGGCAACGGCGTCGCCGGATTGCTGGCAAAAATTGGATTCCGATCGGCTGTGGAAGTTCTCAACAGCCGATGACCTTGAACTCGACACGGCGGTCGAGCGCGTCGCTGGCGTCGTCGCGGCCGGTGCCGACCATGGTCTGCGCCGAGCCGGCGCCGTGGGCGATCATCCGCCTGGCGAGCGTCGGCGAGGCGCCTTCCAGACGCGATTTGACGTATTCGGCGCGCAACAGCGACAGGCGTTCGTTCAGGGGTTCGGGGCCGGTGGGGCTGGTATGGCCGGTGACCTCGAGGCATCTGCCGCCGCTCGCGGCTTGTCTGGCGATGGTCGTCAGCCAGACCGGGTACGGGCCGCTCAATCGCGGATCCTGAACGAACGCGGTCGACCCCGGCCGGAACAGGAATTTGACCGCCAGGCGCTGGTGCTCCAGGCCGTAGTCGACGATCCTGGCGAATGCCGCCTGGGCCTGTTGCGGGCGGCCGAGCTTCCAGTTGGCGAGGTAGATGCCGTTGAGGACGCGGAACTGATTTCCCGCCGGCAGGGCCGAGGCGCTGGTGTAGAGATCGAGCGCTTCCCGGTAGCGCCCCGCATCGTAGGCGTCGATGGCTTCGGCGACTTGCGTTGCGGCGACGATGCGATCGAGATAGAGCGGGTTGATCGGGTCGCCCGCCTTGGTCCCCTGGCAGGTCTTGATGTAACCCTCGGTGGCGGGATCCTCGGACCATGCCGGGGCGTCGCGGAAGGACGCCAGCGGTGTCGGGTCGACCCCGTCGGGCAGGGCGAACGCCAGCCCCTTGCTGACCAGTTTGCCGGTGCGCAGGTCGGCGAGCGCCAGGCAAATCCGGTAGGCCTCGCGCGTCCCCGCCGTCTTGCGCTCGGCATTGACGCCGGTGAGGGTGCCGACCAGCACGAGCGGTCCCTTGGCGACGTTGGCGGCCGTGAATGCCTGGACGTCGTACTGCGGATACTGTTCGCGCATCATCTTCGCCAGGCGTACCCCCATCGCCTGCGACGCGATGGATTGCGCCCCGGTCACCCCGTCGATCAGCGGATCGATGACGACCGCGTAGCGGGCTTGCGGCGGCGTCCCCGCGGGCGGCAGCCTGGCATTGGCGAGCAAGGCGGTCGCTGCGCTCAGTACGGCCTTGTCGTAAGGCTGCACCGGGGGCGGTGCCGGCGCTGGCGCGGCGGGTTGAACGGCGGCGCCGGCGGCGGCCGATGCCGGCGCTTCCGGCTTCCCGCGCAGGCTGTCGCAGCCAGTGGCCAGCAGCGCGAGGCACAGCGCGGCGATCGATATCCGGGCAACCCCGGTCCTGCTGTAGAAGGTGGTCATTGTTGGCACTCCTTGCGGAAGATGGCCTGAGCCTCGTAGGAAAGCGCTTCGCCGAGCTGAATCCTGGAGAGCCACTCGGCGCAACGCGCGCTGGTCGCACGGGGCGTTTCGGGGTGACCGGCGGGCGGTCGCGCCCTGGGCGGAAGTTTCGCCACGGACGGCGGCGTGGCTTCCGCGGCGACCGGGGCCGGAACGGCGTCCGCCGGCGCGCGGGCATCGGCCGTTGCCGCGGGTGGCTGGGGCCTGGGCATGGCTTCCGCCGGCAATGGGCTGGCGCGACTTTCCCGTCTATCGGGTTCCGGCGCCGGGCGCGCAAGCACTGCCGGCTCCCGCGTCGTCAGGCCAACATAGACGGCGCCAGCGGCGAGCAGCAGGACACCGGCTGCGGCCAGGAGCGCCAGCCGGTGCCGTGGCCACCAGCCGGCATCCGCCCTGCCGGCAGCCAGATCGCTCGGGTCGTAGGGTATCTGCCCATGATCGACCGGCTTCGCCGGGTGGCTTCTTGTGGCAGTCCCGGGTTTGCCGAGGAGATTTTCGAGGTCGGCGAGCAGCATGCGCAGGCCATCGTGCTCGCGTGACCCGTCCCAGCCGGCGAGATCGGCGGCCTGGATCTCGCGAAAACCCGCCGGCGGACGCACGGCTTCAATCAGCACCGGGACCAGTTTGCCCAGCCGGCGGCCCTCGCTGGCTTCCTCGTAGACCCATTCGCTTTCGATCGAGCGCGCCGACCATAGCACCACCATGCAGCGCATGTTTTCCAGAGCCTTTTCCAGCACGCTGCGCCAGGTTTCGCCGGCCGGAATCCGGCGGTCCCACCACACCGTCCAGCCGACCGATTCCAGCAGCGCCGCGAGACGACGCGCCTGCTCCCGATCAGATTCCGTGTAGCTCAGGAAGATGTCGACCATGGCGGTCCCTACAGCGTCTTCAGGTACTCGACCAGGGCATCCTTTTCCTCCGCCGACAAGCTTGTCCCGAACTCGTGCCCGTGGTTGCCGCCGCCCTTGCTGGCGGTGTCGAGCCGGGTGCCGGCCCGCTGCGCTTCCGGGGTGTCGCTGACGAAGCCGACCTTCGTCTGGTCATAAACGTCGTAGCCGCGCCAGAACACTTGTGGCCGTTGGGCGGCGGGTTCCAGCAGGTCGCGCAGGGTCGGCACCGAGCCGTTGTGCAGGTAGGGCGCCTTGAGCCAGATGCCGTCGAGGAAGGGGACGATGTAGCCCTTCAGGTCTTCCTCGACCAGGCCGCGGCGTTCCAGGCCCATTTCCCTGACCACCTGGTTGGCCTTGATCGCGGCGCCCTTGTTCCACGAATCGAGGCGGCCGCGGTCGGTGCCGACTTCGGCCAGCAGCAGCGGCGTGCCGGTCCGCTCGCTGGCGTGGCAGGCGGCGCAGTGGGCATCGAACAGCGGCTTGCCGGCGGCAGCGCGGGCCTGGTCGATGGGGAAGGGATATTTCGGCGGCGGCAGTTCCGACATGTAGTCCTTCAGCCACTGCACCTGCGCCAGAAAGTCGGCCTTGTTCGCGGGCGGCGCGCCGAGCACGCCGAGCGCGGAATCCATCACCACCGAGTAGGCGTCGTGGCTGTCGCCGGCGTAGTTCAGGCGGTGGCCCTTGTCCCAGACGTACTTCTTCAGGTTCCACACCGAAGGCATGTCGGTGGGGCCGAAGGTGTCGTCCATCGGCGCCCGGATCATGAAGTACTTGGTCAGGTTCATCGCGTCGTCGCGCCCGCGGCCCCATTCCGGGAAGTCGGGGCGGTAGAGCCAGGCGAACTGGGTTTCGCGTTCGAGCAGGCGCTTCTTGGTGATCGGGATGATGAGGAAGCGGTAGAGCAGGCGGTCGACAAAGTCGAGATCGGTGACGCGGTTGATCTCGGCCATCAGGATGTCGGCGTTGAAGCGCGGGTCGCGGGCGCAGTCGATGAGCAGCCGGAAGAAGCCCTGGACGTTGGCGGTATGGGCCGAGCCGCCGACGACGAAGACCGGGTTGGCATCCGGCGCCACGCGGTAGCTGGTGGTGTGGCAGACGGCGCAGTTGTTGGCGACGCGGGCGAAGCCGATGGTCTTCCTGGTGAAGCCGACCGGCAGTTCCTGGCCCTGTTCCCAGGCGACGCCGAGCGCGGCGTAGCCGCCGGGGGCGACCTTGCCGTCCTGGACGAACTTCTCCGGGAAGACGCGCGGCAGGACATAGAAAATCCAGTAGGGCACGCCGGCGTCGTGCTCGGCGCCGATCGAGCCGTACTTGAAGCGCATTTCCGGGGTGGCGGTCACCCAGTCCGGCTGCGGGTGTTCGCGGAAGCCGCGGTCGTAGCCGATCATCGCGCCGATGACGGCGACGACCAGCAGGGCGAGGCCGATGGCCTTGAACCAGGTCTTGCAGGAGCACGAGGTCGTCATGATGTCACCGCCTCTCAGAATGTCTTGAGGAACTCGACCAGCGACGTCTTCTCGTCGGCGCTCAGTTCGGTGCCGTAGGCCTTGCCCTCGTGGCCGCCGTTGCCGTTGCCGGGCACGGCGGTGTCGAGGCGGAAGAGTTTTTTGCCGTTGGCTTCCGGCAGGTCGGAAACGAAGCCGAGCTTGACCGGGTCATAGACGTCATTGCCGCGATAGAAGGCCGCCGGGCGCTTGGCCGCCGGTTCCAGCAGGTCGCGCAGGCTGGGCACCGAGCCGTTGTGCAGGTAGGGCGCGCGCAGCCAGAGACCGTCGAGCGGCATGTTGGCGTAGCCGTGGGTCTTCTGGAAATGGGTGAAGCGCCACGGGTAGCCGGCGTAGAGCGTGGCCTGGTTGACCGCCAGCGTGTAGGTGTAGGAATCGAGGCGGCGGCGGTCGGTGCCGATCCTGGCCAGCGGTTCGACGGTGCCGACGTATTCGCCGCTGAAGTCGCTGCCCGAGGCGCCGTGGCAGGCGGCGCAGTATTCCTTGTAGATCGGCGCGCCCTGTTCGGCAAGCTTGCGGTCGACCGGGAAAAAGGCACTGAATTCAGGGGGCGTGGCATCCATGATCCACGCCTCGACGCGTTTGATGCGCTCGATGTCGATGGTCGGCGGCGTCGTGCCGGTGCCGAAGGCGGCGCTCTTGTTGCGCTCCTCGAC
>CAZKSD010000063.1:0-12211 GCA_964555315.1 uncultured Dechloromonas sp.
CCGATCAGGATCGGGATGGCGTACAGCAGGCGGCGGACGATGTAGGCGAGCACAGACGGATTATGCCAAGAGCCGGCGCAGGATGAGCGCAATCATCACAACGATCGCCAGGCCCCAGGCCACCGCCGCATGCTCCGAACGCTGCCACGGCTCGCTTGGCGATTGCGGATCGCGCAGTTCGTCGGGGAACCTGCGCGACGGCACCGCGATGATCCTGCGCTCGGCAGGGTTCCTCGACACGCGCGCGTTGTATTCGACGCTCGACTCGACCGGCCAGTCGCCCCAGGCCCGGCTGGAGGGAAACTGCGGTACGCGGACGAGCAGGATCTCCTCGATGTCCTCGCCCAGCGTCCGCTCGAACTCGCTCGGCTGCCGGCCAGCCTGGCCCTGCGCCAGGCGCAGCAGGTCGGCGCCCATTTCCGCGAAGGCCGCCGCCGGGTAGAGGTTGGTCCGGTCCTCGGTCAGGTAGTCGAAGGAGGTCATTCCCTTGTTCAGGCTACCCTCCCTGAGCGCAACCAGCGGCAGGGCGACGATGCCGCGCAGCCGGCTTTCCGGCCCGCGCACCGGCACCTGCCAGCCGATGGTGCGCGCGGTCGTCACGCTGATGCCGGCGCAGTTGGCGCGCCCATGCCGGTAGGCGAACTGGTGCCGGTAGAACTGGTTGTACACCCGGCCCAGCGCCGACTGCAGCCGGGCAGCGCTCCGCCGATCGCGGAGCGTCGCCACCAGCAGGTACGAAGGCCGGTACCAGGCCTGGCCGCTGTTCACGTCGCCGAGGTAGTTGTCAAGCGGCACCGGCGCGGCGATGATGCCCTTCTCGCTTTCGGCGTCGAGCGTGTAGAAATTATTGACCAGCCATTCATCGATGCCGCCCCGGTCGCCGATGCGGCCGGTCATCAGCGCGAAGTGGCCGCCGTGCGCCTCGTCGTCATCGCCCTGGGCGCCGTTCAGCATCAGGCCGAGCAGCGGCTGCCCGCGGCGCGGCCCGCTGCTTCCCGGGCGACGCCAGATCGACTCCACGGCAAACGGACTGCACGCCCCGCCCTGCGGTTGCGCCCGCACCCAGGCGCGCAGGGCCGCCGGATCGGCCGCCAGCGCATGTCTTGCCGGCGCTTCCGGCAGACAAAAATCCTGCGGCCAGACCGTCCGCGCAACGAAACCGTTGTCGCGCCGATTTCCGCGCATTTTCAGCGGTCGACCGCGGAAGAAGGCCAGGCTGCTCGCGTCGAACCAGGCGCTGTTGAGCGGCAGCCGCGGCGCTAGGCGCAGGGCAACCGCGCCGTCCGCGCTGCGGATCGCCAAGCCGTCGCCAGCGAGTTCCGCCCCGGTCACGGTGTCCGGCGCACCCAGCCAGACCAGGGGAGGCAGCACCGGCACGGCAGCGAACGGCGTCGCCTTGGCCCAGGCCGCAAGGTCATCCCATACCGGCAGCGCGGGTTCGAAGCCGGCGACAGGCGTCCCCGGGCGCGGCACGGCGATGGTTTCATCGCGGAAGTACCACAATGCCTGCGGCAGCGCGCCGCAATCGGCGCAACTGCCGCAGGTGGTCACGAACTGATCGGCGGAAAACAGACCGTAGGCGGGCATGGCCTGATTCTGCCCGAAACCGGCGGGCTCATGTCACGGCAGTTGGCGCGCGATCAGTTCCTTCATGATCTCGTTCGAGCCGCCGTAGATCCGGGCCACGCGCGAATCGGCCCAGGCCCGGGCGATCGGGTATTCCCACATGTAGCCGTAGCCGCCGTGCAACTGCATGCAGGCATCGAGCACCTTGCTCTGCAGGTCGGTGCACCAGTACTTGGCCATCGACGCCGCGGTCGCGTCGAGCTCGCCCTTGATGTGGAGTTCGATGCAGCGGTCGATGAAGACCCGGGCGATCTGCACCTCGGTCATCGCCTCGGCGAGGGTGAACCGGGTATTCTGGAACTCCATGATCTCCCTGCCGAACGCCCGGCGCTCGCGGCAATACGCCGCAGTCCAACCGATCGCCGCCTCCATCTGGGCAACGGCGGTGATCGCGATCTGCAGGCGTTCCCAGGGAAGTTCGCTCATCAGATAGGCGAAACCGCGGTTTTCCTCGCCAAGAAGGTTCTCGGCCGGCACGCGCACGCTGTCGAAGAACAGCTCGCCGGTATCCTGCGCCTTCATGCCGACCTTCTTCAGGCGCCTGCCCTTGGAGAAGCCGGCCATCGTCGTATCGACGACGAACAGGCTGGTTCCCTTGGCGCCCTTGTCCGGGTCGGTCTTGGCGACGACGATTACCAGGTCGCAGTGCGAACCGTTGGTGATGAAGGTCTTGGAGCCGTTCAGGACGTAATGGTCGCCGTCGCGCATGGCCGTCGTGCGGATGCCCTGGAGGTCCGATCCGGCAGCCGGCTCGGTCATGGCGATGGCGCCGATCAGTTCGCCGGTCGCCATCCCCGGCAGGTATTTCCGCTTGATGAACTCGCTGCCGTAATGCAGCAGGTAAGGGGCGACGATCTCGGAATGCAGCAGCATCCCGAGCAGGTTCTGCACCGCGCGCCGCGCCGGCTGCTCGAAGAGTACGACGCTGTAGAGCTTGTCGGCGCCGGCGCCGCCGTACTCCTCGGGCGTCGAGGTGCACAGGTAGCCGGATTCGCCGGCCTTCCGCCACACCTCGCGGTCGATGTAGCCCTGCTCCTCGTAGCGCTCGTAATTCGGGGCGACTTCGACCTCGATGAAACGGTCGAGCGACTCGGCGAACTGCCGGTGTTCGTCGCTGAAGATGGTGCGCGGTATGGTCATGGTCTTTCTTCCCCCGGTCAGATGCGGAAGCCGCCGCCGCAGACCAGCAGTTCGCCGGAAATGTAGTTGGATTCGGGATAGCAGAGCAAGGCGATGGCGCCCGCCGCCTCTTCCGGCGTGCCGCCGCGTCCGAGCGGCACCAGTGCTTCCATCTGCTTGAGGAGTTCGGGGTTGACGCCGGCCTTGATCTGCCTGCCCTCGATGTCGAGGGTCGCGCTGCCGTCGGCCGGGGCGCTGGTCAGGCGCGTATTGATCAGGCCGAAGGCGACGCAATTGACGTTGACCCGGTAACGCCCCCACTCCTTGGCCAGCGTCCGCGTCATGCCGATGACGCCGGCCTTGGCCGCCGCGTAATTGACCTGGCCGGCGTTGCCGCCGACCCCGGCGATCGACGAGACATTGACCACCTTGCGGAACTTCTCCGCGCCAGCCTCGCTTTCCTTTCTGGCGGCATTGCGCAGGAAATCGGCGGCAGCGCGCAGGATGCGGAACGGCGCCGTCAGATGGACGTCGATCATCGCGTACCACTGTTCGTCGGTCATTTTCTGGACGACGTTGTCCCACGTATAGCCGGCGTTGTTGACGATGATGTCGAGGCCACCGAACCGCGTGATCGCCGTCTGCAGGAAACGCTCGGCAAAATCCGGCGCGGTGACGCTGCCGACACAGGCGACGGCCTTGCCGCCGGCGGCAACGATGTCGGCCACCGTCTGTTCCGCCGGCGCCGCGTCGAGATCATTGATGACCACACTGGCCCCCTCCGCTGCCAGCTTCAGGGCCACCGCCCGGCCGATGCCGCGACCCGAACCGCTGACGATGGCCACCTTGCCTTCGAGTTTTCCCATTTCGATCTCCGTCTTCGTTGAATTCGTTTCAGTCGAGCGCGACGAGCGCCTCGCCCTGTATCTTCAGTTGTCCGTACTGGTTGAGCATTTCCACCGCCACCCGCGCCAGCGGCCTGCCGTCTTCCTCCAGCAGCTCGACGACCTGCCCGCGCAAGACCGGCTGGTTGCCGAGATGGGTGAGCACCATGAAGCGCACGGTGAACGAGCGCAGGCAGGACTGCGGACGCCACCCGGTGAGCAGGCGCCCCAGCCAGGCCATGCCGAGCATGCCGTGGGCGAAGACATCGGGCATGCCGGCGCGCCGTGCGAAGTCGATATCGACATGGATCGGGTTGAGGTCTCCCGAAGCCCCGGCGAAGCGGCACAGCAGGGCGCGGTCGATCGCCGGCAGAACCAGCTCCGGCAACCCGTCGCCCACCCTGACCGGGGCGTCGATCTCTTGTTCTCCGACCATGGCGCTCACCCGTTCATGACGACGATGACCGAGCGCATTTCGCCCACTGCCTCGCCGCGCTGGTTGGTCACCTTGGTCACCTTGGTGACGAACTCCATCCTGCCGCCCTTCTTTTCGCTGATGTCGGCGATGCTCGAGCGGAGGGTCAGCACGTCGCCGGCATGTACCAGCCGTTCATAGGTGAAGCTCTGTTCGCCGTGCAGCACCCGGTCGATCGGCACGCCCAAGGTCTCCATCATTGCCTGGATGGTCCCGGCGTCGAGCTCGGCCCCGAAGTACAGCGTCGGCGGCGCCAGCAACGACGGATGGCCGGCGGCCATCGCCGCCGCCTCGTCGGTGTATTCCGGCCGGGTTTCGCCGATCGCCCGGGCGAAGGCCAGCAGGCGGCCCTTCTCGACCGGCCAGTGGACCACCGGCAACTGCAGGCCGACATGGCTTCTGTCGATCATCGCCCCTCCCGCTCAGTCTGCGCGCTGGTAGAGCGTGACGACGCAGGCGCCGCCCAGCCCGAGGTTGTGCTGCAGGCCGAGGCGCGCGCCGGCAACCTGACGCTCGCCCGCTTCGCCGCGCAACTGCTCAACCAGCTCGGTGCACTGGGCGAGGCCGGTCGCCCCCAGCGGGTGCCCCTTCGACAGCAGCCCCCCCGAGGGATTGGTCACGATGCGACCGCCGTAGGTATTGTCGCCATCAGCGACGAACTTCTCGGCGCCGCCGTCCGGACACAGGCCCAGCCCCTCGTAGATGAGCACCTCGTTCTGCGCAAAGCAGTCGTGCAATTCGACGACGTCGAGATCCTCGGGACCGATCCCGGCTTGCGCATAGACCTGGGCGGCCGCCTCGCGCGTCATGTCGTCCCCGACCAGCGCCATCATGCTGCGCTTGTCGAAGGTTCCCGGGCGATCGGTCGTCATCGCCTGGGCGGCGATGAAAACCCGGCGGTCGAGGTTCATCCGGTCGGCGAAGCGCCGCGACACGAGAATCGCCGCCGCCGCGCCGCAGGTCGGCGGACAGGCCATCAGCCGCGTCATGCCGGCTTCGGGAAAGACCAGCGGCGCCGCCATGACTTCCTCCTCGCTCACCACCTTGCGGAACAGCGCCAGCGGATTGCGGGCGGCATGGCGGCTGGCCTTGGCCCGCACGCTGGCAAAGATGTTCGGCTTGACGCCGTAGCGCTCCATGTACTCCTTGCCGGCGCCGCCGAAGTAGCGTAGCGCGATCGGCACATCGTAGGGCGCGATCTCGTCGCACAATTCGTTGAAGCGCGAGAACGGCGACGGCCGGTCGGTCCACTGCCCGGACAGCGCACCCGGCTGCATCTGTTCGAAACCGAGGGCGAGAACGCAGTCGACCGCACCCGACTCGACTAGTTGCCGCGCCAGGAAGAGCGCCGTCGAGCCGGTCGAGCAGTTGTTGTTGACGTTGGCGATCGGGATTCCGGTCATGCCGACCTCGTACAGCGCGCGTTGCCCCGAAGTCGAGTCGCCGTAGACATAGCCGACGATGCCCTGCTCCACCGCGTCGTACCTCAGTCCCGCATTGTCGAGCGCCTTACGCACCGCCGCCGCGGCCATCACGTCGTAAGCTTCCGCGGCGCCCGGCTTGCCGAAGGGCACCATCCCGACGCCGGCCGCGAAAGCCTTTCCTCGCATCTGCTGTCTCCCCCAGAACGCCGGCTGACCCTCAAGGAGACACGCCGCCCGATTTGTTCAAAGATGGCAATTCTCCGCCAATAACGGCGGAAATCCTCTCCCGTGACGGGGGATGTTGCTAAAACGTATATCCCCCATCGGGGGGAGTGGCTTCCCTTGCTCTTGCCGCTAGACTCGCCGGCGGATTTCGATATATACATGTAAGCTGTTCGCCAAACGCTTGCTCAATGCGTAATCGCGTTGCCGGCCGCGGCGACTGACCGTTCAATTCCGGAGGGGGACCCAAGTGAACAAGATCGCAATGCAACGCCTGCCCGTGCGCACCGCACTGGCTTCCGCCATGCTGCTCGCCTTCAGCGGCAGCGCTCTGGCATTCGAGTTCGAACTCGAGGACGGGGTCAAGGGCAGTTGGAACAATACGATTTCCTTCGGCGCCAACTGGCGGATGACACGGCCCTACGCTGGCCTGTACAGCCAGCCGGACGGCGCGCGTATCGGCCTCACCGGCGGCAGGCGCGGATCGGGTGGCAGCGCCACCGACTCCGGCAACCTGAATTACGAGAAGGGCGACGTGATCAACGCCCCGCTACAGCTCCTGTCCGACTTCGCGATCAGCAAGGGCGACCTCGGCGCCTTCGTCCGCGTCAAGGCCTGGTACGACGTCGCCATGGAGAACAAGGACCGGCCCTACGGCAACGCCAGCAACAGCTATGCCAAGGGCGAGCCGCTGTCGGACAGCGGCCAGCCGGACCTGCTCAAGTACTCGGGAATCGCGCTGCTCGACGCCTACGTCTACAACACCTTCGATGTCGGCACCCCGCTCCAGGTCCGTCTCGGCAACCAGGTCGTGAACTGGGGTGAGAGCCTATTCGTGCAGGGCATCAATCAGCTCAACCCGGTCAACCTGCCGGCGCTGCGCAAGCCGGGCACCGAAGTCAAGGAAGCGCTGCTGCCGGTATGGAGCATCGACGCCAACATCGCTCTCGGCGGCGGCGCATCGCTCGAGGGCTTCTACCAGTTCAAGTGGGAGCACAGCCTGGTCGACAGTTGCGGCGGCTACTATTCGCTAACGGAATTCGCCGTCACCACCAACGCCAACCCTGGGTTGGGTTGTTCGTCGGTCGCGACGGCGCTTTACCCTGGCCAGAAGCTTGATACGCCGACCCTGTTGCAGAGGGGCCTTTACTTCCCGCTGACCGAAGGCAAGGACGGCTCGAACAGCGGCCAGTTCGGTTTCGCGTTGCGCCTGCCGATCGAGGCGATCGATTCGGAATGGGGCCTCTACGGCATGCGGATCAATTCACGGACGCCTTTCATTTCGGCGAACACCGGAACTTGGGGACCCGTGATAACGAATCCCGCTAGCCCGCCGCAGATTCGGGCATTGCGAACCCTCGTCAATCCGGTTCCAGCTCAGCAGGCGGCACTCGGCGCCTTGGGAGTCAGGTCAGCCGCCGCGTTCTGGGAGTATCCTGACGACATCAACATTTTCGGCACCACCCTGTCAACCAACATCGCTGGCTGGTCGGTTGGCGCCGAATTCGGCTACACGAACAACCAACCGGTGCAGGTCAATGGCAACGACATCCTCTACAGCGCCACGGCCGGTGTGGGTCCGATGGCGGTGCGGACGAGGACGGCTACAGCACTGGGCTACGGGAATTACGTTCCGGGCTACGACCGTTTCCACAAGAGCCAGTTGCAGATCAATACCGTAAAGATCCTGCCGGCCGTGCTCGGGGCGACGCAGGGCCAGTTCATCGCCGAAATCGCCGGACAGTATGCGACAAACACCAACGACCTCGCCGAGAGCCAAGGTCTCCGCTATGGTCGCGCCTTCATATTCGGACTGGGATCGTCGCCGAACACGATTGCCTTCCCGACCGGCGACACCTGCAACCCGGCAAATCCCCTCTGGAATCCGCAGCGCGACGGCTGCAACAACGACGGTTACGCCACCAAGACCGCTTGGGGCTATCGCCTGAAGGCGTCGCTCGACTACCCGGGCGCCTTCGACACCAGCTTCACGCTGACGCCTTCGGTTTTCTGGTCGCACGATGTCAACGGCTACTCGGTCGATTCGCAGTTCATCCAGGACCGCATGATCCTCGGCATCGGCCTGCGGGCTGACTATCAGAAGAAGTACACGATCGACCTCGGCTACACGGCCTTCCTCGACAAGGCCAAGTACGACCCGTTCAAGGATCGCGACTACCTGAGCCTAGCGTTTAGCGCCACATTCTGACACCGATAAGGACTGGAGGAGACAACACCATGAATTTTCAAATGAAGTTGCTGGCCGTTGCGGTCGGCTGCGCGGTCCTCGGCGGGGCCGCGCTGGCCGGCACGTCGGCAGCCGACATCGAGCGCCTGGGCAAGGACCTGACGCCGACCGGCGCCATCCGCGCCGGCAACGCCGACAATTCCATCCCCGAATGGAAGGGCGGCCTGACCACGCCCCCGGCCGGCTGGAAGCCCGAACAGGGCTACATCGACCCGTTCGCCAATGAAAAGCCGCTGTTCACGATCACCGGCGCCAACGCCGACCAGTACAAAGACAAGCTCAGCCCTGGCCTGATGGCGTTGCTCAAGAAATACCCGAACTTCACGATGCCGGTCTACCCGACGCACCGTACGGCGGCGCTGCCCAAGGCAGCCACCGACCTGATCAGGGCCGAAGCCCCGAAGATCGATATGAAGGACGGCCACATCATCGGCCGCGTCTTCTCGAACGTGCCCTTCCCGGTTCCCAAGACCGGCGAGGAGGCGATCCAGAATCACATCCTGCGCTATACGGGCGGCGGTTATGATCGTACCTACGTCTGGTTCCCGGTGCGCGCCAACGGCGATACCTACAAGGTCACCTTCGTCGACCGCGTGGTAACCGCCGCCAATTTCGACCCGCCGCAGGAAGGCAACATGGGGTTCGCTTACTTCGGCCGTTTCACTTCGCCGGCAACGCTTGACGGCACGATCTATCTCGTCCATGAACCGATCGACCAGCTCAAGGACGCGCGTTCGGCATGGATCTACAACTCGGGGCTGCGTCGCGTGCGTCGCGCGCCGGATCTCGCTTTCGACAACATCGCCGATGGCACCGAGGGCATGCGCACGACCGACCAGTATCTCGCCTACAACGGCTCGATTGAGCGCTACGACTGGAAACTGGTGGGCAAGAAGGAAATGTACGTGCCGTACAACACGTACAAGATCGGCGACAAGAAGCTCAAATACACCGACATCATCGACAAGAACACGATCAAGAGCGACCTGATGCGCTATGAACTGCATCGCGTCTGGGTCGTCGAGGCGACGCTCAAGGCCGGCCAGAAGCATATCTACGGCAAGCGCGTCTTCTATCTCGACGAGGATAGCTGGAACGTTCTCGAAGAGGATTCCTACGACACGCGCGGCCAGCTCTGGCGCGTCGGCATTCATGGCCTGCGCCAGAATTACGACGCCCTCGTGCCTTGGCACAGCGTCCAGGTCTGGCACGACCTGACCAACGGCAACTACCTCGTCACCCACCTTGACAACGAGATCTCGCAGCCCATCGTTTTCGGCAAGAAGGCCAAATGGTCGGACTTCCAGCCAGACGCCCTGCGACGCGCCGGCGGCACGCGCTGACCGGCCGGTTGAAGCCCTGATGCCGAGGGCGCCGACGACCATCGAGCAGTCGATGGTCGTTTTTTTTCCGCGAACGAGAAGGTAGACCATGAAGAAGATGCTGATGACGGCGCCGCTGGCGGCCCTGCTCGCCAGTGTTCTCGTGACGCCGCTGCCGGCGCAGGCCGAAGAGAAGCCCGCGCCTGTGGTGTCGAGAGTTCCGATGAAGCAGGACCGGACCCTGCTGCTCGACGCGTTCCGTACCGACCAGCGCGCGGTCGCCGTCGGCGCGCGCGGGACGGTGTTCGTTTCGACCGATGGCGGCAAGGACTGGAAGAGTCAGCGCACGGCGTCGACGCGCACGCTGACTGCGGTCACCGCGCTCAACGACAAGACTTGGCTGGCGGTGGGCCACGGCGGAACCATCCTGCGTAGCGAGGATGGCGGCCAGACCTGGGTGCCGATCGAGGTGCCGGAGGCCGGGACCGACGCCCTGCTCGGCGTAACGGCAGTCGATGCCAGGACGCTGGTTGCCTATGGCGCCTTCGGCCTCTTTCTCAAGTCGACCAATGAAGGGCGCACGTGGACCCGTCAGGACGTGATCGAGCAAGGCTTCGACCGGCACATCGCGAAGGTCATCGCGCTCGGCGACGCGCTGGTCCTGGTCGGCGAATCGGGCACCATTGCCCGGTCGACCGATGGCGGCGCGACCTGGACCAAGATCGACTCGCCCTATGAAGGCTCCTTCTTCGGCGGCCTGCGGACCGCCGATGGCGGCGCACTGATCTTCGGCATGCGCGGCAACGTCTTCCGGTCGGCCGACGCCGGCCGCACCTGGAAGAAAGTCGAGACCGGCACCAAGGTCGCCTTCAACGGCGGCCGGGCATTCGACGACGGCATGGTCGTCCTCGCCGGCAATTCCGGCAAGCTGGCGCTCAGTCGCGACAACGGCCAGACCTTCGAGGTGAAGAGTCTGCCAGGCAGGGGGTACGCAAGCGTCCTCAAGCGCGGCGACGGGGAACTTCTAGTCGTCGGCGACCGCGGCATCACCCCCGTGCCGGCGGCCTTGCTGGCCAGGTAAGCAAACCCCACCACGGAAGCAACCGGGAGACATGGCGTGAATACCGATCCAAGAAAGACAGACGATGTCGGCCTGCAGGCCCACGAATTCAGCAACACCTGGGTGGGCAGGGTATCGTACTGGATATTTCACCTGCGCAAGCCACTGTTGCTGCTGTTCATCCTGATAACCATCGCCCTCGCCTATTCGGCCAGCCACTTGCGGGTGGGCGCCGGGTTTACCAAGATGATCCCCCTCAAGCATGAGTACATGCTGACCTTTCTCGAATACCAGAACGACTTCGGCGGCGCCAACAAGATTCTCGTCGCCCTCAAGGCAAGGGATGGCGACATCTACACCAAGGAGTTCATGGACACCCTGCGCAAGGTCACCGAGGACGTGTTCTACATCAAGGGCGTCGAGCGCAGCTCGGTGACCTCCCTGTTCACGGCAAACGTGCGTTACACCGAGGTCGTCGAGGACGGCTTCCGGGGAGGCAACATCATTGCAGCGGACT
This sequence comes from uncultured Dechloromonas sp., assembly GCA_964555315.1. Classification (GTDB taxonomy): domain Bacteria; phylum Pseudomonadota; class Gammaproteobacteria; order Burkholderiales; family Rhodocyclaceae; genus Azonexus. The sequence continues at coordinate 10,898 of CAZKSD010000063.1, forward strand.
TTGCCGGCACGCCCGAACAACTCAAGAACGTGCGCGACAACGTCGCCAAGTCGGACTGGGGCGGCCGCATCGTCGCCATCGACGGGACCGCGGCAATGGTCGTCGCCACCCTGCAGGAGAAGGATCCCGATACCGGCGAACGCCTCAATCTGCAGGAAGTCGCCAGGAAACTCGAGGAAATCCGTCAGGCAACCGAAAACAAGGATGTCACGGTCCACATCATCGGCTTCGCCAAAGCCGTTGGCGACATCGCCGCAGGCGCGGCGGGCGTCATCGCCTTCTTCGGCATCGCCTTCGTCATCACCGCCGCCCTCCTCTACTGGTACTCGGGGTCCGGCATGCTCGCCTCGTACGCCCTGATCTGTGCCGTCGTGCCGGTGATCTGGCTGCTCGGCCTGCTGCCCATCTTCAAGCTGACACTGGACCCGATGTCGATCCTCGTGCCCTTCCTGATCTTCTCGATCGCCGTCTCGCACGCGGTGCAGATGACCAGTTCCTGGAAACAGGAGACCATGGCCGGCGCCGACGGCATCAAGGCGTCACGGCTTTCATTCGAGAATCTCTTCATTCCCGGCGCCGCCGCCCTGCTGGCCAACGCCATCGGCTTCATGGTCATCGGCATGGTCCAGATCGAGATGGTCCAGGAACTGACCATTACCGCGACGCTGGGCGTCACCGTGATGATCGTCACCAACAAGATGCTGCTGCCGATCCTTCTCTCATACCGGAAGATCGCGCCGGAACAGGCGCAGAAGATGCGTGGCCATGAAGCCAGCGCCGACCGCCTCTGGGAGAAATTTGGTGTCCTCGCCACCCCGAAGGGCGGCGCCGTCGCCATCGCCATCGCCCTCGTCGCGCTCGGCATCGGTCTCTATGTCGCCAAGGACCACAAGGTTGGCGACCTCGGCGACGGCGTGCCGGAACTGCGGCCCAATTCCCGTTACAACGAGGACGTCCGCGTCATCACCTCCAACTTCGCCATTGGCGTCGATGTCCTGCAGGTCATCGCCGAGGCCAAGGGCGCCGAGTCGCCGTGCGTCGATCGCAAGGTGATGGACAAGATGGAGGAGTTCGAACTGGGCATCCGCCAGAACGAAGGCGTGGCGGCGGTGCGCGGTCTTGCCGGATTCGTCAACGTTGTCACCCAGGGCTACGCGGAAACCAACATCAAGTGGCAGGCGCTGCCCCAGGACAAGGCTCAGATCGCCCAAGGCGTGGGCTTTGCGACCCGCCTCGGCAACGAATTGATGAACTCCACCTGCACCGCGATGCCGATCTCGATCTTCACCCGCGATCATCAGGCCGAGACCATCG
>CAZKSD010000064.1:0-11878 GCA_964555315.1 uncultured Dechloromonas sp.
ATCATGATCATTATCGACTATTTTGTAACTTAATTGATGGAACGAACTACTAGGCCGCCTCTTCCTTCGGATCGCGCGCCATCAGCAGCTCGAGCTCCTCGCTGGCGCTGACCCGGCCGTCGAGGACGGCGGCGATGGCCCGAGAAATGGGCATGTCCACATTCAGTTCGGCGGCCAGGCGTTCCACCTCGCGGGCGGTATAGACGCCCTCGGCGACATGCCCGAGTTCGTTCAGGATATCCGGCAGCGCCTTGTTTGCCGCCAGCGCCAGGCCGACGCGCCGGTTGCGCGAGAGGTCGCCGGTGCAGGTGAGGATCAGGTCGCCCATGCCCGCGAGACCCATGAAGGTGTCACGGTGGGCGCCCAGCGCCACGCCGAGCCGGGCGATTTCCGCCAGACCGCGCGTCATCAACGCGGCACGCGAGTTGAGTCCGAGCCCGAGGCCGTCGCAAACGCCGGTGGCGATGGCCATCACGTTCTTTACCGCGCCGCCGACTTCGACCCCGATCAGATCGTCGTTGGCATAGACGCGCAGGCGCCGGGTGTGCAACTGACGCGCGGTTTCCACGGCAAACCGGTGATCGTTGGCGGCCAGCGTCACGGCCGTGGGTTGCCCGGCGGCGACTTCCTCGGCAAAACTCGGCCCGGAGAATGCGCCGCAAACGGCCTGCGGGCCGAGCACTTCGGCAACCACCTGATGTGGCAGTTTGCCGCTACCCGCCTCGAAACCCTTGCACACCCAGAGCAGGGGCGCCGTGCAGCCAACTTGCTTCAGTCGCTCGGCGGTCGGGCGCAGGCCGGCAATCGGGGTCGCCACGATCAGAAGCTGTGCATCGGCGACCGCGGCGGCAAAATCGGTTTCGACGCGGACCGCGTCCGGAAGCCGGTGGCCGGGAAAGAAGCGGTGGTTTTCGCGGGTCTTGACGAGGTCGACCGCGACATCGTCCTCGCGTGACCAGAGGGTGACCTCATGCTTGCCGGCAAAGGCGATGGCCAGCGCGGTACCCCACGCCCCGGCGCCGAGCAAGGCAATCTTCACAGGCCCCAAACCTGAGTCGAGCGAACGTAGCCGGTAGTGCCGTCACGGTGACGGACCTTGGCCCAGCCCGGCGCCGCCGGCTCCAGAAAGTCCACCACAACCCACTTGTCGAGTTCGCCGACCACCGGCGCATCCGCCTTGTCCGACTGCCGGATCTCGGCGCGGGGCGCGGTGACCACCAGGGTGCGGCGCTCGCCGACATTGCGCGCCTCGATCCAGGCCATCGTGCCTTCCGCATCGCGCACCTTGAACCAGCCTTCGACACGCACCACCACCTCGAGCGGCGTTTGCGCCCGGATCAGGTAGAGCTTCTTGCCTTTCTGCGACGGCGAGTCGTAAAGAATCGCCACCGGCACCTCGACCGAACGATAGTCAAGGGCCAGCGCCGTGCCGGCGGCACCGATCAGGGCGAAAGCGGCAATGGCCTGGCGCCACATGGTCAGGCCTTACTGAATGGGAACTTCGGTCGGGGCCGACGCCTGTTCCTGCAGGCGCTGCATGTACATGGCCTCGAAATTGACCGGCTGCAGGACGATAGGCGCGAAGCCGGCGCGGGTCACGGCGTCGGAAACGGCCTCCCGCGCATACGGGAACAGGATGTTCGGGCAGGCGACGGCAATCAGCGGCTCGACCTGCTCATCGGGGACGTTCACGATCCGGAAAATGCCGGCCTGGCCGATTTCAACCAGGAAGACCGTCTTGTCCTCCAGTTTGGCGGTTACCGTGACGGTGAGCACCACTTCGTATGCCCCATCGCCGAGGCCCCTGCCGGCGGTTCCGAGCTGGATCTCGACCTGCGGCGTCTCGCGCTCCAGGTAGATTTCCGGCGCATGGGGCACTTCGATGGAAAGATCCTTGATGTAGAGCTTCTCGATGCCGAAGACCGGCTGTTCGTCTTGTTCCATGATTCTCTTTCAGGTGATAAATCGGTTGTCAGGCGCCTTCGAGCAGCGGCCGCAGCTTGCCGGCGCCATCGAGGGCGCTCAGGTCGTCGAAGCCGCCGACATGGGTGTCGCCGATATAGATCTGCGGCACGGTCCGGCGCCGGGTCTTGTGCATCATTTCATCGCGTCTCCCGGGGTCGAGATCGATGCGGACTTCCTCGATCGCGGTCACCCCGCGCGCCTTGAGCAGCAGCTTGGCGCGCGTGCAGTAGGGGCAGACCGCCGTGGTATACATCAGGATGCGGGCGCTCATCGGTTGCGCGTCCCTTTCTTGACCGGATAACCGGCGCCCGCCCAGGCATCGATGCCGCCGGAAAGATTATGGACCTTGGCGAAGCCCAGTTTCCGGAGTTCGCCGCAGGCCTTCCCGGAACGCATACCGGACGCGCAGCAGACGATCACCGGCTTGTCCTTGAAACGCTCGATCTCGTTGATGCGATCGGCGAGCTTGGCGAGCGGGACATTCTTCGCCTCCGGCAGATGCCCGGCGGCGAACTCTTCGGCTTCGCGCACGTCGATCACCTGGGCATCATCGCGATTGATCAGCAGGGTAGCGGCCGCCGGATTGACGTCGTTCGCCCCCGACCCCATGAGCATGGGCAGGATCAGCGCGACGCCGCTGACCACGACGAGGGCGATCAGCAGAATGTTCTGGTAGATGAAATCCATCGGCACCTGGCTATTCCTCCACGCCGCAAAAGACTTCGCGCATCATGCCGACGAGCTGCAGGATGCGCTGGTCGCCGACCCGGTAGTAAACCCGGTTGGCGTCCTTGCGCGTAAGCAGGACATCCTTTTCGCGCAGGATGGCCAGATGTTGCGATATGTTGCTCTGCGACGTTCCCACGGCAGCGACGATTTCCTGCACGCAGGCCTCCTGATCGCCGATCACGCAAAGGACCTTCAGGCGCAGCGGGTGGGCGATGGATTTCAGCGCACGAGCCGCCAACTCGATGTCTTCCTGCTTGTCGATCAGGTTGAAGCTGGCCTTTTCCATGAGGGAACCCCGATTTCGTAAGAAAGGTCATTATAAAATACTGGCTTGCGTTTCACAGGCCTTAATCATCATCAAGCCGGACCCGGGCATGAATCATTTTCCCAATTACCGCCCGCGCTCGTGTCCACGTCCCGGAGAATGCCGTTGCCGGAGAACGGGCGGCAGGTTCTCTTTCCCGTCGGCGCGGCGGACGGGGCCCGGACATTGAGCAAGCTCCCGGTGGCGGCGTTCATCGCCGCCGTTCTGCTGTGCGCGCACCCCGGCCCGGTCCTCGCGGCCCGCGACAAGGCCGGGAACGCCGCGGCATCGCCGGAGATCTCGGAAAAGCAGTCCGATCTTGGCGAATTGCGCAACCGCATCGAAAGCCTGCGCAAGGATCTTTCGGCCAGCGAGGAAAACAAGGCCGACGCCGCGGACCGCCTGCGCGAATCGGAGCGCCAGATATCCCGCCTGCAACGCGAACTGCATGAACTCGGGCAACAGCGCAGTCAACTTCAGAAAAAGCTGCAAAATCTGGAGCAGCAGTCAAAGGAACTGGCGGCGACACTGAGCCAGCAGCAGAACCAGCTCGACATGCTGTTGTACCGGCAATACCTGCGCGGCACCCCGGATTCACTGCAGCTCCTGCTCAACGGCGACGATCCGAACCAGGTCGCGCGCGACCTGCAGTATCTCTCGGCAATAGCGATGACCCGCACCGAGCTGATGAATGAAGTCAGCGCCACGCTGGAGAAGAAGAAAGCCCTTGCCGCGGACGCCAAGGAGCGCGCTGACGAGATCAGGGAGATCGAGGCGCAGCAGCAACAGCGTCACGGCGATCTGCAGAAGCAGCGCGAAGAGCGCAAGGCCCTCTATGCGCAGGTTTCCGACAAGGTGAAAGCCCAGCGCAAGCAGATCGGCAACCTGCAACAAGACGAACGCCGGCTGACCGAACTGATCGACCGGCTGTCCAGGATTCTCGCCGCACAGGCAGCGCAGGCAGCCAAGGCCGCACGCGAGGCGGAGGCGGCGCGGGTGCGGGCCGCCGAAGCCGCCCGGGCCGCCGAGGCCGCCCGCCTCGCCGAAGCGGCCCGGCAGAAGGAGAAGGAGAAGCCGCGCTCGCGCCCGAGCGAGGAAGTCCGGGAAGCGCCGCGCCCGGCGCCGGTCAGCGAACCGGCGCGCCCGCGGGCGGTCGAAGTCGAGAACCATTACGAACCGGCCACCAGCGACGGCAGCTTCGCGCGCCAGAAGGGCAACCTGCGCCTGCCCGTGCGCGGCACCCTGGCGGGGCGTTTCGGCAGCCCGCGCGATGGCGGCGGCACCTGGCGCGGCCTGTTCATCAAGGCCGGTGCAGGCAGTGACGTCAAGGCCGTGGCCGGCGGACGGGTGGTTTTTGCGGAATGGATGCGCGGTTTCGGCAATCTGCTGATTGTTGACCACGGCGATTCCTATCTCACGATCTACGGCAACAACGATTCCCTGCTCAAACAGGTCGGGCAGGGAGTCAAGGGTGGAGAGACAGTGGCGACCGTCGGCAACAGCGGAGGGAATCCGGATTCCGGTTTATACTTCGAAATCCGCCATCAGGGGCAACCTGTCGATCCGATGAAATGGGCAAGTCTGAAATGAGCAAAGTGAAAACAATCAGTTTGGTAGTGGGTGGCTTCGTCGCCGGCGCGATGATCAGCCTGCACGTCCCGGCACTTGCCGACAAGGACGCCAAGAGCGGCCTGCCGATCGACGAATTGCGCACCTTCGCCGAGGTCTACAGCGGCATCAAGCAGGGCTACGTCGAGCCGGTCGAAGACAAGACGATGATCAACAATGCCATCTCCGGCATGCTGTCCAACCTCGACCCGCACTCGGCCTACCTCGATGCCGACGCTTTCAAGGATCTTCAGGTCGGCACCCAGGGCGAGTTCGGCGGGCTGGGCATCGAAGTCGGCATGGAGGACGGGCTGGTCAAGGTCGTATCCCCGATCGAGGACACCCCTGCCTACCGCGCCGGCGTCAAGTCGGGCGACCTGATCTTCAAGCTCGACGACACCCCGGTCAAGGGCCTGACGCTGAACGAAGCAGTCAAGAAGATGCGCGGCAAGCCGAAGACGTCGATCAGGCTTTCGATCCTGCGCAAGGGTGAGGCGAAGCCGATCGAATTGACCCTGGTCCGCGAAGTGATCAAGGTCCAGAGCGTCAAGTCCAAGCTGATCGAGCCGGGTTACGGCTGGATTCGCGTCACCCAGTTCCAGGAAAACACCACCGCCGACCTCGCCAAACACCTGACGAACCTCTACAAGGAGGGCAACCTGCAGGGGTTGGTGCTGGATCTGCGCAACGACCCCGGTGGCCTGCTCAACAGCGCGATCGGCGTTTCCGCGGCCTTCCTGCCGCCCGACGTCAAGATCGTCTCGACCGATGGACGGACGCCGGACGCCAAGCAGGAGTTCCGCGCCCGGCCCCAGGACTATCTGCGCGGCACGCGCGACGATCCGCTCAAGACGATCCCGATCGAGGCCAAGAAGGTGCCCATCGTCGTCCTCGTCAACAGCGGTTCGGCGTCGGCGTCCGAAATCGTTGCCGGCGCCCTTCAGGATTACAAGCGCGGCATCATCATGGGCACCCAAACCTTCGGCAAGGGATCGGTCCAATCGGTCATCCCTCTGCCCGGCAACACCGCGATCAAGCTGACCACCGCCCGCTACTACACGCCGGAGGGTCGCTCGATTCAGGCCAAGGGCATCGTCCCGGACATCGTCGTCGAGGAGACGGCGAACGGCGGCGGCGCCAGCGGCCGCGTGCGCGAGGCCGATCTCGACCGTCACCTGACCAACGACCGCGACAAGGATGCGGCCAAGGAGGCGCAGAAGCCGCAAGCCAAGCCGGCGGCCAAAACCGGCAAGGACAAGGACAAGGGCGGCAAGGACGAGACCGAAGAGGATCCGCTGGCGCGCCTCGAATACGGCAGCAAGAGCGACCATCAGTTCCAGCAGGCGCTGAACCTTCTCAAGGGGTTGAAGATCATGCAGAATAAGACCCTGTAGGGAATTCATCGGAGGCATGATGAACAGCGGAGATCTCAGGAAGAATCGCGAGATACTGTTCGCCAAGTTCCCGCCCGGCCAGGTGCCGGAAGCGGCCGACGACCTCCAGCGCATCGACGAAGTCGAGGTCCAGCCGAAGTTCGAGAAACGCGCGGTGGGCGTCAGCTACGACGTGTCGGTGCATACGTTGCGCGAACTCGACGAGCATCTCATCGACCGTGGCTATCATCTCGACAACACGCTGATGAGCAAGCTGACCCGGGCGCTGGTCTACTACGTCGAGGACACCCAGCTGCACAACATGAGCGCCCCCGAAAAGCGCCTGAAGCGCTCCTCACAGGAAGCCTACGTCAAGGCCTGGGAACACCACCCGCACGGCGACCACGACGATACGCCGCCGGAGTGGCGCGAATACAAGTGACCGACGAGCAGCTCTTACGATACAGCCGCCACATCCTGCTCGACGCGCTCGGTATTGAAGGCCAGGAACGCATTCTCGGAGCCCACGCGCTGGTCGTCGGCGCCGGCGGACTGGGTTCGCCGGCGGCGCTCTACCTCGCCGCGGCAGGTATCGGCAGGATCACGCTGGCCGATGACGATTGCGTCGACTTCACCAACCTGCAGCGCCAGATTCTCCACACCCAGTCACGCATCGGCATGGCCAAGGCCGAATCCGGCCGCCAGGCGCTGGCGGCGATCAACCCGGACATCGCCATCGTTCCCCTGCAACAGAGGCTGGCCGGCGCCGCGCTCGACGCGCTGGTGGCAAGCGCCAGCGTCGTCCTCGACTGCACCGACAATTTCGCCACCCGGCATGCGATCAACCGCGCCTGCGTGCATCACCGCAAGCCCCTCGTATCGGGCGCCGCGATCCGCTTCGACGGCCAGGTCAGCGTCTACGACCTCGCGCGCGACGATGCGCCGTGCTACCACTGTCTTTTTCCCGAGGGTGACGATGTCGACGAAGTGCGCTGCGCGGTGATGGGCGTCTTCGCCCCGCTGACCGGCATCATCGGCACGGTGCAAGCGGCAGAGGCGCTGAAGCTGGTCGCCGGCATCGGCGAATCGCTGACCGGCCGCCTGCTGCTACTCGATGCGCTGGAGATGGAGTGGCGCACCGTCAGGTTCAGGAAGGACGCTGCTTGCGCCGTCTGCGGACCTAACGGAAACGCGCGATCAGGCGAATATCTTCGCCAATTTGCCGCAGATCGCGAATCTGCAGGCGGCGCTTGCCGTCCAGGCTGGTCAGTTCGGGCAGGTTGAACAAGCCGCTGGCGTCGTGGCCGATCACGCAGGGCGCCAAGTAGAGCAGCAACTCGTCGACCAGCCCTTCGCGCAGCAACGAACCGTTGAGCTTGCAGCCAGCCTCGGCGTGCACCTCGTTGATGCCGCGGCGGGCGAGTTCTTCGAGTAAGGTCTTCAGCTCGACCTTGCCGGCCGCATTGGGCAGCACCAGCACCTCGGCGCCGGCCGAACGCAGCGAATTTGCCCTTTTTTCGTTGTCGACCGCAGCAGCCACCAGCGCCGGGCCACCTTGCAGGATGCGCGCGGTCAGTGGCGTTTCCAATCGGCTGTCGACCACCACGCGCAGCGGCTGGCGGGTCGTTGCGACCTCGCGCACCGTGAGTTGCGGATCGTCGTCGCGCACCGTGCCGATGCCGGTCAGGATGGCGCAGGCGCGGGCGCGCCAGCGCTGGCCGTCGCGCCGCGCCTCGGGTCCGGTGATCCACTGGCTGACGCCGTTGTTCAGCGCCGTCTTGCCATCCAGACTGGCGGCGGCTTTCAGGCGCAGCCACGGACGGCCGCGCGTCATCCGCGAAACGAAGCCGATGTTCAGTTCGCGCGCTTCGCTTTCCAGAAGGCCGCTCGCCGTGACGATCCCGGCCGCCGTCAGCATGCTCAGCCCCTGGCCGGCGACCAGCGGGTTGGGATCGCTCATCGCCGCCACGACGCGGGAAACCCCGGCGGATATCAGCGCCTCGGCGCAGGGCGGCGTGCGGCCGTGATGACTGCACGGTTCGAGGGTCACATACGCGGTGGCGCCGCGCGCCCGGTCGCCGGCAGCGCGCAGGGCATGCACTTCGGCATGCGGCTCGCCGGCCCTTTCGTGCCAGCCCTCGCCGACGATTTTGCCGTTCCGCACCAGCACGCAACCGACGCGCGGATTGGGCGAGGTCGTCCACAGGCCGCGCTCGGCCAGTTGCAGGGCACGCGCCATCATGCCGTGGTCGACGGCGGAAAAGCTCATTTTCTTTCGGGTGCCGGCGAGACTTCGCGAATGGCGCGGGAAAAGGCATCGACGTCCTCGAAGTTGCGGTAGACCGAGGCGAAGCGGATATACGCCACCTTGTCGAGCTTCTTCAATTCGCGCATGACCAGTTCGCCGATCTGCTGCGTGCTCACCTCGCGCTCGCCGGCGGCGAGCAGGCGCTCCTCGATGTCGGTCAGCGCCGCGTCGACCGATTCGATCGACACCGGCCGCTTGCGCAGCGCCAGTTCGAGGCTGGCCCGCAGCTTCGCCCGGCTGAACTCGGTGCGCAGGCCGTTCTTCTTGACCACCTGCGGCAACTGGATTTCCGCCCGCTCGTAGGTCGTGAAGCGCTTGTCGCAGGCATTGCACTTTCTGCGGCGACGGACGACATCGCCTTCCTCATTGAGCCGGGTATCGGCGACCGCCGTTTCATCCGCGCCGCAGAAAGGGCATTTCACCGGCGTTCAGCCATAGACCGGATACCTCCGGCAGAGCGCCGAAACCTTGGCGCGCACCGCGGCGGCAACGGCTTCATCGTTCGGCGCATCCAGAATGTCGGCCACCAGGTGCGCGACCTCCTCCGCGTCGATTTCGGTAAAGCCGCGGGTCGTCATCGCCGGCGAGCCGATGCGGATGCCGGAAGTGACGAATGGCTTCTGCGGATCGTTCGGGATGCCGTTCTTGTTGACCGTGATGTGGGCGCGACCCAATGCCGCCTCGGCATCCTTGCCGGTGATGTTCTTGGCGCGCAGGTCGAGCAGGAAGACATGGCTCTCGGTGCGTCCCGAAACGACGCGCAGGCCCCGCTCCTCGCCAAGGACCTTGGCCATGACGCGAGCATTGGCGACGACCTGTTCCTGATAGTCGCGAAACTGCGGCGTCGCGGCCTCCTTGAAGGCGACCGCCTTGGCGGCGATGACGTGCATCAGCGGGCCGCCCTGCAGGCCGGGGAAAATGGCCGAGTTGATCGCCTTCTCGTGTTCGGCCTTCATCAGGATGATGCCGCCGCGCGGGCCGCGCAGCGTCTTGTGCGTGGTCGAGGTGACAACGTCGGCGAAGGGCACCGGGTTCGGGTAGAAACCGGCGGCGATCAGCCCGGCATAGTGCGCCATGTCGACCATGAAGATGGCGCCGACCGCCTTGGCGACCCTGGCGAAGCGCTCGAAGTCGATGTGCAGCGAGTAGGCCGAGGCGCCGGCGATGATCAGGCGCGGCTTGTGTTCGCGGGCCAGCGCTTCCATGCGGTCGTAGTCGATTGCCTCATCGCTGTCGAGACCGTAGGAGACGACATTGAACCACTTGCCGGACATGTTGAGCGCCATGCCGTGGGTCAGGTGGCCGCCTTCGGCCAGGCTCATGCCCATGATGGTGTCGCCCGGCTTGCAGAACGCCATCAGCACCGCCTGATTGGCCTGCGAACCGGAGTTGGGCTGGACGTTGGCGGCGTCGGCGCCGAACAGCTTCTTGAGGCGGTCGATGGCGAGTTGCTCGGCGACATCGACATGCTCGCAACCGCCGTAGTAGCGCTTGCCGGGATAGCCTTCGGCGTACTTGTTGGTGAGCTGCGAGCCCTGGGCTTCCATGACGGCCTTGCTGACGTAGTTTTCCGACGCGATCAGTTCGATGTGGTCTTCCTGACGCTTGACCTCGGCCTGGATGGCACGCCACAGTTCAGGGTCAACTCGGGAAAGGGTGTCTGTCGCGTAGAACATGGGGAACGCCTCAAGCCATTGAAAAGGGGTGAGATTTTATCACGAGGGAAGCTCGTCGAGGGCGCCCGGTTCGAGATGTCCGGTTTCACCCCAGGATTCCAGAGTCCAGACGCCGTCGACCGTGGCAATCCAGCTGATGCCCGCGTTGGGAATCAGGAAGTCGCGCGGCATTTCGAGCGGGTTGCCGCGCACGAAATGATTGACGATGTCGAGAACCCCGCCATGCAGGACGACGGCGACGTTCTGCCGCGGATGCGCGGCGGCGATCTCCGCGAGCTTGCCGGTCACGCGGGCGAACATCTGCGTCAGGCTTTCGCCGCCGTCGAAGCTGTAGTCGGCATCGCGCCGGGCAAACGCGGCGTAGTCCTCGGGAAAGCGCTCCCGTGCTTCGTCGTAGGTCAGTCCCTCGAAGATCCCGTAACGGCGCTCGCGCATTTCGGGAACCGCCACTGGCGCCAGGCCGAGCGCCGCGCCAATCGCCCGCGCCGTGACCCACGCCCGCCGGAGGTCGCTGCTGTAGAGCGCGACGATGCCCGCGTTGCGCAGCCAGCGCCCGGCTGCGGCAGCCTGATCGAGGCCGGTCTGGTTGAGGGCGATGTCGATATGCCCCTGGATGCGGCGGTCCGCGTTCCACTCGGTTTCGCCGTGGCGTATCAGGCAGATGCGGGTTGTAGGGATTTCCACCATGTTCGATTCTTGTCCTTGGCTGTAGATTTCGTCCGGCAAGATGTTTCCCTCACCCCGGACGCCTTGAGAAGCCGGGAATTCTAACAACCGAGGAGGATTTTTCGTGACCCTTCTGCTCAAGCTCTCGCGGCTGATCGACTGGATCAACGAACGCGTCGGCAAGGCCGCGTTCTGGCTGGTGCTGGTGATGACCCTGATCAGCGCCGGCAATGCCAGCTATCGCTTCGTCTTCCATGACAGCTCCAACGGCCTGCTGGAAATCCAGTGGTACCTGTTCGCCGCCGTCTTCCTGCTCTGCTCGCCGTACACCCTGCAGAAGAACGAGCATGTCCGCATCGACGTCCTCTCCGGCAAGCTGTCACCGCGCGGACTGGCGGTCATCGACATCATCGGGACGATCTTCTTCCTGCTGCCGATGGTCGTCGCCGTGCTCTGGCTGTCCCTGCCGCTGGTCGCCGAGTCGTACAAGATCAATGAGCATTCGGCCAATGCCGGCGGCCTGATCCGCTGGCCGGTGAAGATCCTGCTGCCGATCGGCTTCACGCTGCTGGCGCTGCAGGGCGTTTCCGAACTGATCAAGCGCATCGCCTTCCTGGCCGGAATGATCGACGACCCGGGCCGCAAGGAAAAAGGCCCGACCGCCGAAGAGGAACTGGCCGCCGCCATTGCCGCCGCCAAAGCGCAGGAGGCCAAATAATGGAATGGATGATCGCCAACATGGCGCCGCTGATGTTCGGCGCCCTCGTCGTGTTTCTGCTCTTCGGCTACCCGGTCGCCTTCGCGCTGGCCGCCAACGGCATCGTCTTCGGCCTCATCGGCATCGAACTCGGCCTGTTGCAGCCGGCGCTGTTCCAGGCGCTGCCCGAGCGCATTTTCGGGATCATGGCCAACGACACGCTGCTCGCCATTCCCTTCTTCACCTTCATGGGGCTGATTCTCGAACGCTCGGGAATGGCCGAGGATCTGCTCGACACCATCGGCCAGTTGTTCGGCCCGATGCGCGGCGGCCTCGCCTACGCGGTGATCTTCGTCGGCGCGCTGCTCGCCGCGACGACCGGCGTCGTCGCCGCCTCGGTGATCTCGATGGGCCTGATCTCGCTGCCGATCATGCTGCGCTACGGCTACGACAAGCGCCTCGCCTCCGGCGTCATCGCCGCTTCCGGCACGCTGGCCCAGATCATCCCGCCGTCGCTGGTGCTGATCATCATGGCCGACCAGCTCGGCAAGT
>CAZKSD010000065.1:0-11761 GCA_964555315.1 uncultured Dechloromonas sp.
GCAGGCAGAGTTCGCCGCCGAGGTCGAAGAGGTCGTTCTGGATGTCGAGCAGGGCAGTGCGCACGTTGTCCGGCAGGTCTTCGCAGAGCAGCACGCCGAGGCTGGAGTTGAGTTCATCGACCTCGCCGATGGCGTCGATGCGCAGGCTGTCCTTGGTTGTCCGGCTGCCGTCGCCGAGGCCGGTGGTGCCGGCGTCGCCGGTGCGGGTAACGATTTTGGACAGGCGGTTGCCCTTGCGCTCGCTGTCTTGCCTGGTTTCGCTCATCTTGGTCTCCTGCTTGAAGTGCGGGGATTATACTGACGTGGCCCTGTTACTGACCGTCGCCGTCATGCCAAAGTTCGCCGCCAATCTCAGCTTTCTGTTTACCGAGCAGCCCTTTCCCGAGCGCTTCGTGCGCGCCGCGGCGGCTGGCTTCAAGGCGGTGGAGTACATGTCGCCCTACGAGTGGCCGGCGCGCGACATTGCCGAATGGCTGCGTGACAACGGCCTCGAACAGGCGCTGTTCAATCTGCCGGCCGGCGACTGGGCGGCCGGCGAGCGCGGCCTGGCCTGCCTGCCGCAGCGCCGGGGCGAGTTCGCCGAGAGCGTCGAGTTGGCGCTCGCTTACGCGCAGGCGCTGGGTTGCCGGCGCGTGCATTGCCTGGCCGGGCTGCGGCCGGCGGGCGTTGGCGAGGCGGAACTGGAAGCGACCTACATCGCCAACCTGCGCTTCGCCGCCGACCGCTTTGCGACCATCGGCGCGACGGTGACGATCGAGCCGATCAACAGCCGCATCGACATGCCGGGCTACTGGCTGGACGACGTGGCCAAGGGTTTTCGCCTGCTGGAGGCGGTCGACCGCAACAATGTGAAGCTACAGTACGACATCTACCACGCGCAGATCATCGCCGGCGATCTGGCGCGCACGCTGGAGGCCCACATCGGGCGCATCGGCCACATCCAGATCGCCGACAACCCCGGTCGCCACGAACCGGGCAGCGGCGAGATCAATTATCCCTTCCTGTTCGATCTGCTCGACCGGATCGGCTACGACGGTTGGGTCGGCTGCGAATACCAGCCGCTGACGACGACCGAGGCCGGTCTCGGCTGGCTGCCGAAATGAACCTGCGTGAGATGCTCCGCCGCCTGTTCGACGCCGCCATCGCGGCGGCCGATCCGGCCCGGTGCGTGCCGCCGCATCTGCCGCCGGATCACGGCGGGCGCTTGATCGTCATCGGCGCCGGCAAGGCCTCGGCGGCGATGGCGCGGGCGGTTGAGGCGCACTGGCCGGGACCGCTTGAAGGGCTGGTGGTGACGCGCTACGGCCACGGCGTGCCGTGCGAACGCATCGAGATCGTCGAGGCGGCGCACCCGGTGCCGGATGCGGCGGGCGAAGCGGCGGCGGCGCGCATTTTGGGGATGATTTCCGGGTTGACCGCGAGCGACCGTGTATTGGCGCTGATTTCCGGCGGCGGCTCGGCGCTGCTGGCGGCGCCCGCCGCCGGCGTGACGCTGGCCGAAAAGCGGGCGCTCACCGCGGCGCTGCTCCGCTCGGGCGCCGCCATCGGCGAAATCAACTGCGTGCGCAAGCACCTGTCGGCGCTCAAGGGCGGGCGGCTGGCGGCTGCCGCCTGGCCGGCGAGCGTGCTGACCCTGGCGATTTCCGACGTGCCGGGCGACGATCCGGCGGTGATCGCTTCCGGCCCGACCGTCGCCGACCCGACGACTGCGGTCGACGCCCTGAAAGTGCTCGATTTCTACGGCATCGCCATCCCCGCTGCGCTGCGCGCGCGGCTGGCATCGGGCGAGCTGGAAACGCCGAAACCGGGCGATCCGCGGCTGGCGAACAGCGCGTTCCGCCTGATCGCCAGCCCGCGCCGGATGCTCGAAGCGGCGGCGGCCGAGGCGAGCCGGCTTGGCATCGCGCCGCTGATCCTCGGCGACGCCATCGAGGGCGAGGCGCGCGAAGTCGGCAAGGCGCTGGCCGGCATGGCGCTCAGTTGCGGTCGACACGGATTTCCGGCCAAAAAACCCTGCGTGCTGCTGTCCGGCGGCGAAACGACGGTGACGCTGAAAGGCGAGGGCGGGCGCGGCGGGCGCAATACCGAGTTCCTGCTCGGCCTGGCGCTGGCGCTCGACGGCGCGCCGGGCATCCACGCGCTGGCCGCCGACACCGACGGCATCGACGGTTCCGCAGACAATGCCGGCGCCTTCGTCACGCCGGAAACCCTGCGCCGTGCCCGCGAACTGGGCCTCGACATTCGCGGATTCATGGCCGCCAACGACGCCCGGGGCTTTTTCTCGGCGCTCGGCGACCTGCTGGTGACGGGGCCGACAAGAACCAACGTAAATGACTTTCGCGCCATTCTCATCGGACTAGAATGAAGGTCACCATGACGACACCCGATCACGAATTTCGCACCGACCGCAAGGCGCTCGCCGCGCACCTGGGGGCGATCCTGCCGGCGCACTGCCTGCTGGTCGACGACGAGGATCTGCGCCCCTACGAATGCGACGGCCTCACCGCCTTCCGCCAACTGCCGCTGGCCGTCTGCCTGCCGGAAAACGAGGGGCAGGTGATCGACATTTTGCGCACCTGCCACCGGCTCGGCGTGCCGGTCGTCGCGCGCGGCGCCGGCACCGGGCTTTCGGGCGGGGCGATGCCGCACGCGCAGGGCGTGGTTTTGTCGCTGGCGCGTTTCAACCGCATTTTGCACGTTGACCGCGACAGCCGCAGCGCCATCGTCCAGCCCGGCGTGCGCAACCTGGCGGTGTCGGAAGCGGCGGCGCCTTACGGCCTTTATTACGCGCCCGACCCGTCGTCGCAGATCGCCTGCACGCTGGGTGGCAACGTCGCCGAAAACTCGGGCGGCGTGCATTGCCTGAAGTACGGGCTGACGGTGCACAACGTGCTGCGCCTGCGCGTCGTCAGCATTGAGGGCGAGGTCTTCGAGATCGGCTCGGCGGCGCCCGATGCGCCCGGTTACGACCTGCTGGCGCTGCTCATCGGTTCCGAAGGCATGCTCGGCGTCGTCACCGAAGTCACCGTCAAGCTGGTGCCGAAGCCGGAACTGGCGCAGGTGGTGATGGCCTCTTTCGACGATGTCGCCCGGGCCGGCGACGCGGTGGCGGCGATCATCGCCGCCGGCATCATCCCGGCCGGGCTGGAGATGATGGACAAGCCGGCGACTGCCGCCGTCGAGCCTTACGTCAAGGCCGGCTACGACCTCGACGCGGCGGCCATCCTGCTGTGCGAGGCGGAC
Organism: uncultured Dechloromonas sp.; assembly: GCA_964555315.1. GTDB lineage: Bacteria > Pseudomonadota > Gammaproteobacteria > Burkholderiales > Rhodocyclaceae > Azonexus. The sequence goes on from CAZKSD010000065.1 coordinate 3,244, forward strand.
GGCACGCCGGAAGAGGTGGCCGAGGAGATCACGCGCGTCACCGCGGTGTTGAAGTCTGCCGGCGCCCGCGACATCCGCGTCTCGCAGTCCGAGGCCGAGCGCCTGCGCTTCTGGGCCGGGCGCAAGGCGGCGTTTCCGGCGGTCGGGCGCATCACGCCGGATTACTACTGCATGGACGGCACGATTCCGCGCAAACGGCTGGCCGAAATGCTCGCGGCCATCGGCGAAATGGAAGGGAAATACGGCCTGCGCTGCGCCAACGTCTTCCATGCCGGCGACGGTAACCTGCATCCGCTCATCATGTACGACGCCGCCAAGCCCGGCGAATGGGAACGCGCCGAAGCCTTTGGCGGCGAGATTCTCGAACTCTCGGTGGCGCTCGGCGGCTCGATCACCGGCGAGCACGGCGTCGGCATCGAGAAGATCAACCAGATGTGCGTCCAGTACAGGACGCCGGAACTGGAAACCTTCCACCGCATCAAGGCGGCGTTCGACGAACGCGGCCTGCTCAACCCCGGCAAGGCGGTGCCCAGCCTGCACCGCTGCGCGGAATACGGGCGCATGCACGTGCACCATGGCGACGTGAAATTCCCCGAACTGGAGCGCTTTTGATGACGCTGGACCAGATCGCCGCCGCCGTCCGCGCCGCCCACGACGGCCACGCGCCGCTGCGCATCCGCGGCGGCGGCAGCAAGGATTTCTACGGCGGCATGCTGGCCGGCGACGTGCTCGACGTGGCGGGCTACCGCGGCATCGTCGCCTACGAGCCGAGCGAGCTTTACCTCACCGCGAAGTGCGGCACGCCGCTGGCCGAGATCGAGGCGGCGCTGGCCGAAAAGGGCCAGATGCTGGCCTGCGAGCCGCCGCATTTTTCCGGTGCGACGGTCGGCGGCTGCGTCGCCGCCGGGCTTTCCGGACCGCGCCGGCAGCAGGCGGGTGCCGTGCGCGACTTCGTGCTCGGCGTCAAACTGGTCGACGGCAGCGGCCAGATCCTCGATTTCGGCGGCCGGGTCATGAAGAACGTCGCCGGCTACGACGTCTCGCGGCTGCTGGCTGGCAGCCTCGGCACGCTCGGCGTGCTGGCCGAGGTGACGCTGAAGGTGCTGCCGCGGCCGGTGGCCGAAGAAACGCTGGTTTTCGACGTGAAGGAGGGCGAGGCCATCGCCCTGCTCAACCGCTGGGGCGGTCAGCCGCTGCCGGTTTCCGCCTCGTTCTGGCACGATGGGCGGCTCTGGCTACGCCTCTCGGGGGCGCGGGCAGCGGTCGCGGCGGCGCGCGGCAAGCTCGGCGGCACGCTCGCGGTCGACGCCGAAAAACACTGGATTTCCGTGCGCGAGCAGACGCATCCGGCCTTTTCCGCGCCCGTGCTGTGGCGGCTGGCGCTGCCCTCGACGGTGCCGCCGCCCGGCCTCGACAAGCTGCGCGCCATCGAATGGGGCGGCGCCCTGCGCTGGTATGCCGGCGAAACCGGCGAGCGCCACGACGCCGTGCGCGGTGCCGCCGCCCGGCTCGGCGGCCATGCCGTGCTCTATCACGCACCCGAGTCGCTGCGCTGCCTGGAGGGCGCTTTCGCGCCGCTGGCGCCGGCCCTGCTCGCCCTGCATCGCCGCCTGAAACAAAGCTTCGACCCGCGCGGCATTCTCAACCCCGGTCGCCTGTACGCCGAGTTTTAGGGCATGTTCCTGATAATCGGCGGGACTGCGTTTGCCGGGACGGGAGGGGCGCCAAGACGCGAGGTGCCGGGAATGGCCGTCCCATTCCCAAGCCGAGCAACACCGGCGACCGCCCGCCCCGGCAAACCCGAAGGGCAAGGGTCTGGCGGGGCGCATTGCCGCGTTGCCGCCCGCTTGTGCAGATCACTGCTCGGCGCGACCGGCGCCTTGCACTGCCCTCCCGCCAGACCCTTGCGCAGCCCGTCGATTATCAGGAGCATGCCCTAATGGACACGAAGCTCGCCGACTTCATCCGCGACACCCCGGCCGGCAGGGAAGCCGAGGCGATCCTGCGCACCTGCGTCCATTGCGGCTTCTGCACCGCCACCTGTCCGACCTACCAGCTGCTCGGCGACGAAGTCGACGGCCCGCGCGGGCGCATCTACCTGATCAAGCAGGTCCTGGAGGGCAGGGCGGTCAGCGAAAAGACGCGCCTCCACCTCGACCGCTGCCTGACCTGCCGCGCCTGCGAGACGACCTGCCCGTCCGGCGTCAGGTACGGCCATCTGCTCGACATCGGCCGCCGGGTCGTCGAGGAAAAGTTGCCGCGCAAGGGCGGCGACGCGCTGATGCGGCGGATGCTGCGGGCAACGCTGCCGCGGCCCGCGGTGTTCGGGCCGGCGGTGAAGCTTGGCCAGTTGCTGCGTCCGCTGCTGCCGTCGGGGCTGGCCGAGAAGCTGCCGCCGGAAAGCCAGGGCGCGGCGAAGCCCTGGCCGCCGTCAGCCGGCCATCGCCGCCGCATGCTGGCGCTCGCCGGCTGCGTCCAGCCGGCGCTGGCGCCGAACATCAACGCCGCCACGGCGCGTGTTCTCGACCGGCTGGGCATCGAATTGTTCGAGGAGAGCAATGCCGGTTGTTGCGGCGGCGTGCGTTTTCACCTGAACGATCAGGAAGCGGCGAAGGACGACATGCGGCGCAACATCGACGCCTGGTGGCCGCATGTCGAGGCGGGCGTCGAGGCGATCGTCGTTACCGCGTCCGGCTGCGGCGTCCAGGTCCGGGACTACGGGCACGCGCTGGCCGATGACGCGGTCTACGCCGAAAAGGCGGCCAGAATCAGCGCCCTGTGCCGCGATCCGGCGGAAGTTGTCGCCGCCGAACGGGAAAGCCTGCAGGCGCAGCTCGCGGCCGCGCCCGGGACGCGCGGCAAGGTGGCCTTCCATTCGCCCTGTACCCTGCAGCACGGGCTAAGGATACGCGGTGTCATCGAAGGGCTGCTGGCGGTCGCCGGCTACGACCTGGTTCCGGTGGCCGACGGGCACCTGTGCTGTGGTTCGGCCGGCACCTATTCGCTGCTCCAGCCGGAATTATCGCGGCGCTTGCGCGACAACAAGCTGGCGGCGCTGATGGCGGGTTCGCCGCTGTTCATCGCCACCGCCAACATCGGCTGCCTGACCCACCTGCAGGCGGGAAGCGTTCTGCCGACCAGGCACTGGATCGAACTCGTCGACGCTGCTTTGCCCTGAAAAGTCCGGCCGCTGTCGGTAAAGCGTGAGTTTTGTCACGAGTGGCAGTCGACCATCCGAGCTAATCTTCGCGCGGTCAAGGAGAGGTAATGCCCATAACAGTTGATGCGTGCGCCGCGCAGCACCAGGGAGATCGCAAGGAACAACAGGATCGTCTCGCGATCCTTCCGCATGTTCACCAGCGCGGGGTGGCGCTGGCGGTGGTTGCCGACGGAATGGGCGGCCACACCGGTGGCGCGCTGGCTGCGGAACAGGTGGTGCATACGGCGAAGACCAGCTTTGAGTGCTTCTCGCCGACGGTGGAAATGGCGCGGATCCTGCTGGAAAACAGCATGCTCGAGGCGCATCTCATGATCAAGGCCTCGCGTTTCATCAACGAGAAGGATCCGCACAGCACGGCCGTGATGCTGTTGCTGCAACCGGGAAAGGCAACCTGGGCGCACTGCGGCGACAGTCGCCTCTATCGCTTCCGCGATGGCGAGCCGATCTTCCGCAGCGTCGATCATTCCTATGTCGAGCACCTGGTCGCGACCGGGCGTCTCTCGCCCGAGGAGGCGCTGACGCATCCCAACCGCAATATCCTGGTCACGTCGCTGGGTGGCAAGGAAGATCCGCGGTTCGACTTCGGCGAAGCCCACGACCTGACCGGGGGCGACAGCTTCGTGATCTGTTCGGACGGCCTCTGGGCCTACTTCGATGACGCCGAGATGGGCCGCATCGTCGCCGAGAATTCGGCGCGCCGGGCTTCGGAGATCCTGGTCGACGCGGCGCGCGCCCGGGCGGGCGGCGGCGGGGACAACCTGTCGCTGGTCATCGTCAAGCTGAACGAGGCAAGGCCGGCCGTGGCCGCTCCGGCCAACGGCCGGCGGCGATGATCTAGCGCTTGCCGAGACCGCCGAGCAGCGCCGCGACGACCCGTTTCGGCTTGTGCGGGTCAACCTTGGCCGGCGGCTTGGGGGAATCCGGCAGCTCGGCGCGCGGGGACGCGTCCTCGTAGGGCTTGCTGAAGTCGAAGCCGTCGGCGGCGATCATCGGGTTGCGCCGCGGCGGACGGCGGTCGCCCTGCGCCGGGCGTTCCGGACGCTCGGGGCGATGGGCGACCGGCGCCTTGACCGGCGGTGCGGATGAACGCCGGCGCTTGTTGCCCGGCGGGTATTCATACTCCGGCTCCGGTTCGAATCCGGGGACCTCGACCTGCTCGATCGGCCGCTTGATCAGCTTCTCGATATCGACCAGGTAACCGACCTCACGCGCGCTGACCAGGGAAATCGCATTCCCCTGCTTGCCGGCGCGGCCGGTGCGGCCGATGCGGTGCACGTAGTCTTCCGGCGTGTGCGGCAGCTCGTAGTTGATGACGTAGGGCAGGTCGTCGATATCGAGGCCGCGCGCGGCGACGTCGGTGGCGATCAGCGCGTGCGTCGTGCCGTCCTTGAAGGCGTCGAGCGCCTTGATGCGGTCGAGCTGGCTCTTGTCGCCGTGGATGGCGTCGGCGTGGATGCCGGCGCGCTGCAGTTCCCGGGTCAGGCGCGAGCAGCCCTGCTTGGTGCGCATGAAGACCAGGCACTGGCGGATTTCGCTCGATTTCAGCAGCTTGATCAGCAGCCCGCGCTTGGCGAATTCCGATACCGGGTGCACGCGGTGGGCGATGGTTTCGGACACCTGGTTGCGGCGGGCGACTTCGATCAGCACCGGCGACTTGAGCATGGTGTCGGCCAGGCGCTTGATTTCTTCCGAGAAGGTCGCCGAGAAGAGCAGGCTCTGGCGTTGCTGCGGCAGCATGTTGAGGATGCGCGTGACGTCCGGGATGAAGCCCATGTCGAGCATGCGGTCGGCTTCGTCGAGGACGACGGCCTGCACCGAGTTGAAGCTGACGCTCTTGTTCTCGACGTGGTCGAGCAGGCGGCCGGGGGTGGCGACGAGGATCTCGACGCCCTTCTTGAGTTCGGCGATCTGCGGCTTGATGTCGACGCCGCCGAAGGCGCACATGGCGCGAACCGGCGTGTGTTTGCTGTAGGACTTCACCGACTCGTAGACCTGCAGCGCCAGTTCGCGCGTCGGCGCCAGGATCAGCGCGCGCACCGGGTGCCGGGCCGGCGACGGGCTCGATGACGCGAAGGGCAGAATGCGTTGCAGGATCGGCAGCACGAAGGCCGCGGTCTTGCCGGTGCCGGTCTGGGCGCCGCCCATGATGTCCGCGCCGCTGATGAGCAGCGGGATCGCCTGCGCCTGGATCGGTGTCGGTCGGGTGTAGCCTTCGTCGGTAACGGCGCGCAGCAGTTCGGGGGCGAGGCCGAGGTTGGCGAAGGTGATTTCGGACCCGCTTTCCGCGGGTGTTTGCGCGGCCGGGGCGCTGGCGGCGGCGCCAGCTAACGTATTGATTTCAGACATGGGGCAGCATTATACGCCGACTGGAGCGCGATCATCCGCTCAAGCTGCCCCGGTTCGCCGGCCGCCGCCTGAAAATCCGGCTCTGGCGGCGGTCGACCGCCGCCGGCCGGCAGGTGCTGCGATCGCCTTCCCGCACTGCGGCACGCGGTTATAATGCCGGCTCTTTTTACGAACACGGGAGTACTCATGCCGCATTCTCTTCGTCCCCTGGCGATTGTCGTCGGCCTCGCGCTGGCCTTTCCGGCGCTGGCTGCCGACCCGGCCGCCAAGCCTGCCGCCAAACCCGCTGCCAAGCCTGCCCAGAAGGCCGCCGCCAAGCCCGCCGCCAAGGCCGAGCCGGCGCCGGTGGCATCTCCCGATTTCGAGATCTCGCACAATCTGAGCCCCGAGGCCGAGAAACATGTTCAGGCGATCGTCGATCGCTTCAACAAGGAAACCGGCGGCACACTGAAGCTTGGCCGCCTGGAAAAGAACGAGAAGCCGGCCGTCCTCAACCTGATCCATCCCTACGAGGTCAGCGACGTGCTCTCGCAGGCGAAGTACTTCATTCCGCTGCACGAAATGATGGCCAAGGCCAGCCAGCCGCTGAATATGGGCGAACTTTCGGGCGACCTGAAGGCCGGGGTGGTGGATGCCAAGGGCCGGCTGGTGGCCTTGCCGGTCGCCTATTCGACGCCGGTGCTGTTCTACAACAAGAATGCCATGCGCAAGGCCAGGCTCGATCCGGACAAGCCGCCGCAGACCTGGTTCGAGATGCAGGGCATGCTCGACAAGCTGCAGGAGGCCGGCTATTCCTGCCCGTACACGACCTCGTGGCCGGTCTGGGTGCATATCGACAATGTCAGCGCCGTCTCCGGCCTGCCGTCGGTCAGCGATAAGGGCGTTCTCGCCTTCAACGGACTGCCGCAGGTCAAGCACATCGCGATGATGGCGACCTGGACCAAGGCCAACTATTTCCGTCACTTCGGCCGCGGAGCCGAGGCCAGCCAGAAGTTCGCTTCGGGCGAGTGCGCGATGATCACGACCGACTCGCGCGAACAGGCCGAATTCCGCGAGGCCAAGGGCGTCGACCTGGGGGTGGCGCCGCTGCCGTATCACGACGATGTCTACGGCGGGCGCCAGAACACGCTCGCCGACGGCTTCGCGCTGTGGGCGGGCGCCGGGCGATCGGCCGCCGAATACAAGCAGGCGGCCAGGTTCGTTTCGTTCATGCTGGCGCCGGACATGCAGGTCGAACTGGTCAGCGTCTACGGCGGGCTGCCGATGACGGCGGCGGCGCGCGCCGCGGCGCGCAGCAAGTTGCTGAAGGAAGGGCAGGCGACCCTCGAGGTGGCCTACGGTTCGCTCAAGGGCAAGGGCGCCGCACAATCGCGGCATGTCTCCGACATCGACCCGGTGCGCATCATCGCCGACGAGGAACTGGAATCGGTCTGGGCCAACAAGGCTCCGGCCAAGGCGGCGCTCGACAACGCGGTCAATCGCGGCAACGCGGTGCTGGCGGCCAAGCCGGCGCTGAAAAAGTCGCAGCCCTTCTGATGCCGTTGCCGCCGCCGCGCTGGATCGCCCATCGCGGCGGCGGCAGCCTGGCGCCGGAAAACACGCTGGCCGGAATTCGCCTGGCGGCGCGGCTGGGGTACCGGGCCGTCGAGTTCGACGTCATGCTGAGCGCGGACGGCACGCCCGTCCTCATTCACGACGAGACGCTGGAGCGGACGACCGACGGCGCCGGTCGCGTCTGCGACACGCCGGACGCGCTGCTTTTCTCGCTCGATGCCGGCCGGGGCGAGCGCATCCCCCGTTTCGCCGAGGCCGCCGCGCTGTGCCGCGAACTCGGTCTGCTCGCCAACGTCGAGATCAAGCCGGCGGCCGGACACGAGCTGGCGACGGCCGCCGTCGTCGCCCGGCAGGCGGCCGACCTGTGGCGCGGGGCGGCGGTGCAGCCGCTGTTGTCCTCCTTTTCGCTCGCGGCGCTGGCAGTGGCGCGCGACGTTGCACCGGAAGTCTCCCGTGGTGTCCTGTTCGAAACCCCGCCTCGCGACTGGCTCGCGGAAGTCCATCGGCTGCGGGCGATTGCGCTGCATTGCGACGCCGACCTCGTGCGCGACGAGGTGCTGGCGGAAGCGCGGGCGCATGACATTCCGGTGCTGTGTTACACGGTCAACGCGCCGGAACAGGCGGAAATGCTTTTCGCCCTCGGCGTCAGCGGCCTGTTCACCGATCGCCTCGATCTTTTTTCTCCGGATACAACTCCTTACAAACGCTTGCATCCAGGCGGCTGATTTTCTCACCGTTTTCAATTCTAATGGCGCTCAGGGAATCAACCCTACACCAAGGAGAAAGCCATGAAGAACATGAGGACAGCCATTGCCCTTAGTCTTGCCCTGCCGGCTCTGGCGCTGGCCCAGACCGCGACACCCCATATCGATCAGCGCGAAGCCAATCAGCAGGCCCGCATCCAGCAGGGGGTCGGTTCCGGGAGTCTGACACAGCGTGAAGCCGGCCGTCTGGAAAGGGATCAGATGCATATCGCCAACATGGAAAACCGAGCCCGGGCGGACGGCGTGGTCACCCGGCAAGAGCGGGCAAGACTGCATCATGCCCAGGATGTCGAGAGCCGGCGAATCTTCGCGGAGAAGCACGACCGCCAGCACGACTACAACCACAACGGTATCGTCGATCATCGGCGCTACCACCGCTGAACGGCGCCAGGCCTCGCCGAAGAACCCGCCGCGCGGCGGGTTTTTTCTTTTAAAATCGCGAGTTTCGAATCCAGCGCCCGTTGCGGCGGTCAGTTCATGAAAAGCTCCGAAATCCGCCAGCAGTTTCTCGACTTCTTCGCCTCCAAGGGCCATCAGATCGTCGCTTCCAGTTCGCTGGTGCCGCACGAGGACCCGACGCTGCTGTTCACCAACGCCGGGATGAACCAGTTCAAGGACGTCTTCCTCGGCTTCG
>CAZKSD010000066.1:0-11738 GCA_964555315.1 uncultured Dechloromonas sp.
TCGGTATCCGCCAGTTGCTTCTTGAGCGCTTCCATCCGCTTGGCCTGTTCATTGACCTTCGCCTTCAGCGCCTTGGCCTCTGCCGCCGAGATCTCCGCCCCCTGGGCAAATCCGCTGAAAACGATCGCCAACGCCGCGGCGACGCCGGTTGCCCGGAACGGCGTATGGGAATGTAGATTAACTTTCATTCCTAACCTCTTTTATTTAAACAATAATTTAGCATACTCCGAATATCGTCCCGGTTCATCTGCTTTCATCTGTTTCTGCGGTCGTGGTGTTGCAAAAACAACAGTGCAGGCCAATCGGGACGATGGACAGGGGGCGCAACGAGGGCTGTCAATTTTTCCGACAATCGCGGGAATCCGGGAAGACCAACAAGCCGGACATGCCTGCGGGCGCCGTGACAGGAAGCTAGGGCCGGCGCCCGGTCGGCTGGCAAGTCCCGCTGCCGGAATCGAGCACCTTGTCGTCCACGCCGACAAAGCGCCAGTGGTAGCGTAGTCCGTCCAGACTGATCCGGAGAAAGCCGAATTGTCCATGGACGGTGCGCTCCGAGCGTTTGTTTTCCCCGGGCGGATACAGACGGGCGCCGCCGGTGCCGACCACGAACGACGCCGTTCCCCGATGGCTTGCGGCGCCATCGGCGGCGAATTGGGGCAACGCCTCGAAATGATGGTCGTGCCCGTGCAGCGTAAAGGTCGCGTAGCCGCTGACCCGCCGCCAGAGCGGATCGACGAAGGGGAGGTCGCCGTGCTTGCCGGAGGACCAGCGCGGGTGATGCCAGGCCGCGATCAGGCACTTGCCCCGGCTGCCGCCCAGCATGCCTTCGAGCCACAGCAACTGCCGTTCCCACGCGACACCCTTCAGGTTGCTGTCCAGCAGCAAAAGCCGCCATGGGCCGCCCAGATCTTCCACGCGCGGCACCGGTTTGGGAAAGATCGAGAAAAAACCGGCCGCGTCGCTGTCGGCCCAGTCATGGTTCCCCGGCACCGCCAGCCGTTTCGGGAACATCGAGAAGTGCGGCTCGTGGCACTCCAGCAGGCGCTCGCGCGTCGCCACCGGGTAGGCCAGATCGCCGACCTCGAGCAACCGGGCATCCCTGAAATCCTCCTGCCGCCGGATGGCCGCCGACACCTGAGCCGTTGAGGGCAAATCGCAATCGCCCGTGTCGCCGATGACGTGCAGGACAATCGGGGAAGCCGCGCACGCGCAGCCGCCGACGAGCAGCAGGAACAAGATGAAGATGGCCTTCACCGACGAAGTTGCCAAGAACTGAAGCATCGGAGCATTCGACACTCGCCGGTTTGAGCCATCGCGGAGCAAATCATGCTAAAAGACATCTTCGCTGAATTCGCAACCAGGCTCGAGGTAGTCCGCCGGCCGCCCGAAGCGCAGCACCAGCGCTCGCCAAGCCACAGCGGCATCCTGATCGTGCCGATATTCTACAATGGCAGAAAACTACCCCGGAGTTCATATGGCCCAAGGACACCGAAAAAGGAGCGTGACCCTTCTGGATGACATGCTGGGGGCTCCCTGGCTGCTGATCTTCGTGGTTGGCGTGGCCGTATTCATCGGCCTGGTATGGGGCTTGCCGAACCTTGCGCCCGACAACATCATCGTGAACTCGATAGCCCAGGGTGTCGTTGCGGTTGCGTGGGTCGTGTTCGGCATTTTCTTCCTGTTTTGCGCGGCGTTCTATGCACTGGCCATGTCCACCAGGTCAAGACGGCCGGCGGCGACTCGCGGCGACGCGGATGGCGGATCGTCCGCCAGACGCCGCGCTCCGGAGCCGGCGGCCGCTGTCCCGCAAGTGCTGGAGGAGGAGGTAGTGGCTGCCGTAACCCCGGCGGTCGAACCGGGTCCCGCGGTGGTAATGGTTGAGCCGGAGGCGGCGCCGGTAATTGATGACGCCTGCAGCGAACCCGCGGCGGAGATCGAAGCGAAACCGGTCGCCTGGTCGATCGACTTGATCCGCGCGGTCGAGTGGAAGCGCTTCGAGGATCTCTGCCAGAAGTTCTACGAAACGAGCGGCATCCGCAGCGAAACCACGGGGCTCGGGCCCGATGGCGGGATGGACATCCTGCTTTATCAGGACGATAGCGGGAAACCTACGGCAATCGTCCAGTGCGCGGCGGGGGGCGACCGCCTGGTCGGCGTGAGGCCGGTGCGCGAACTGCTCGGCGCGATGACCCACGAGAAAATCGGCCGGGCGTTCTTCGTGACCAGCGGCCACTTCGCCGACGCTGCGAAGGTGGTGGCGGGCAGCAATCGCATCACGCTGATCAATGGCGACATGTTTCTCATCATGGTCAAGAGGCTACCCGAGGCCGCCCGGAAAAGCCTGCTGGAATTCGCCACTGAAGGTGATTACAGGACACCAACCTGTCCGGCTTGCGGAATCAAGATGAAGCGCCTCTCGGGCAAGGCCGGGGGTTCGGATTCCTGGGTGTGCCCCAACCACCCGCGCTGCTCGGCGGAAATGCCCGGATTCGTATCCGATTGGCGCGCCCGAGACGATTCGAACGTCCGACCCCTGCCTTCGGAGGGCAGTACTCTATCCAACTGAGCTACGGGCGCGCGGGAAGAACGATTTTACAGTCTGTGCCGGTCCGCGTCCAATCTATCGACGCAGAGACGGTGTCAGTCGAAAAAGGTTCGCGCAGCCTCGAAACGCTGGGCGTAGTAGCGATCGCTCAGGCGGTCGATGCGGACGCGCCCGCTGGTCGCCGGCGCATGAACGAATCGTGAATCGCCCAGATAGATGCCGACATGGGAATACGGCTGGTTGCGGGTATTGAAGAAGACCAGGTCACCGGGCCGCAGGAACTCCGGCTCGATCGGCCGGCTGCCGCGGGCGATGTCAGCGGCGCTGCCCGTGACCTTGAGGCCGGCGGCCTGGCCATAGATGAAGCTGACCATCCCGCTGCAATCGAGCCCGGCTTCGGGGTTCCTGCCGCCGAAGCGGTAACCGGTATCGATCAGCCCCAGGGCATAGAGAGCGACCTCGTTGCCCTTCTCGCTGACCGGCAGGGGTTGCGTTATAGTTCTGCCAAATGCGACCGGACGCGGCCCCGGGCTGCCACAGGCGGTGGCCAGCGCGACGGCGAGCGTAACGGCAAACAAGGCGGGAAGCCGCATCTCTTGAGACACTTTCTGCAAACAATTCATAACTTACCGTTTCTACAGGATTTTTCAAGGCCATGCACCTTCATGATGAGTCTTTGTTGCGGTCGACCGCCTTTTTCGGCGGAAAATGGATCGCTGCCGATGGCGGCGCAACCATTGCGGTGCGCGACCCGGCCGACGGTTCGCTGCTGGCCGAAGTGCCGAACTGCGGCGCCGCGGAAACGCAGCGCGCGATCGCCGCCGCCGCCGCGGCGCTGCCTGTCTGGCGCGCGCAGACCGCCAGGCAGCGTTCGCAGGTGCTGCAGCGCTGGTTCGCGCTGATCAGCCGGAATGCCGAGGACCTGGCGCAGATGATCACCGCCGAAGGCGGCAAGCCGCTGGCCGAGGCCAGGGGCGAGGTAGCCTATGGCGCGTCGTTCGTCGAGTGGTTCGCCGAGGAAGGCAAGCGCACCTATGGCGAGACGATTCCGGCGACCGCCGCCGACAAGCGGCTCGTCGTCATCAAGCAGGCGATCGGCGTCTGCGCCGCGATCACGCCTTGGAACTTCCCGCTCGCGATGATCACGCGCAAGGTCGCGCCGGCCTTGGCCGCCGGCTGCACGGTGGTGGTCAAGCCGGCCGAGCAGACGCCGCTGACCGCGCTGGCGCTGGCGGTGCTGGCCGAGGAAGCCGGCTTCCCGCCCGGCGTCTTCAACGTGCTGACGGGCGATCCCGTGGCGATCGGTGGCGAACTGACCGCCAGCCCGCTGGTTAGGAAGTTGTCGTTCACCGGTTCGACCGAGGTCGGCCGCCTGCTGATGGCGCAGTGCGCGCCGACGATCAAGAAGCTGTCGCTGGAACTGGGCGGCAACGCGCCCTTCATCGTCTTCGATGATGGCGACGTCGATGCCGCGGTCGACGGCGCGCTGATCGCCAAATACCGCAACACCGGCCAGACCTGCGTCTGCGCCAACCGCATCCTCGTGCAGTCGGGGGTTTATGAAGAATTCGCCCGCAAGCTCGCGGCGCGCGCCGGCGAATTGAAGGTCGGCGCCGGCACCGAGGAGGGCGTCGCGCAGGGCCCGCTGATCGACGATTCGGCGCTGGCCAAGGTCGAGGCGCACGTCGCCGACGCGCTCGCCAAGGGCGCCCGCGTGCTGTGCGGCGGCGCCCGCCACGAACGCGGCGGCAATTTTTTCCAGCCGACGGTGCTCGCCGACGTGACCCCGGCGATGAAGGTGGCGCGCGAGGAAACCTTCGGCCCGGTGGCGCCGCTGTTCCGCTTCGACACGGAAGCCGAGGCGGTGGCGATGGCCAACGCCACCGAATTCGGCCTCGCCGCCTACTTCTATTCGCGCGACGTGGCGCGCTGCTGGCGCGTCGGCGAGGCGCTGGAATACGGCATGGTCGGCGTCAATACCGGGCTGATCTCGAACGAGGTCGCGCCCTTCGGCGGCGTCAAGCAGTCGGGCATCGGGCGCGAGGGCTCGAAGTACGGGATCGAGGACTATCTCGAGATCAAGTACCTCTGCTTCGACGTCGGCGCATGATCAAGGTCGTCGTCGCGCTGGCGGCGGTCGTGCTGGTATGGCTGCTCTGGCGGCAGTGGTCGGCACGGCGGCGGGCGGCCTTCATCGACCAGTACCCGTTCGCCGGAGTTCTCGACCGCCGCCTCGCCGCCCGGCGCCCCGCATTGACACCGGATCAGCGCGCCGAGGTCTTCGCCGGCCTGCGCGAATATTTTCTGCTCTGTCATCGCGCCGGGCGGCGCATGGTGGCGATGCCGTCGCAGGTCGTCGACGATGCCTGGCACGAGTTCATCCTGTTCACCCGGCACTATGCGCGTTTCTGCCGGGGCGCCTTCGGCCGCTTCCTGCACCATACGCCGGCCGAGGCGATGCCTTCGCCGACCCAGGTGTCGGACGGCATCAAGCGCGCGTGGCGGCTGGCCTGCGCGCGCGAGGGAATCGACCCCCGCCAGCCGCAGCGGCTGCCCCGGCTGTTCGCGCTGGACGCCGCCCTCCTGATCGCCGGCGGCTTCATCTACCAGCTCGATTGCCTGGCCGCCGGCCGCGAGGGCGCGATCGGCGCCGGCTTCTGCGCCAGCCACATCGGCTGCGGCGGCGGCTGTTCAGGCGATTCCGGCGGTTCCGATGGCGACGGCGGTGGGGATGGCTGCGGCTGCGGTGGCGGGGGCGACTGAGCGCCCGCCCTCGTCACTTGTGATAGACGCGACTGCTGCCGGATCCGCCCTTGCCCGGATTGGCGACGTTGTCGAACAGGTTCCAGCCCTGGTGCTGGGCGTAGCCGAACAGCAGCAGCGCGAGGATGCCGGTGGCCAGGTTGAAGTTCTTGAACATCAGTCGTCCCCGTCCGCGGAATCGCCGCTCGCCGCCGGCGCATGGTCGCTCTCGGCCCAGCGCCTGGCCTCGAAGGCCCCGTGGCGCAGGCGCGTGAATACCGGGAAGAAGACAAGAAACAGCATCACGATGACGAAATTCGACCAGCCGGCGCCGCCGCTGTACACCTCGATGAGGTCGCGCACCGGCACCGGCTTTTCCGGGGCGATGTCGGGGTCGACCGTCAGGTAGTAGGTTCCGGGCGGGATGTCGAGGAAAACGACCTCGTCGCTGCGGTTGCCTTCGGACCAGCTCTCGCCGCCATCGTTGCCATGGTAGTAGGCGAGTTCCCGCGCTGCCGGCCACGCCTGGCCACTGGCCTTGTTGACCAGCAGCAGGTCGAGGCCGATCCAGTTGTTGTCGAGCGAAGTCGCGTTGCGCACGGTCAGCTTGCGCGGCCGGTCGCGCACCTCGAATTCACTGGTGACGACCTCATCTTCCGCCATCTGCGGCGAAAACGTGACCTCCTGGCGCAGCAGGACCTTGCCGCCGCCGAGGAAGCCGAAGAGGACCTGGAGCACGACCGCGACCAGCGCCAGTTTCCAGAACAGGCTGCAAACCCGCCGGTGCGTTTCGGCCCAGGGATTGGGCTGGTTGGCGTAGATGCCGACCGGCGCGATCATCCGTCCCGGCAGCTTGAACGCCTCGCCGATCACCTCGGGGGCGACGTAGGTCGCGAGCGACCAGTTCAGATCGCTGTCGGTCGCTTCGCGCGACAGCAGCAGCGGCGGCGCGACGTAGTCCACCACCCGGCTGGTCTCGCCGCGGCGCACGCGCCAGGTGAATTCGCCGGCGACCTGGATGACCTCGGCGGATTGCGCGGTGGAATAGTGCCGGAAACGCTGCCCGGAAAAATTGACGTCGGCCAGTTCCATCGCGCCGCTGCCGGCCGGCGGGTTGGACAGCACGTCGGCGATGTTCCAGTGGCCGTCGTATTCGGTCAGCCAGCGATAGGTGCCATGGGTTTCCGCACTATCGCCGGCGAGCAGGTATTCGCGCCAAGCGTAGGCGACGCCGTCGACCCGCGACTCCTTGACGAGGAAACCGATGACCTCGACCGGCTTGCCCTCCAGGGTGCCCTTGCTGCCCAGGGCCAGGCGCGGCGCGTACTTCTCGTCGCGCGTGCCGAGCGCCTTCGACAACAGCTTGTAATTCTGGTCGGCGGTATCGACCACAGCGCCGCAACTCGCACAGCCGACCGCCAGGATTTCCCGGGAACGCGCCTGCATCGGCGCGCCGCAACCCGGGCAGCGGAAAACCTGCGCCGCGACGGTGTGCGCCGGAATCGGCATTCCCTCGCGCAGCTTGCTCATCTTCAGCGAGGCGAGAGCGACCGGCTCGCCGACGAAGAGCAGCGGCGGCGTTTCCGAATAATCGAGGGTCGCGAAATTGGCCCCGTTTCTGAGGTCGACCGCGGCAACCGGGTAGCCGGCGCCAACCTTGAACGGCAGTTCGCCCTGGCCGGCGACGCACTCGGCGTTCTCGATGTTGCTGACCGTCCACGGCTGGCTGGCCAGCACGAAGCGCTGGCCGATCTTCAGCTCGGCGAATTGCGGCAGCGCTTCCTGCACCTGGCGGGCGAAGGTGAGCACATACTCGCCGCCGGCCTCCGACAGCCAGCCGGTACGCATGTCGTCGAACAGCAGGTGCCACTCGTTCCAGTAGCCCTGGCTGTACTTGATCTGGATGCGCCCGATCAGCGCGAAATGGACGCCCTGGTAGCTGCCTTCGGCCCCCAGTTGCAGCGGCGAGCGGTCCTCCGCCAGCGCCGCCATCTTGCCGATGTCTTCCAGCGCGGTGTCATGGCGGACCAGCGTGCTCTGGCAGTACTCGCAGACGGCGAGGATCGACCCCGCCGACTTGAAGACGACCGGCGCGCCGCACGAAGGGCAGGAGGCGGTCAGGGCCACTTGGCTGCGGTCAACTCAGTTTTTTGAGCAATTCCGCTTTCTTGGCCTCGAATTCCGTCTGGCTGAGGATGCCCTTTTCGACCAGCCCGTGCAGCTTTTCCAGCGTTGCGACGACCTCGTCGGCCGAGACCGTGGGCGCCGCGGATGCCGCGCCGGCGGCTGGCTGCATGGCGGACGCCATCGCCTGCCCCATGACCTGGCCGAAGCCGACGCCGGCGCCGAGGCCGACACCCATGCCGGCCATGCCGCCCTCGTTCCGCGCCGCCTCGGGGATCGCGTTGGCGACCTGGTACTGCGTGAAGCGCCCCATGTCGCCGATCATGTTCATGCCTATCCTCTGGTCGAGGATCTTCTGCAGTTCCTCGGGCAGCGAGACATTCTGGACGACCAGCGAATCGAGCGTCAGCCCGTACTCGGCGAACATCGGCGCCGCCTTGGCCGCCATCGCCTTGCCGAATTCGTCCTGGTTGGCCGCCATGTCGATGAAGGGCACGCCCGATTCGCCGAACAGGTCGGTCAACCCGGCGACCAGGGTGTTGCGCAACTGGCCCTCGAGTTCCTCGCGGGTGTAGGCGTCGCGGGTGCCGGAAATCTTCTGGTAAAAAGTCTTCGGGTCGGTCAGGTGATACGAATAAATGCCGAAGGCGCGCATGCGGACGATGCCGAATTCCTTGTCGCGGATGGTGATCGGGTTCGGCGTCCCCCACTTCTGGTCGAGCTGGGTGCGCGTCGAGAAGAAATAGAGGTCGGACTTGAAGGGCGACTCGAACAGCTTGTCCCAGTTCTTCAGGTAGGTGAGGACCGGCAGCGTCTGCGTCGTCAGCTTGTACATGCCGGGCGCGAAGACATCCGCCACCGTGCCTTCGTTGACGAACAGCGCCAGTTGCGAATCGCGCACGGTCAGGCTGGCGCCGTTCTGGATTTCCATTTCCGCCATCGGGAAGCGCCAGGCCAGCGTGCCGTCGCTGTCCTCCGTCCACTGGAGGATGTCGATAAACTGCTTCTTGATGAAGTCCATCAGTGCCATGAAATTCTCCTTGAATGGTCAGACGATGCAGCCGGCGTTGAGGATGCCGACGCCGATCGCCAATGAGGCGAGGAAGATTCCCGAGGCCAGCTTGCCTTGGGGGATGCTTTCGTTGATCCGCGGCAACGCCAGCCGCGCGGCGATGAAGGCGAGCAACTGCACGACGGAGGCGACGACGCCCCAGCCGATCATCGCGTACAGGTTGTGGCTGACGGCGACGGAAACCGCAATCGGCAAGGCGAAACCGATGACCGCGCCGCCGAGACTGACCGCTGCGGCCTCGTTGCCGGCGCGGATCAGCGCCACTTCGTTGTAGGGCGTGATCGCCACGTAAATGGCGAGAAACGCCAGCAACAGAACGATGGCCGTCACGAAAAAGCTGGCGAAGGCGGGCAGGTTGCTGATGACCGGATCGAACATGGGACCTCCCGAAAGGCGTCGAGTTGGCGTCAATTGTCGCCGCTAAGGCGGCAATCTACAACTGCCGCTGTTGCCGCTGGCATGTCATGCCGGCAAATCCCCGGCGAGCCGCAGCAGGCCTTCGAGCACGAGATTGTCGACGCGCCGGTGCGCCATGCCGAGATGCTCGCCGATGACGCCGGCGGCGCCGCCGGAAAGCAGGCACGCGGCGCCGTTGCCCAGTCTGGCGACGGCGCGTTCGATGGCGCCGGCCTGGGCCTCGACGCAGCCGGAGGTGATCGCGTCGTCGGTGCAGCGCGGCCAGGCGCGATATTGTCCTTCAGCCAGTGGCAGCGCCGCCGTATCCTGCGCCAGCGAGCGGCGCATCAGGTCGAATCCGGGCAGGATGAAGCCGCCGAGGAAGCGGCCGCCGCCGTCGAGCGAATCGATCGTCGTCGCCGTGCCGGCCATCACCACGACGCAGGCGGCCGACGTCAGGCTGCGCGCGCCGAGCAGCGCGCACCAGCGGTCAACGCCGAGACGCGCCGGATCCTCATACAGATTGATCACGCCGCCCGCCGCGGGCGCCGATTTCACTTCGCGCAGTTCGCGCCAGCGCGCCGCGAGCGCCAGACGGATTCGCGCCAGCGCCGCGTCGCCGGCGACGTTGGCCAGCATGATTCGCGTCGCCGGCGGCAACCGACGGGTCAGCGACCCGAGTCGGTCGGTATCGGCATGCTCGACGATCCCGGCTTCAAGCCAGCGCCCCTCGCCGTGCACGCCCCACTTGATGCGGCTGTTGCCGCTGTCGATGCAGAGGATCATGCGCGGCGCAGGCTGACGTCGCCGGAAACGATGCGCTGCACGCCGGCGGCTGTCGCGAGCAGCAGCGCGCCGTCGTCGTCGACGCCCTCGCAGATGCCGTCGAGCGCCGTTCCATCGTCAGCGGCAAGGCGGACGGCGAGACCCTGCCAGGCATGGCGCTGCTGCCAGGCCATTTTGGCCCCGGAAAAGCCGTCGACCGCGAAAGCCTCGAGAACCCGATCCAGTTCCCGAAGAATCGCGGCCAGCACGAGATGCCGGTCGGGCAGCGGCGTCACCGCCTGATCGAGTCCGGCCGCCGGCTGCGGCAGATCGTCACCGGGCGCCAGCAGGTTGACGCCGATGCCGATGACCGCCTGGGTGCCCTCGCGGTCAGTCGCGAGTTCGACGAGTATCCCGGCCAGCTTGGCGAAATCCCCGGCCGCTGCGAGCAGGACATCGTTCGGCCACTTGAGGCGGATGCCACGGGCGCCGATGCTTTCGAGGCCCCTGGCCAGCGCCACGCCGACGGCCAGCGAAAGGCCCGAGAGCTTCGCCGGCGGCCCGCTGAAGCGCCACAGCAGAGAAAATGTCAGGCCGGCCGCCGGCGCCGACAGCCAGCTTCGCCCGCGGCGGCCGCGTCCGGCGGTCTGACGATCGGCAACCACAACCGTCCCGGCCGGCGCGCCCCGGTCGGCGCGGCGCAGCAATTCGCTGCTGGTCGAGTCGCACTCGTCCAGGGCAATGATCGCGAAGCGCCCGGCAGGCAGGCCGGGCGCGGATTCCAGCAGGGCAGGATCGATCAGCGGCATGGAGCGGATTCTACTCCGCCGCCGTCTCCTTGCCCCCTTCGATGCCCAGTTCGGCGATCTTGCGCGTGATCGTGTTGCGCCCGATGCCGAGCGCCAGCGCCGCCTCGATCCGACGCCCGCCGGTCCGGGCCAGCGCGCGGGAAATCAGGACGCGTTCGAAGGTTTCGGCGAGGCGGCCATGGACATTGTCGACGCCGGCGGCGAGCAGGCGATCGACTTCGCCGGCCAGCCCGCTTTCCCAGTCGGTCGCCAGCGCGATCGACTCGGCGTCGCGCAGTTCGGCCGGCAGGTCGCCGATCTCGACCAGTTGTCCGGGGGCCATGACGGTCAGCCAGTGGCAGAGGTTTTCCAGTTGCCGGACGTTGCCCTGGAAGTCGAGCCCGCTCAGGTAGGCCATCGCGGCATCCGAGAGGCGCTTGGCCTCGACGCCAAGTTCGCGCGCGCTCTTCTGCAGGAAATGGCGGGTCAGCAACGGGACGTCCTCGCGCCGCTCGCGCAACGCCGGGAGACGGATGCGAATGACGTTGAGGCGATGAAAGAGATCCTCGCGAAACAGACCTTCCTTGACCCGCGCCTCCAGATTCTGGTGCGTCGCGGCAATCACGCGGACGTTGGCCTTGATCGGCGAATGGCCGCCAACCCGGTAGTAATGTCCGTCGGAAAGGACCCGCAGCAACCGGGTCTGCAACTCGGACGGCATGTCGCCGATCTCGTCGAGGAACAGCGTGCCGCCCTCGGCCTGTTCGAAGCGTCCCCGCCGCTGCGTCTGCGCTCCGGTGAATGACCCGCGCTCGTGGCCGAAGAGTTCGGACTCGAGCAGATCCCTGGGGATCGCCGCGGTGTTGATCGCGACGAAGGACTTGTCGGCGCGCGGACTGTGGCGGTGCAGCGCCCGCGCGACCAGTTCCTTGCCGCTGCCCGAATCGCCGGTAATCAGCACGGTGGCGTGCGACATGGCGAGGCGGCCGATGGCCCGGAAGACCTCCTGCATCGCCGGGGCCTGCCCGAGAATCTCCGGCGTCAGCAGCTCTTCGTCGGATGCACCAGCCTGGTGCATCGATTCGTCAATCGCCCGCTGGATCAGTTCGACGGCCTGATCGACATCGAAGGGCTTGGGCAGGTACTCGAAGGCGCCGCCCTGGAAGGCGGCAACGGCGCTCTCGAGGTCCGAATAGGCGGTCATGATGATGACCGGCAGCGCCGGAAAGCGGGTCTTGACTTCCTGCAGCAGCTCCAGCCCCGACTGGCCGGGCATGCGGATGTCGGACAGCAGCACCTGCGGCGG